>JBBQNA010000383.1:0-1561 GCA_038329515.1 Candidatus Limnocylindrales bacterium | reverse complement strand
CGCGATGCTGGCCATCGACGACGCAGACGAGATGGTCTGGGGCATCGTCCACTCCCACGTCGGGTCTCCCGCGGTCCCGTCGGATACGGACGTCGGCCTTGCGGCCTACCCGGATGCGCTGTATCTCATCTGCTCACTTGCGAACGACACACCCGTGGTGCGCGCCTGGTCCATCCAGTCCGGCACCGTCACGGAGATCGAGCTGCGCGTCGACTGAGACACCCCGCATCGGCGGCAGCAACGCGTCATCGCGTCATCCGGCCGACGCTTCACCCTGCCGAGGGCGGCAGGCGGTCGGTCACTCGAGCAGCGCCGCCGCTCGCTCCACGAACCGAGCCCAGGCGGCGCGGTCAGCACCCGAGCCCGGCGACAGCGTTGGCGTGACATGCTCCGCGGGCCGGATGCGTGCCGCGATCTCGTCGGTAGTGGACCAGATCCCCGCGCCAACGGCCGCGAGCCCGGCGACACCGGCACAGGTCGCATCCGCCTCCATGCGCTCGACCGGGATGCCCAGGGCATCCGCCTGCAGCGCCGCCAGCAGCGGATGGGCACTCAGGCCACCGTCGATACGCAGGCGATCGACGGGCATGAAAGGGCCCACCGCGGCCATGATGTCGGCGACCCGCCACGTGATGGCCTCGACAGCGGCGCGCGCCACGTTCGCGCGACCGGTCTCCAGCCCGATGCCCGCGACGACGGCACGAGCCCCTGGTCGCCACCACGGGGCACCCAGGCCCGCGAGCGCGGGCAGGATGCGCACACCCGCCGCGTCTGGCACGGTCCGGGCAAGGTCCAGGAGGGCCGCCGTGTCAGCGGCCAGGCCCAGATCCTGGCTCAGCCAGCGCAGGAACGCACCCGCCGTGAACACGCCGCCCTCCACGGCGTACTGCGTCTGCCCGGCGATGTGCCAGGCAACGGTGGGCAGCAGCCCTGACTCGCGCGCGTCTGGCCCCGGTCGACGGTCGCCGAGGTGGGCCAGCACGAACACACCCGTGCCAAAGGTCGCCTTAACCTGGCCCACGCGGACGCAGCCGCTGCCCGCCAGCGCGGCCTGCTGGTCCACGACCCGGGCGTGGAGCGGCAAGTGTTGCCGCCAGCGTGGATGACGCAGCTCCCCCAACGCGCCCGCGCTGTCCATGATCGCCGGCAATGACGCCGCGGGCACCCCGAAGATGGTCAGCAGCTGTGAATCCCAGCCTGTATCGCCGCTGCCGACCACGCCGCTCAACTGGGTCCGTGACGCGGTCGAGGCATCGGTCGCATGGCCAACCCCGAGTCGATCGCCCAGGAACGCATCGACGGTACCCAGACGGATCCCTGCAGCGTTCCCAAGCCCGCCCTCGGTGAGTAGCCACGCCATCTTGCCGGCCGAGAAGTAGGCATCGATGGGCAACCCGCTGCGATGGGTCACCTCACGGGTGTCGGACGGGCTGAGTGCCGCGAGCAGGCCCTCGCATCGCTTGTCCTGCCACACCACGATGGGCGACAGGGCACGCCCGGACTCCGCATCCCAGGCGAGCACCGATTCTCCCTGGTGATCGATGCCACAGGCAACGACCGT
>JBBQNA010000382.1:0-1569 GCA_038329515.1 Candidatus Limnocylindrales bacterium | reverse complement strand
AGCAGGCTCGCCGCGCCACCGTGCTGCTCGTCAAGATGCGCCAGTGACGTCTCCATGAAGTCGGGCGGGCTGTCCACCTCGATGGAGCCGGCGCGCCAGTCGGTGATGTGCGGGTCATCCATGGGTCGCGCGAACATGGGTGCGGACAGGGCGTAGTCGGCCACGATGAGGTCGCGCGGCACGCCCACGACATCCAGCACCAGGGCGATCGCGACGCCGGTCCGGTCCTTGCCCGCGGCACACCCGATGACCGCCGGCGCACCGTTCGGTGCCAGCAACGCCCGGACGACCTCCACCAGCTGTGCGGCACGCGCATCGAAGATGTGGCGATACATACCGGCCAGACCCAGATGCGGCGTCGGGTCGTCCGCGAGCAGCGGGATGCTGGTGTAGGTCACCTGCTGGGACCGCTCGAACACGCTGGGCGCGATCTCCAGCTCCGACGGCCAGCGCAGGTCGATGACCTGCCGCAGTCCTCGATCGAGCAGGGCTGCCTGGGATGCGGCAGGCAACCGGTCCAGTGAATCGGTGCGCAGGAGTGTCAGCCAGCGGGTCCGGCGCCCATCGGCCGCCGGATAGCCACCGACGTCACGAAGGTTGCGGGTGCCGGGCAGTGGCAGGTGCCGCCCGTCCTCGAGGCTGGCGGTCAGGGCCCTGCTGGCGGATGTCTCGGCTGTCATGACACCCAGCGTACGTCCTTCCGTCCAAAGCCACCGTTCAGGGGTGCTGGTTCACCGACACCCAGGCTGGATCGAGCAGGCAATGGATGACGGCGGTGCGTCGCGCTGCCAGTGCTGCCTCCAGGGCCGGTTCGAACTCCTCGTCGGAGCGGACCCGGAATCCGAGCGCGCCGCTGGCCTCGGCGACGGCCGCGAAGTCGATGGGTCCCAGGTCACTGGCGGTCCGTGGCCGACCTTCCCGATCCTGGTGCATCCGGATGGTGCCGTAGCCACCGTTGTCCAGCACGATCGCCACGGGGCGGGCTCCCTCACGGACGGAGGTCTCCAGCTCGGCCATGGTCATGGCGAAGCCGCCATCGCCACACATGGCGATCACGGGCCGGTCGGGATGGACCAGTGATGCGGCGATCGCCGCCGGCAGCCCGTAGCCCATGGCGCCCGAGGTCGGGCCAAGGAAGGTCCCCGGTCGCTGGAAGCGGAAGCCGCGCGCCACCCAGCCCCCGAAGTTGCCGGCATCCGTGGTGATGACGGTGTTGGGCGGCAACAGGCGTTGCAGGCTGCCCACCATCCGGCCGGGATGGATGCCGGGGCCGGACCACTCCCCTCCCGCGACATCGGACGCGGCCAGGAATGCTGCACGGTCGGTCTCCAGGGACTCGACGCGTGCTGCCCGGTTCTCGGCGTCCAGCACGGCGGCCCGAAGGTCCGCCCAGGCCACATCCAGGAACCGAGCTGCGTCCGAGACGACGGCCAGGTCCGGTGCTGTCAGGCCGTGGCCGGCCTGACGCGGCTCCAGGTCCACCTGTGCCCAGCGCGTCCCGGCACGGGGCACGTGGTAGCCGTACGTGGTGATCTCCGACATCCGGGCGCCGATGACCAGGATCACGTC
>JBBQNA010000381.1:0-1605 GCA_038329515.1 Candidatus Limnocylindrales bacterium | reverse complement strand
CCTCCCTGTTGGCGCTGCGGCGCCCCGACCCGCTGGCACGCCATGCGCGGAGACCAGGGATCGATCTCGATTGTCTGCGCATGACGGAGGGTCCGCACGTCGCGCCGGCGACAACCGCATCCGCCTCGCCTTGAGTCGCGGCCAGAGATCATGGCGCAGGCGCGACGCCCAGGTCGCTGACTCAGGGCGTGCCCGTCGCCCCGGACAACGCCACGACCGCGTCCCACAGCTCGCGTCGGTCCGCGGCCGACAGCCGGGTCATGGGTACCCGGTCGAACGGCCGCGACCGACGGTCCAGCAGCAGCCGACCGCTCCAGGGCGACGCGTCCGGCAGCGCGGCGAGCCACACGATGGTGTCCGCTCCCTGGGCGGGTGTCCGGAGCAGCGGCCGCATGAGCTGCTGGAACGCCGGCAGCGCCTCGGCCAGACCCGGCGTGTCCGCCCAACCAGGATGCATGGCGGCGAACGCGACGCCCCATCCAGCGCTCCTGCGGGACCACTCGCGCATCAGCGCCACCTGCGCCCGCTTCGATCTGGCATATGCCAGTGATCCGTTATAGGTGCCTGCTGCGTATTGAAGGTCATGGACGTCGAGCTGCTGTGTGTACATGCCTCCGGAAGTCACGGCGATGACCCGGGATCCGGGAGTCTGCCGCAGCAGTGGCATCAGGCCCGACTCCAGCACGAATGGCCCCACCACGAGCGTGGCGAGCGTCGCCTCGATGCCGTCCACGCCCATCGTCCGCTCCGGGAAGATCGCCCCCGCGTTGTCCACCAGGACGTCCAGGCGCTCCTCGGTCTCCAGCACCCGTGCCACCGCCGCGCGTACCGATGCCAGCGAGCCCATGTCCGCGATCACGATGGGATAGCGGTCCTCGCCATGTCGCTCGACCAGCTCGTCGCGCACGGCCTCGAGGTGCTCCTGGCTGCGGCTGACGAGTACCACCCGGGCTCCGAGTGCCGCGATGGCTTCCGTGGCCGCGCGCCCCAGGCCCGACGTGGGGCCGGTGACGAGGACCGTCTTGCCCTGCAGCGCGTCGGGTGCCGGGTCCTCCCAGTGGAACAACCGGCGACGGACCGCAGGACCGATGCTGGTGAAGCTGGGTACGACGGCGATCTCCAGGAGATCGTCGATGAGCGACCGCGGGTCCACGCATACTCCTTCCACACTGCACGGCAGTCACACCGGTATCCGGTGGCGACGTCGTCCCCCGTCACATCAATCATGACCCACCAGCTCAGGAGACACCCATGACCACATTGCAGCGCCAGATCGAGACCCGGCTGGGTGCCGAGCAGGCATTCGCCTATGTCGCTGACTTCGCCAACTCGATGCACTGGGACCCCGGCGTGGTCGCATCAGAGGCCGTTGACCCGACATCGGTCGGGGTTGGCTCCCGGTATCGGCTGAGCGTGCGGTTGGGCGGTCGCACCGCGGCCATGGAATACCGCATCACGACCTTTGACGCACCCCATGTCGTCGTCCTCACCGGGGAAGGGTCGGGGGTCCGCGCCGTGGACGAGATCCGCTTCACGCCCACCGGGGCCGGCACACGCATCGACTACACCGCGGATATCACCCTCGGTGGCGTGCTCCGTCTGGTG
>JBBQNA010000380.1:0-1614 GCA_038329515.1 Candidatus Limnocylindrales bacterium | reverse complement strand
ACCGCGCGTCTCCCTCCTGGGCGGACCACGCCCGTCGCCGGTGCACGCCCGCGGCGTCACGGCGGAGAGCTCGGATCTGCTGGTCCAGGCGTACGACGCGTATCAGCGTGATATCCACGGCTTCCTGCGCGCCGCGACGCGTGACCCGGACATCGCGGAAGACCTCACGCAGGAGACGTTCATCCGGCTGCTCAAGGAGATCCAGGCGGGCCGGACCCCGGACAACATCCGAGCCTGGCTGTACACGGTGGCCACCAACCTGGTCACCAGTCGTGGTCGACGCCTGGCCGTCGCGGAGCGGTTCAAGTCGGTCCTCGCCATCCGCGGCTCGGCTGAGAGTCCGGAGCAGGAGACCGTGCGTGCCGAGCGCCAGGACATCGTCCAGCGAGCGCTCGCCAGGCTGCCCACGGACGACCGGACCGCCCTGCTGTTGTCTGCCCATGGCTTCGCGGGTCGCGAGATCGCAGCCGTGCTGGGCAGGTCGGACGGTGCCACGCGGACCCTCCTCACGCGCGCCCGCAGCCGGCTCCGCGAGTGTGTCCTGGACCTGGATCCGGACATGGGACGCAAGCTGTGAACGAGCACCAGCGGTGCATCGAGCTTGCTGCGGCATCCATCGACTTCCCACTGCCGCCCAGGGAGCAGCAGGCACTCCGGACGCACCTGACTCTGTGTGACAGCTGCAGCGTCACGGTGCGCGGCTTCCGGGACGACGCTGCACGCCTGGCGGCGGCGCCGCAGCCCGCCGCACCTGTCTCGGTCCGCGATGCGATCCTCGATGCCGCGACCCGCCGACAGCGACATGGCTCCGGGATGCGCTGGGCCCTGGTCGCGACGATGCTCGCTGCGGTGCTCGTCACGGGCTCGTTCGTCGCGGGCGCGGTCGTGGACCGATCGCAGCAGCCGCAGGTGCCGGGGCCCACGGATGGGCTGGCACCACGTCCGACGGCGACCCCGCGCTCGGTCGCCGGCTGGAGCGACCTCGGCGACATCAGTGACGCGTTCGGTGGACGCACCGTGCTGAGCGTCATGACGGCACCCGACGGCGGTCTCGTGGCATTCGGGCGCGAGCGCACGTCGGCGACTCCAGTGGTCTGGGTCTCGGATGACGGCACCCGGTGGACCGAGGTGGATCAGCGGGCTGCTGACGTGTTCGGCGGGGACGTGCCACACAGTGGCGGCCTGACCGGTGCGGGCATGCTCGTGCTGGGCCGGGAGATCTCCACCGAGACGGGTCCGCAGCGAGCCATCTGGAGCTCACCCGACGGCCGCGTCTGGAGCCGACAGACGGATGCCTCGGCCTTGCTGGGCACCGACCAGGACGACCTGACGCTGGTGACCGGCCCAGCAGGCGCCATCGTGTGGGCACCGTCTGGCAAGGTCTGGGTCACCACGGATGGCAGCACCTGGAAGAGTGGGTCGATCGGCCACGCCGGCGTGACGGATGTCAGCGTGAACGCGGATGGGTTCGTTGCCGTCGGCCGGTCCGCATCGGATGCCTTCCTGTCCACCTCCGCCAACGGCCGCACATGGGGCACGCCGCAGCTCACTCGCGCGGCGTCCGGGACCCAGGTGGGCATCGAGCGCTCGATGGATGGCACCGAGGCCATCTGG
>JBBQNA010000379.1:0-1617 GCA_038329515.1 Candidatus Limnocylindrales bacterium | reverse complement strand
CGGCATGCGCGCACGTGCCGAGCGACTGGGTGGCACGCTCGCCATCGCGTCGCGCGTCGGCGAGGGCACGACCGTGGAGGCCGTCGTGCCCGTGGTCAGCGCGACGCCGATCGAGGCGGATGCCTGACCCACATCCGATCCGTGTCGCCGTGCCCGCCGATATCGAGCGCCTGCAGGACATCGAGCGGGCCGCGGGCGTCGCGTTCGCGGACGTGGGTATGCCGCAGATCGCCGCTGACGAGCCGTTGCCGGCGGACGTGCTCGCGCGCTTCGTGTCGGACGGTCGCGCCTGGGTCTGGACAGGTGCAGAAGATGCGGGCGACCAGCAGGCGGCCGGGTACATCCTGGTCGAGACGATCGACGGGGCCGCGCACATCGCGCAGGTGAGCGTCGATCCGGTCTGGGCGCACCGAGGCATCGGCCGGCAGCTCATCGACCATGTGGCCGACTGGGCGGCGGCCGGTGGCATGGCGGCCGTGACCCTGACCACGTTTCGCAGCGTCCCGTGGAGCGCGCCGTACTACACGCGCATCGGCTTCCGGGTCATCCAGATGGGATGGCCGACGCCGGGCCTCTTCTGGTGAGTGACCCCACCCACCCGGAGAGCGACCACGTCCACCAGAATGCGGCAGGCCATGCACTCGTGGCCCAGACACTGGCTGACCTTGGTTCGCGCCCCTGCGGTGAGTCGGGCCGGTGCCCGACGAGGACTGGCGTTGCTGTCGTCCCACGCACTTGCGCCTGATGCCCTGGGCTCTGGCCGCGTGCCTTCCCACCGGGTGGTCGTTGGGGACACTGTGCGGCGGCGGCACCAGGGTATCGGCTCCGGGGCGGCTCAAACATGGTCGGACTTCCAGCCGCGTGGGCGGATCGACAATGGAGTGCCTCCGTACGACCGTCACAGGTGCCGATCGACCAGTTCGATGGTCGTACTGACCACCCAATGGGAACGCGGCGCGCCAGCGACCCGAGCGACACAGGGCCGCTCGGTCCGCCGTTCCTGAACGTCAAAGAGCCGGCCTGAAAGAGCCGCTGGCGCAGCCCTCGCGGGCCCGCCGGCCACATGCGCAGTTCGAGGGGGCCGCTTGCGCGGCTGAACGGACCCGGGCCTACTCCAGATAGTCCTTCAGCTTGCGGCTGCGGGACGGGTGACGCAGCTTGCGCAGCGCCTTGGCCTCGATCTGGCGGATGCGCTCACGGGTGACGTTGAACTCCTTGCCCACTTCCTCGAGGGTCCGGGCACGCCCGTCCTCGAGACCGAAGCGGAGCTGGAGCACGCGTCGCTCGCGGCCAGACAGGGAGTCGAGCACCGCCTCCACCTGCTCCTTGAGCAGCTGATGGGATGCTGCCTCGGCCGGGGCAAGGGCCGCGCGGTCCTCGATGAAGTCACCCAGGTGGGAGTCCTCTTCCTCACCGATGGGCGTCTCCAGGGAGACCGGCTCCTGCGAGACCTTGATGATCTCGCGCACCTTGTCAGGGGTCACCACGACCTCCTGGCCACGCGACATCGCCTCCGCGATCTCCTCCACCGTGGGCTCGCGGCCGAGCTCCTGGAGCAGGCCACGGGACACCCGGATGAGCCGGTTGATGGTCTCCACCATGTGGACCGGGATGCGG
>JBBQNA010000378.1:0-1708 GCA_038329515.1 Candidatus Limnocylindrales bacterium | reverse complement strand
ACGCCTACGTGCTGCCGGTGATGGAGCAGTACCTGGGCAGGCTGGAGCGCGATCTGACCGAGCTGGGCGTCACGGCACCCGTACTCATCATGCAGTCCAACGGTGGCGTCATGACAGCCGGCGAGGGTCGCCGACGCCCGGTCCACGTCATCGAGTCCGGTCCGGCGGCCGGCGTCATCGCGGCTGCCGCGCTCGCCCGGCGCATCGGACGTCCCAATGCCATCAGCGTGGACATGGGTGGTACCACCGCCAAGGCGTCGGTCGTCGAGGACTACCAGATCCAGCGTGCCGGTGAGTTCGAGATCGGCGGCAGCCTGTCGCAGGGCAGTCGCCTGAACAAGGGATCGGGATTCCTGCTGCGGGTGCCGGCCATCGATATCGCCGAGATCGGCGCCGGCGGTGGCAGCATCGCCCGTGTCGACAGCGCCGGCCAGCTGCACATCGGACCCCGGAGCGCGGGCGCCATCCCGGGACCGGTGGCGTATGCCAACGGTGGCACCGAGGCAACACTCACGGACGCGAACGTGACGCTCGGTTATCTCCACAACGAGCGGCTGCCGAGCGGCCTGCGCCTGGATGCCGGCCTTGCCCGCTTGGCGATCGGGGACCAGGTTGCCGCGCCCCTCGGCCTGTCGCTGCATGCCGCGGCGTATGGCGTGTACCTCCTGGGCTGTGCCCGGATGGCACGCGCCGTGCGGGCCGTGACCGTAGAGCGCGGCCGCGACCCGCGCGAGTTCGCCATCGTGGCGTTCGGCGGCAACGGCCCCCTGTTCGCGGCCGAGATGGCCGCGGGGCTGGGCATCCGCGAGGTGATCGTGCCACCCGCCCCGGGTGTCTTCAGTGCCGTGGGCTTGCTGGAGGCGGACCTTGAGCATCACCTGGTGCGGACCTTCATGCGACCCCTTGCGGTCACCACCCTGGCCGAGGTCGAGGCCGCGTTCCGGGGTATGGAGGAGCAGGCGACCGAGGTCCTGGCGGGTGCCAACCTCGATGGCCACCTGGAGATGACCCGACATGTCGACCTGCGCTACGTGGGCCAGTCCTACGAGCTCACCCTGCCAGTGCCGTCATCCGGCGAGGCTGCCGAACGCATCGCGCAGCTGACCGAGGCGTTCGCGGCAGAGCACGAGCGGACGTACGGCCACGCGTCGCGGACCGACCCCATCGGCCTCGTCAACCTGCGCTTGACGGCAGGGCTGCGAAGTCCTGTGGCCCGCACCGCGGGCAGGACGGCGCTCGTCGCGGCAGGTGACCACGCGTCGCGTGACGCCTGGTTCGGCCCGGACCATGGACTCCGTTCGACGCCGGTCCTGGGTCGCGCGGACCTGGATGCGACACCCCGACCAGGTCCGCTGCTCATCGATGAGTACGATGCCACGACCCTGGTGCCACCCGGCGCCACGGCCCGGCTCGACGAGCACCAGGACATCGTCATCACGACCACGGCCGAACGATGAACGAGGCGAACCAGATGGCTGATCCGGGCACGGCAGGTGGCGTCGATCCCATCCGCCTGGAGCTCATCAAGAACGCCCTCGATGCCATCGTGGATGAGATGGCCATCGCCCTCATGCGCTCCGCGTACTCGACCAACATCAAGACGGCCATGGACATGTCCTGCGCCCTGTGCGATGCACAGGGCCGGCTCATCGCCCAGGGCCTGACGTTGCCCCTCCACCTGGGCTCCATCCCGGATGCCATCGCGGAG
>JBBQNA010000377.1:0-1732 GCA_038329515.1 Candidatus Limnocylindrales bacterium | reverse complement strand
TAGCCCTGGAGGTTGGTGAGCGGCGTGCGCAGCTCGTGCGCGGCGTCGGCGATGAACTGGTCTCGCATCCGGCGCTGCTCCTGGAGGGACTCGGCCATCTGGTTGAACGAGTCGGCAAGGGTCACGATCTCGTCCGGCCCCTGGCGCCCGAGGCGGCTCGCATAGTCGCCGCGCGCGATGCGTTGAGCAGCGTCCCCAGCG
This sequence comes from Candidatus Limnocylindrales bacterium, assembly GCA_038329515.1. Classification (GTDB taxonomy): domain Bacteria; phylum Chloroflexota; class Limnocylindria; order Limnocylindrales; family CSP1-4; genus JAFMJV01. The sequence continues at coordinate 1,531 of JBBQNA010000377.1, read as the reverse complement.
TCACGGAGTGGCCGCGCCAGCCGACGGCCGATGAACATGGCCAGGGCGACGGACAGTCCGATGGCCAGCAGCAGGCTCACCAGCAGCACCCGGCCAACGGAATCCTGGAACATCGATTCGCTCTTCGAGACGTCCTCCCCCAAACCGATCATGAGTTCGGCGAAGGTCTGGCCACCGACCACGAAGACACCCAGACCCAGCACACCCATGGCCACGACGGCCACGAACAGGGCGGACAGGGCGATCCGTGCTTCGATGCCGTTCAGCTGGCGCCTCACCTCGATCGCCGTGTCACGACGGGGACCGGGTGAGCGCCCGATAGCCCGCGCCCCGCACCGTCGCGATGTAGCGTGGCTGCTCGGCGTCGTCACCCAGCTGGGTGCGCAGCCGCTTGATGTGAGCATCGATGGTCCGGTCGAGCACGATCTCGTCGTCCCGGCCATAGATGGCGTCGAGCAACCCATCGCGGCTGATGACCCGGCCGTCCGCTTCCAGCAGTGTGACCAGCAACCGGAAGCTGGTCGGCGTCAGCACCACCAGGCGATCCGCGGCCCGGACCTCGTACCGGTCGCGGTCGACCACCAGGTCGCCCAGCGTGAGCACGGGACGCGCGCCCGGTGTTGCGTTCGTGTCGCCGCTGCGCTCCAGCAGCCGTCTCACCCGTAGCACCAGCTCGGCAGGGGAGAAGGGCTTGGGCAGGTAATCGTCGGCGCCTGCCTCAAGGCCGGCGATCCGATCGGATGTCAGGCCCCGCGCCGAGAGCACCAGGATGGGGATGCGGCTGCCGCCCTCGCGCGTGCGCGCGAGCACCTCGAGCCCGGCAACCTCCGGGATCATCAGGTCCAGGACCACGAGCGCGGGCAGTTCTGCGGCGATGGAGTCGAGTGCCGCGCGCCCATCCGCGGCCTCTGTCACACGATGCCCATCACGCTCCAGGTACGTGCGCACGAGACGCACGATCTTGGGATCGTCATCGACGACGAGGATGGGCCGCGCGCTCGTGGCAGACATCGTTCCATCCTAGGCGACCCGTGTGACGCGTCCGTGACGATCGCGGGCTCGTGCTCGGACAGCGAGCGGCCGTGCTCGCGGATCGACTGCTCGGCTTCCGGCGGTCGTAACCGCGGGATCGACTGGACGCGCTCGACTGCTCGGCTTCCGGCGGTCCAGCGCTCGTGCTCGACAACCGATCCTCCGGATTCACCGAACGAATTGGGTGGCGCGAGCGCCCGGGATGGCTCCTTCAGCTGCTGATGGGCCGACGGTCGGCCCCAGATTGAGCGTGGGTTAGCCGGAACCGGCTATCAGCGGCCCGTTGCAGGCGGCCAGGTCGGTACAAACGACGACATGCGGCGCAATCAGGTGGGCCGACGTTCGCTGAAAGCGGAGATCCGACAGCGAAGGCGACCACCGAGCCAGCGAAGATGACATCCGGCAGCCAAGGCGGCGACCCACCCCCCGGGCTGCCCCCGGCAGCCCCTCGCGGAGCCAGCGGCGCGGAGCACGATGCGCCGTGCCGCCACCATGCACG
>JBBQNA010000376.1:0-1742 GCA_038329515.1 Candidatus Limnocylindrales bacterium | reverse complement strand
TGAGTGGCGAGGAGCTCCGCTTCGACGCCCAGCCGGTGCCAGGGGCTGGCGGCGGTTTCGAGCCCAGTGCCGCGCTCTATCACCGGCGGCACGCGGATCACGGCGTCGCGATGTTGGAGATGGCGCGCGCGGCGGATGGCGCCGCGGAGCTGACGGACCTGCGTGCAGGGCGCGTGGGCATGGAGCTCATCAAAATCACCGGATCGTCGTTCGAGTCGTTCGCGCGGGACGCCTACACGACGCTCCCGGAACGACCCGACCGGATGCTGTTCACGTTCATCGACATCTCGTGGCGGTACGCGGATGCGACGGTCGCTGTGCTGCCCGATCCCGCGCGCTACGTCGACCCACAGCAGGTCGCCGATCTCGCAGCGGTCGTGTTTCACGGCTTCGTGAGCATGTCCATCCAGCATCTGGTGCACGAGATCGGGCTGCGGATGCTGGAACGCTACCCGGAGCTGGTGGAGATCACCTTCGAGGCCCAGAACCGGACCTTCGACCCGGCGGTGGAGGACGAGACGGATGCCCGCCAGCGTGTGCTGACGGACCCCCGGCCACCCTACGGCCGGATCGGTCTCACGCTCCATCGCGACGCGCCTTGAGCAGGACCGGTCGGCGGGCGATCGTCACCGGTGGTGCTTCCGGGGCTGGGCCTGCGGATGATGCCGCTGCCGCCCGGGGCCAACTCTGCGGATGATGTCAACGGGTAGGGTGTTGGCGCGGTCCATGAGGATCTTGTCGGGCCGCTTGGGGGGGGTCGAGCGGGGTGCGGGGATACGAGATCGAGGATGATCCGGGATTCCGTCGATTCCGCATCGCCATCAGCGTCGATCGGCGGCTCTCACGTGCTGATAGGGCTCTCCGGGTTGCCATCATCCGCAGCGTCGACATCTTTCCAGTCCGCGGCCAGTGGGCCACATGGCTGTGACCATCGATCGGGTCCCGGTGTTCGCCATTCGCTATCCGGAGCCCAACAATGACGGCAAGATCCGGTCCCTGGCGCTCGTCCGCGTCGAGACCAGCGACGGCGTGGTGGGCTTCGCGAGGCGATCACCGGTGGCCAGGAGGTGTCGCTCGCGACCGCGTTCCAGGCCAGCGGCGGCTGGCGCCGATCGTGCTGGTCGTGATCCACGGGATGTCACGGGAACCTGGTCGGCAATGCGTGACGCGACCTACTGGGACGGCACTTGGGGCCCGGTCCCGTTCGGCCCAGGTGGCGCGCCATGCGAGCTGCGGTCGGACCGGACACGGAGGTGATCCTGGATGTCGTCGCGCTGTCCGGCTGGGATGCCGCGCATGCCATCCGCATGTGTCGGGCACTCGATGACGCGGTGCGGCTTACTGGTTCGAGGATCCCCTGCCGGAGCACGACATCGGGGGCTACCGAGCGTTGCGGGCGGCGGTGGACACCCGTATCAGTACCGGCGAGAAGGGCTGGCACGCGGTCCACTACGGGACGCTCATCGACTCCGGTGCCCTTGACATCATCATGCTCGACCCCGGCAAGGCGGAAGGCGTCACCGGTTCGTGGGCGATCATCGGCATGGCCGCAGCCGCGGGCCGGTCGTGGAACGCCCATTCCTGGAGCAGCGCCCTGAATACGGCGGGTTCGCTCCACCTGTCTGGGGGACGAGGTACATGAGTCCGTCGTGCGCCAGTACGCGTTCACACACGACGATCTCGGTCGCTAGCGCGAGCCGGAGAAGATCTGGAACGGGTTCTCCACGGCGAGCGCACCGAAT
>JBBQNA010000375.1:0-1767 GCA_038329515.1 Candidatus Limnocylindrales bacterium | reverse complement strand
CCAGGTGGCGCTGTTCGTGGCGCCCGTGCTGGTGCTGCTGGGGCTCGTCGTCAACCAGCCCATGGACCTCGTGTTCGCGCCCCTCGAGGTCGCTGCGGTCGCAGCTGCGGCAGGCATCGCCGCGCTCGTGTCGCTGGACGGTGAATCGAACTGGCTGGAGGGCGCCCTGTTGCTGGGTGTCTACACCATCCTGGGCGTGAGCTTCTTCTACCTGGCCTAGCTCCCGGACGGCGCGCTGTGTCAGGTGGCGTGAGCCCTGCGTGCGCTCCACCAGTCCCATCTCGGCACTTGCGCAGATGATGTCAACGAAAGTGGGCTGATCGGTGTGGCCCGCCGACCCCGCAGGGCCGCAACAGCCGTCGAAGGCACGATCCCGCGCATCATCCGGCGACTCGGCGATCCGGGTCCGATGAACGACCGGCAGCGCCCCCGTCTGCGGACCCACCCAGACCCCGACATGTCGGATGGGCCATCCGCTACATATCATCCGCAGGATCGAGACTGGGCTCGCTACCATGCCGCAGTGGCCATGCACCGCGAACTGTCCATCGACCCGCCCGTCGACGCCGAGACCGGGCAGCCTGACCCCACCAGCGCGCCGCCCGTCACGCGGGACGTGCTGGCTACGGCAGCGCTCGGTCTGGAGCCCAGTGCCACGCCGCGACGGGACGTGGACGTCATCGGTGGCGGGTTGGCGGGTCTGGTCGCCGCGTACGAGCTGCGGCGGCAGGGCCATAAGCCCATCGTGCTGGAGGCTCGGAACCGGGTCGGTGGCCGGATCTGGACGCTGCGCACCTTCGCGCCCGGGCTGTACGCCGAGGCGGGTGGCATGCGAATCCCGAGGGCCCACGACCTGACCCTGGCCTACTGCGCGAAGTTCGGCTTGCCGATGCGACCGTTCCCGATGGGCAACCCCCTGGGGCTGGTCCACGTCAGCGGCGAACGGATGACGATGGCCGACGCGAACGCTGACCCGGCGCGCCTGGGGTTCGGCCTCGCGGATCACGAGCGCGGTCGGACGGCGGACGACCTGTGGGAAGACGCCATCGGCGACATGCGCCGAGCCATCGCGGCTGAGGGCCCGGCGGCCTGGGACGACATCGTGCTGCGCTACGACCAATACAGCCTGTACGAGTTCCTGCGCAGCCGCGGCTGGTCCGATGGCGCCATCGAGTACTACGCGGTCATGAACTTCGTGGAAGCAGACATGCACAACGCGGTGGTCGAGGTGCTGCGCGAGGATCTCGGCGGCGCGTACCTGGATATGCAGTGCATCGAGGGCGGCATGGACGCCCTGCCGAACGCATTCTTCGCGGAGCTCCAGGACGAGATCTGGCTGGGTGCGGAGGTGTTCGCCATCGACCAGGATGCCGATGGCGTCACGGTGCACTACAAGACGGAGGCGGATCGCTTCCAGGTACGCTGCGACTACGCCATCTGCACCCTGCCGTTCCCGGTGCTGCGTACCGTGGAGGTGACGCCGGAGCTGTCACGCGGCAAGCGACGGGCGATCCGGCAGCTGAACTACCACGCCTCGACCAAGATCCTGTTCCAGGTCCGGGAGCGGATCTGGGAGACCGACGACGGCATCCTGGGCGGCGCGACCGTCACCGACCTGCCGGTGCGTCGCCTGAACTACCCGGCACCCGACCCGACCACCAGCCGAGGCGTATTGCTCGCCTCGTACACCTGGGGCCAGGACGCCCTCCAATGGGGAGCCATGGACGAGGAGACGCGCCTGGAGGAGGCGCTCGACGATGTGGCACG
>JBBQNA010000374.1:0-1804 GCA_038329515.1 Candidatus Limnocylindrales bacterium | reverse complement strand
AGCCGCCAGGCCGTCGGTGATGGCCTGGACCGTGGCCGCGCTGACGCCCTGCTCCGCGAGCTGGCTGGCCGACACGGTCTGGACCTCGATGGGCTCGCCGCCGATGCTTGTCGGGAACAGGGCGGCCAGGTCCGCATCCGGGGCGGGCGACGGCCGCGGCATGGATGTCGCCGCGGGTCCTCCGATGATGGAGGGCAGCCGCGCCAAGGCCACGGGCGCGAGCACCTCCAGGGCTGCCGTGGCAATGGCGCTCGATCCGGGTGACCCCAGGCGCGGCACGGGATAGCCAAGGAGCTGCAGCGAGAGGAGTCCAGCTGCGGCCTCCACATACAGGGCCGTGCCGTCGAGGACCAGCATGGCCGGCTGACCTCCGACAGTGGTGTCGGTGGGGTCACTGAAGAAGGGCTTGAGTTCCACGACGGTCGTGGAGCCGGTTTCGTACTGCACCGTCAGCGACGTCAGGTCATTGGCCGCGTCATAGGCGCAGTACGATCCGTCGTTCTGGCCGATGATGACGTCGAGGTCGATCGACTCCGTCACCTCGGCCGGGGTCAGGATGGCGCAGAAGGGACCGGGCGTGGGTGCCGGACTTGTGTCCTGTGCCGATGCTGCCGAAGTGCCGGCGAGGCACAGCACGGCGGCCAGGGTGAGGATCCGGCGTCCGCGGACGGGAGATGGAAGTGGCACGTGATCTCCTCATCATGCTCGGCCCCGGAGCGTCAGGGTCGCATGTCTTCCCAGGCTCCAGGGCCGCAGCATACGCCTCGCGTGTCCGCGGCCTTAGGGCCCAGCCGCAACGCTCCATGGCCGCGAGAGGATGGTTGCAGTCTCCACATCGCTGGAGTAGGGTCCCCGGGACGTGGAGGGCAGGTGCCCCCGATCCGCACCCCACCCACGCCCTCCGATCTGGAGTGCCACATGGGCGGCAAGATCATCGCTGCGCGGACCGGGCCGCCGGCGTTCGTGTCTCCCGTTCGGCCCGGACTGGCGTCACGTTCACGCGCCCGGCGGCATCGCGGTCCTCTTCTGGCGGGGCAACGGGTCCGCGCTGACTTGTTCCTGACCACGCGCCGGATGGCGAGGCGGCGGCTTCAGACACCTGGCTCGAGGAGACTCGAATGAGCGCACCACACCTCGTCATCCAACGTCGCACCTTCCTGAAGGCCATCGGGGTCGCTACCGTGGGGGTCGCGGGCATGCAGCGTGCCCTGGCCGCCACCCGCGTTCCGGTCGCTTCGGACGAGATGAGCACGGATCAGTCAGCTGGCGACGCGATCACCACCCAGGCAGATGCCCTGGACTATGACGTCGAGCGGATCTTCCGATTCGTCAGCGACGAGATCGCCTACGAGCCGTACGCCGGGGTCCTGCGCGGCGCGGTGACGACCCTCGCCGGGCGTGCCGGGAACGCGGCCGACAAGGCCGTCCTCCTCGGGGCATTGCTGCAGGTCTCGTCCATCGAGACCCGCTTCGTCCTTGGGACCCTTGACGACGACTCGGCCTCGAGGGTGGCGGCCACGACGGTGGATGTGGAAGGTCTGCGCGCACGCACCCTCGCCGCCATGGCCGGGGCTGACCCAGCGTCGACAGCAGGCGTCGTGCCGGCCTCTGCCTCGCCCCAGGTGCAGGCGATACTCGACCGGGCCACCGAGATCGATGCCTCGGTCACCGCATGGGCATCACGGTCGATCGACTCGACGGTCCAGACGATCATGACGGAGCTGGCAACTGCGGGCATCACCATCCGCGACGACACGGCCGGCCACGCGATCGCCACCGAGCGCGCACGGCATCTATGGGTGCA
>JBBQNA010000373.1:0-1818 GCA_038329515.1 Candidatus Limnocylindrales bacterium | reverse complement strand
CAGGAGGGCGAGGTTGTCGAGGATCGCCCAGACGTTCACCACGATGCGATCGAATTCATCAAGCAACTCATCGGTTGAGTCGTTGTCCGCGGGGCATTGCCAGAGGCCGACGAGGCGGTCCAAGGCTCGCGCGCTGCTGGCGAGACGGTCGAGGATGGAGCCGGCCAGCTCAAACATCTCCCGACCGTCGACCAGGACCTGCTCCGCCTTCTGGAACGCGCAGAACGCGGGCCAGGCCTTCGGGACCACGGCACGGGCGAGCGACCAGTAGTAGAGGCCGTTGTTCACACCGACCGGGCCGCTCAGGAAGGCGTGGTGGCACGTGCGGCCCCATAGACCCAGGATCACCAACGCCTCTGTCGGAGTCGTGAGTCGGAGCCGCTCGACCAGTGGCTCATCCCGCAAGCTCAGCAGATCGTGTCGCTCGGTCACGATGAGGTCGGCACCCATCGCGGCGAGAGCCTCCAGCTCAAGGAACTCTCTAAGTCGGGAAGGGTCGAGGTGGTGCGTCTCGATGACGACCCGCCAGAGGTCGTGCCCGTCGACGAGTGCGGTCACCTCCTCGTCAGGCAGGTCCATGAGCGCCGCCGATTGGGATTGACTCGTCGCCCCGAGACTCACGACAGGGAGGGTGGCGTCAATGCCCACGGGCATCGGACCCGCGGTGCGAAACGCCTGTGAGATTCTGGGTCGTCGCACGGTCAATTCCGACCGGACGAACCGCTGACTATCGTCCGGCGACTCGCTCAGCCCGGGGCCGTGGATACCTATGACGAGCTTGCGGATTGGCTCCAAGCGTCGAGCGGCAGCGAACAAACCTGCTGTCGCGCCCCGCCTCGATGCGCTCGGGGCGGTCGCCATCCGACGAAGATTGGGTCGCGAGGCAGTGTCGGTCGTATCAGGCACGATGCGACGTTATCGCGGATTGCCATCCGAGGACGCAAGAGCCGTCGTCCGCGGCTTGATCCGCACGATGGGTGGTTCGTGTACACGCCCACCGAGGCGCGGCAGACGGCGGTGCTACGCCTCCACCATCTCGATCACTCGCGTGATGTCGCGGCGACCGGAGCGGCGGGCGTGTGGCGCGATCGCGTCGGGCGCGGCGGTGGAACGCTTGACCGCGTACGTCCCGACGTACTCCCAGCGATTGACCTCGCGCTTCAGGAACGTCGGGACGGCGACACGTTGCGCGACGAGCCTGGCGGCGGCACCCTCGATGCCAGGCCCCGTACCGGGAAGGATCACGGCTGGCGCATCCGGGTTCGTGTCCAGCCTGAGGCACGCGGCGACGACCCGGCCATCGACCGTCGGCAGGAAGCTCTGGAGCGCACCACCCACCTGGTCGTGGATCTCCCAGCGTGTGTACATCTCCCCACGACGGAACATCCGGCAAACCCTCCATGCTCGTGATCGGGGGGCCGACGGCCACCACTGGGCAGAGCCTGGCCGTGCGGATCGGCATGGCGCCATGGCCCGGACGTCCCGGCCGGACGCCACCGCCGGCGACGGTCGATGATCCGCTGGGATCAGGAACGAGCGCGCCGAGCCTCGTCCAGGCGCACAAGCCCGTGCCCAGATCCCGCACGTCGGAGTGAGTCCAGCTCACGCGTCGTTCCGTCCGGGAGGTGATACCTCCAGAAGGACCAGCCATTGGTGGCGGGCGGACGTGACGCCGGGTCCGACCCGGCCGCGGTCCGACGGGCCACTCCAGCCGCTGTCGACAGGGAGTCGTAGGCCACGCCCGCGAGGACCACCCGGCCGGCGCCCTCGATGGTCGCGGTGACTAACCCGTCCCGGAACCGGTGCTCGATGGTGAGC
>JBBQNA010000372.1:0-2065 GCA_038329515.1 Candidatus Limnocylindrales bacterium | reverse complement strand
CGGAGTGGCCTGACCGTCAAGACCGCCCCACCCTTGACCCCTACATGACAGCGGTGCCATTATGGCGCCGTGAACGCACCCTCTCAGGTACCGCGGCGAAGACGGCTGTCCGTAGATCTGTCGGACGACACCGAATCGGCTGTCAGGTCGGTCGCGGATCGATACTTCCGCGGCGTTGCCACGGACGCGATCCGGGCTGCGCTATCGCTGTTGGCTTGGACTGTGACGGAGCGAGAGCACGGCAGAAGGGTCATCGCGGTCGCTGGTGAGGATCTTCCCAGCCGATACGCGGAACCGGTGGTCGCCGGCATGGAAGACGGTGGCCACGATGAGTGGACGTGGCTGGTCCGCCGACCACATCCATGGCGGCGGCAACTGTTCGTGAAGGGAACGCGCATCACTGCCGGGGACATCGCGCGAACCGTCGAGGTGGAGGGCTGGACCCCCGAGCGAGCCGCCGAGGAGTACGACCTGCCGGTCGATGCCATCCGGGAAGCCCAGCGATACCTGGCCAGCGACCGCGACCTCGTCCTCGCCGAGGAGCGTGAGAATGCCATCGCCGCCCGATCGGTCGCCTCCTCCACGCGGTGAGGCTGCTCGTCGACGAGGACCTCGCGTCGCGAGAGCTCCTCGAGCGTCTCGAACGTGTCCTTCCTGGCGCGGTCATCGGGCCGATGCGGGGCATGGCAGATGACGATGTCTGGGCGCGAGCGCAAGACGAGGAGGCGGTCCTGCTGACCGGCAACGTGGTCGACTACCTGTCCATCGTCGGTCAGCAGCTGGAGCATGACGGCCTCCTGCTCGTGTATCGCAGCAATGATCCGACCCGTGACCTTCGTGCGTCTGACATCGCAGCAGGGGTCACGGCCATCGTCCGCGACCACCCCGATGGCCTGACAGGGCTGACACTCGTCGTCAACGATGCGGCCCGGGGCCCGAATCTCCCCTGAGGCACTCCGGGGCGGCTCGGCGCGAGATGACACGAGTGCGGTCCGGACACCCACGGGCTCTGACCTGCGCCCTCGGAGGACGGCTACGTCAGCCGGGCTGATGTCCCACGTCCGGACGCCCCTCCGTGCCACCAGCAGGTGCAGATCCTTGCGCAGCGCATCGCGCGTCTCGGCACGATCGGCAGCCTCCACGATGCGTGGCTTGATGCCGAGTCGCAGTAGCCCATGGGCGTCCCCTCCCCCGTGGAGATCCGGCTCGCGAGCGCCGCGACGTAGGGGTGATCGCCTGATCTGGCCCCACCATGTCCCTGGCTTCGGCGGCGCTCGCCCACCCGCTATTAGGTAAGCGTCCGATACGGGCCCGTGCCTACCGTGGCTCGAATGGCCAGACATCGACTGGGATCCGATCAAGGATCTCATCAACCAGCGGAAGCACGGTGTCTCGTTCGGAGAGGCCGAAACGGTGGTGGTCGATCCGCTTGAGTCCATCGAAGAGGATCGAGATCATTCGCGGACAGAGGCCCGCTATCAGGTGACCGGTACCTCGGGCCGAGGGCGACTGTTGGTGGTTGCCGTCGTCGCGTTGGACGACGATACTGCCCGCATCAGCTCCGCACGGCGCCCCATGAAGGGCGAACGCCATGACGACGAACACCGCCAAGCCTGAGTCGCCAGGCGTCGCCAAGATGCGCCTGATGCTCGCGCGGATCCGGGAGGTCGGCATCATCGGTGCCCAGGCCTACTGGCTGGGCGACATCCATGGTGCACCGCTCGGTCCCGAATCGGACCGGACACTTGCTCCCTTCGCGCAAGCGCTCACGATGGTCCAGGCAGGCACGGACCCGGCCACCCTGGCTGTGTGGGCTCGGCTGGAGGGCGGAGAGCTGTATCTGGTGGCGGAGGACGACATCCTCGTCCACATGGCCGAGGTCGCCGCTGGCCTGCCGGCCCGGCAGCGCGTCCTAAGCCCCAATCCACCGATGAGTTGACCGGCTGAGGCTGCTGAAACGAGGAATCAGGTGCCCATCCGTGCTGGGATGATGGCTGTACGAACCACCCATCGACCCGACCAGAGGAGCACCCGATCGATGCGATCATCGCACAGCCTCGACCGC
>JBBQNA010000371.1:0-2075 GCA_038329515.1 Candidatus Limnocylindrales bacterium | reverse complement strand
GCCCGCCTTGCGGACGTGGTCATCCCCAACGGCCTGCGCATCGGCCACCCGGGGTTCTCGGGCTGGGTGACCACGATGCCCTCGACCGTGGGCACGGCCGCCAACCTCGCCGCGACCGTGGCATCCCCACAGCGCTGGTGGAGCCACGCGGGCAACCTCGTGGATACCGTCGCGTGCCGCTGGCTCGTGGAGCTCCTGGGCTTCCCGTCGAGCTACACGGCCAACCTCACCGCGGGCGGCTCGACGGCCAACCTCGCAGGCATGGGCGCCGCGCGACAGCACGCCGGGGAGCGACTCGGGCTCCGGCCCTCCCTTGACGGCGTCGCTGCGATCCCCGAGCCACGGGTCTATGCCAGCAGCGCCACGCACCACGTGGTCCACCGGGCCCTGGGCGTGCTGGGTCTCGGGCGGCGGAACCTACACGCCATCGGGCTCGACCGGACCGGCCGTGTCGATGTCGCCGCCCTCGAACGAGCCATCGATGCGGACATCGCCGCTGGATGTACGCCAGTGGCCGTGGTCGGCAGTGGCGGCGACGTGAATACCGGACTCGTCGACCCATTGCCGGAGCTTGCCCGCATCGCGCATGAACGGGACACCTGGTTCCACGTCGACGGCGCCTACGGCGGCTTCGGCCTCCTGGACGACCGGGTCCGTAACCGCTACGGCGACCTGGCCACATACGACTCGTTCGCGGTCGACCCGCACAAGTGGCTGGCGGCGCCCGTCGGCACGGGGGCCATCATCGTGCGCGACGCGGGTGTCCTGGCACGCGCCTTCACCATCGAGCCGGGTGACTACGATGCCGGCCGCGAGGCGCCCATCTCGAGCGGCGACCTCGGCTCGCCCTTCGATGAGCTGGGCCTGGGCACGCCCGACCTGGGTGTCGACTTCTCGACGCCCGCCCGGGGCGTCGCCGTGTGGGCGATCCTGAGTGAGATCGGCGCCGCGGGCATGCGAGCTCGTGTGACCCGCCACCTCGATTGCGCGCGGCATGTCGCCGACCGCGCCCGGACGGAACCCGAGCTGGAACTGCTCATCGAGCCGGAGCTGTCCATCTGTTGCTTCCGCTATCGACCCGCCGGCGTGACGGATGAGGCGGCACTCGATACGTTGAACCAGCGGCTGCTGACTGCGGTCGTGGCGCGCGGCAGGACGGTCACCTCCAGCACGCGCGTCGACGGTCGCTTCGCCATCCGTCCCTGCTTCATCAACCCCCGAACGACCCTTGATGACGCTGATGCCCTCGTGGAAGAAGTGCTCGTCGTGGGTCGCGAGCTCAGCGGCGCGGCCTGACGCTCGGCGCCGGCCACCGATCGCCGCCGGCCCGACATCCCAGCGCGACAGTCCACGTAGTGCAGAGGCCGCGCCGGAGGCGACGATCCCTCCATGACCATAGGGCCGGCTCGCCTCATGGTCGGCTCGGCTCTTGGCCCCCACGTGACATACTGTGGTCCACGCGACTCACTGTGGAGGGCCCCCGATGGCCAGGACCAACCTGACGTTGCAGTTGGACGCAGACGTGATCAGGCGGGCGAAGATCGTGGCGGCCAAGCGGGGGACATCGGTCAGCGCCCTCGCGACACGCCAGTTGATGGACCTGGTGGACGAGGACGAGCGGTACGAGCAGGCACGCCTCCGAGCCGAGGCGATCCTGGCTGCGGCCGGGCCGCGGGGCGGTCGCACGTGGACGCGCGATGAGCTGCATGACCGCGAGGCTCTCCGGCGACCGTGACCGCGGACGGGCCAACCTTCGTCGATACCAACATCCTGCTGTACGCGCACGACGCCAGCGAGACCACGAAGCAGCCCGTCGCGCGGAGACTGCTCGAGGAGCTCTGGGCAGATCGTTCCGGCGCGCTCAGCACGCAGGTCCTCCAGGAGTTCTACGTCGTCGCCATCCGCAAGCTCAGCCCGCGTATGCCCAAGGCAGAGGCCCGAGAGATCGTCGCGATGTATGCGACGTGGCAGGTCGTGCAGGTGGACCCGACCCTGATCCTGGATGCCGCGACACTCGAGGACCAGCACCACGTGTCGTTCTGGGATGCCTTGATCATCGAGGCCGCCAGGCGGGC
>JBBQNA010000370.1:0-2091 GCA_038329515.1 Candidatus Limnocylindrales bacterium | reverse complement strand
CGAACGTGCCATCCGGCTGCTGGATGTACAGCTCGTTGCCCTTGAAGCCGGCGCCATGGAACGCGCCATTCGCGCAGTACAGGTCCGGCAGTGCGTCCCCGTTGACATCACCCGAGGTGCAGCCGTGGCGGTCACGTCGGGCGATCTCGACACCCGGCGCTGGCACGAACCCGGCGCCGTCGTTGAGGACCATCCAGCCAGGATTCGAGTGGCGTCCGATGAACAGGTCGGACCAGCCATCCACATTGAAGTCAGCGCGGACCGCACCGTAGCTGGCGGTGTCCAGCTGGAGCCCGGCCGCGGCCGTCACGTCCCGGGCGATGACGGGGCCGCGCGGCGCCAGGGGTGGTGGCGACGGCATGACGCTGGCCGAGGGAGCCGGCGAGGGGCTCGACAGTGGACTGGCCCCCGGGCTTGCCTCGGTCGTCGGAGCCAGGCTCGGGTCCGGCCACGGGGACGCATCCCGGATGGCACTCGGGACCGCGCTCGGGATGGCGTTGGGTGTCGGGCTGGGTGTTGGCCCGCCGTCGTCAGGCACCGGTGTCGTGCACGCCTCGATGGCGAGGGACTCTGCACCAGCCGCGCCGACGACCCAGGCGTTGCCGTCCGGGCGTGTCGCGAGATCGCGGAACTCGGAGCCGCCCAGCATCGGTGGCGCGTCCAGCAGCTGCCACTCCCCGTCCTGCCGCCGCGCGGCCATGCCGCGCCAACTGCTGGTAGCGGTATCCCAGCGGGTGCCGACGACCACCGGGTGACCCGTGGCATCGATCTGGACGCTCCGCAGCATCGCGACACCCGACGGCACGACGGGGAACCCGATGAGCCGCCATGTACGGCCGTCCCAACGCTGCACGGTGGGTCGGTAGACGCCACCCGACACCCGATAGCCGACGGCCCACACGTCATCGGGGCCGACCATGGCCACCGAGGTCAGGACGCCCTCGGAGCCAGCCTCGACGGGATGACCACGCGCCCAGCGGCTGCCGTTCCAGTGCGTCAGATAGGGCTGTGGCGCGCCACGGTCCACGATCCAGCCAACTGCCCACGCGTCGTTGCTGCTGCGTGCGTCGATGTCCATCAGCACGCCAGTGGCCCCCGGCGGGATGGCCGGGCTGGCCTCCCGCCAGGCGTTGCCGACACGCCGGACGGCAAGCGGTCGCTGGCCGGCATCGCCGATCTTGTAGCCCACGGCCCAGGTCAGGGTGTCGGTCCGGGCACGCACGCTCAGCAGCGCGCCGCCCCGGTTGCCGGCCGGACCCAGCGGTGCCAGGGCCCACTTGGTGCCATTCCAGCGCATCATCATCGGGTAGTACAGCGACGCACGGGTGCGGTAACCAGCCGCCCACATCCGCCCCGAGGAGGACCGGTCCAGGCCAAACAGTGCCTGTTCCCGGCGGGACTGCGCGATGCGCATCGTGGTCCACGCCGTGCCGTCCCAGTGGACCGCGAGCGGGTAGCGCGGATCCTCCGAGATCGTGGTCAAACCCACGGCCCACGCCTCGGTGCCCTGGCTCACGACCGACGCGAGGATGGAGTGGCGGTAGCTGACGTCTGGCTCGGACCAGCCGGTGGTACAGGTCGGCTGGGACGCCACTGGGGAAGCGGACGGCTCGATGACGGCCGCTGCCACTCCGGCGCTGTCGCTCGGGAATGGCAACGCGACGCCGGCCTGGGCGCCGGTCGTGAGTGCAAGGAGCATGCCAAGGGCAGCACCGATCCAGGCAGGCAAGGGGGACATCGGCCGCCACGATAACCGGATCACGTCTCGGGGACGTCTGCCGGGACCGTTCGTCACGCACGGTGTCGTGATGGCCGCACGGCGTCGTGATGGCCGCATGGCATCGCGCACGGCGGCTCATGCCTGCGCGGCGATGCGCACGGGTCCCTGGCCTCGGCAGGCGCATATACTCGACTGCACTGATGGACTATTCCGACTCGATCCTGGGACTGGTGGGCGGCACGCCCCTCGTGCGCCTGTCGAGGGTGACGCGTGATCTCGGGCCTGCCGATCGCCAGCCGCTCATCCTGGCCAAGCTGGAGATGCTCAATCCGGGCGGATCGGTCAAGGACCGCATCGGCCTGCCCATGATC
>JBBQNA010000369.1:0-2137 GCA_038329515.1 Candidatus Limnocylindrales bacterium | reverse complement strand
CCAGCCATGCTCGACCGCCGGACAGCACATCAAGGCTGGTGACGCTCTTGATGAGCACACCCGGGTATCGATAGACGGCGGCCGTGACCAGTGAGCCGAGGGTGATCCGCGAGGTCTGGCCGGCCGCGAAGGCGAGCGCGGTGTAGGCCTCCAGCATCGGGTCTTCGGGCGGCCCGTTGTGACCGATCTGGAACAGGTGGTCCATGACCCACAGGCTGGACACGCCGGCCGCGTCAGCCTCGCGCGCGATGCGCCCGAAGGTGGGCCCGATGGCCGGCGTGCCCCCCGTGTAGTCGAATCGTTCGACCTGGAGTCCGAGCTTTGTGGACGAGGGACTACTTGCGAGACGCCGTCTTCGCAACGGCGTCCACCAGGGGCATGTCCACGACATGCTCCGAGATGAACCAGACCTGCAGCTCGTGGCGACGCAGCACGTCACCCATGAGCAGGTCGTTGCTGCCGTAGTCCTCGTTCTCCTCGGTCGTCTTGATGCCCTTGCGGACCTTCTCGATGATGGTCTCGTGGGCATCCAGCAGGCGGTCGATCATGACCGGCACGGGCTCGGCGCCATCGGGCGGACGGGGGATGGAGGTCAGCTCGGCAGCGTGACGCGGGTCACCGACGGCGATGCCGCCCAGGCTTTGGACGCGCTCCGCAAGCATGTCCACGAGTTCCAGCTGCTCCTCGGCGTGCTTGTCGAACAGCAAGTGGAGCTGGTAGAAGGTCGGCCCGGCGACCAGCCAGTGATGCTTCTTGTACATCGCGTACAGGATGGTGGTGTCCGCGAGGACCTCGTTGAGCACCCCGACGCTCTCGGCGCGGGCGTCCGCGGCAAGCGCGATGGGCACCAGCCGGAGCGTGCCGTAGCGCTGGATCTCCGGCGCGTGCTGGCCCAGTCGAGGCTGCGGGGACGGCGAGTTGCCGTTGCTGGATGTCTTGGCCTTGGGGGTCCTGCTGGCCATGGTGTGCGTACCTCGGGGTGCGTCCGGCGCCAGGAAGCAGCGGGGGCGTCGGGACCACTCTACGCGCGAGCGCGCCTCCTGCCCACCTGGGCGTCCGTCCCCCGCGTGTCAGATGTGTTGCGATCACGCGGGTGCTCCGCTTGACGGGTCCCGTCGGGTGCCCGATGGTGAGCCCGACGAGCAACGAGGCATGAGGAGGCGGGATGCAGGGCACGACGGAGAGCGGTGGGTTCCGGGGCGCGATCGGAGGGCAGCGATCGTTCGAGGATCCTGGCACTGTGGCATCAGGGCCGACCGTGACACCCACCGGCAACGCCCCAGGCCCCTTCGATGGTCTCGACGGTCATCGACTCGCGGGGCCGTCCGGATCCCATCCCCTGGTCTGCCTCACGGCGGCAGACCTGCTGCATCCGGTCACGGGCTCCCTGGAGGGCAGCATCGAGCTGAGCGGTCCGACGCGGATCGGCGAGGGCATCGCGGGCACGCTCCGGGTGCGCGCCACACACGCCATCAAGGCCCGTTCGGCAGGCATCCGGCTCGTGGGCGTGCTCATCGCAGAGGAGACTCGATCGGGACCGTCGCGGGAGGCGGACGCTGCGAACGCGGCCTCGAGCGCTGCCGCAGCTGCGGCAGCGGCCGCTGCCAGCGTGGCCCACATGTCACCCGGCTCCGGATCAGCGAGTGCACCCGCCAGCGCCGCGGCCAACACCTCGACGGTCAGCTGGGTCGAGGTCCACGGGCGGATCATCGAGGACTTGACGTTCACGGAGCCGATGCTGCCCACCCTCATGGCACCCGGCCAGATGCTGGAGATCCCATTCAGCATCCCCGCTCCCCGACTCGGACCTCCGTCGGCGCATGCCGGTAGCGCCATCGTGGCGTGGGCAGTGGAGGCGCACTGGGATGTCCAGATGGGCGCCGATGAGCGGGTCGCGGCCATCGTGCCGGTCGCCCAACACCCGGACCTGCTGCGGTCCGGGGCGGTGACACTGCCGGCGGGCGCGATGTTCGACTCGGTCGACCACGATGGCGCGTCCCTGGGCGTGACGCCGTTGCCGCCACTGCCGGCCGGAACTCCCGTGACGCTGTCCGTGGCATGGCCGGGGGCGCCGGACGGCCGCTCGGCACGCGTCGAGCTGACCACCGACGTGCGTGCCGCGAATGGGCTGTCGGTC
>JBBQNA010000368.1:0-2160 GCA_038329515.1 Candidatus Limnocylindrales bacterium | reverse complement strand
TCCGCGTCCTCCAGACGCTGGCGGACGACCGAGGGACTCCAGAAACCGGCCATGCCGAGGTAGCCCGGGTGATCGTTGGGGACCACATCCGGACGCCGCCAGGCGGCGATGACCGGCACCGCGAGCGCCTCCGCGAGCGTGATGAGCCGCTTGCTGGCGCGTGCGCGCAGGACGCCGCCGCCGGCCACGATGACGCCCCGTCGGGAGGCCGCCAACCAGTGCAGGATCTGACGGACCGCGGCGCGATCGGGCGATGGGCTGCCGACAGGCGTGACGCCCGTCGGGGCGGGTCCGGCCTGGAGACCCAGGATGTCCTCCGGCAACGTCAGCAGGACCGGTCCCGGCCGACCGGTAGTGAGATGGCGGGCTGCCTCCCCCATCACCCGGTGGGTGTCGCGGGGCCGCTCCAGCTCCACTGACCACGCAGCCAGCGACCCGATGCCGGCCGCAAGATCCGACTCCTGGAACGCCTCGCGTCCCCGGAACTCACGCCGGACGCCGCCGATGAGGGCGACCAGGGGCACGGAGTCCTGCCGCGCGGTGTGGATACCGATGGCGGCGTTGGCGGCACCGACGGTCCGGGTCGCGAGCACCAGCTGCGGCTTGCCCGTGAGCTGTGCCGCGGCAGCGGCCATGAATGCGGCAGCCCCCTCATGGCGCGTGGCCACCACCCTGACCCCAGCCATGGGCAGGGTGTCCAGCAGCGGCAGGAAGCTCTCGCCGGGGACAGTGAAGGCGAACCGCGTGCCCACGGCGACCAAACGGTCGGTGACCACCTGGGCCACGCTCTGCGGCCGCGCGGGTGGCTCCGGGGCATCGGGCCGCGCGGGTGGCTCCGGGGCATCGGGCCGCGCGGGTGGCTCCGGGGCATCGGGCGGTGCGGGTGGCTCCGGGGCATCGGGCGGTGCGGCAGGTTCCGGGGCATCGCTGTCCTGCGCTGCTGGCGCCACGGCCGCCACCGGGCCGGGCACCTCGATCTGGCCTGTCGTCTCGGGTGCCGCGGCGGCGTCGCCCGCCAGCTCGGTCAGTACATCCGGACCGAGGTCCAGACCAGGGACAGGATGATGAGGCTCGCTACGAGCGCCAACAGGATCCTGCCCCAACGACTCGTCGCCATCATCCACCTCAGCGATAGTTCTCGAACTGGAGGGCAACGGGGTAGCCCTCCCCCTCTTCCTTGAGTCGCGCGATGACGCGCTGCAGCTCGTCACGGCTCTTCGCCGTCACTCGCACCGCGTCCCCCTGGATCTGGCTCTTGACCTTGGGGAACTCGTCCCGCAGCAGCTTGCTGATCTTCTTGGCGATGTCGTCCGGGAGACCCTTGCGGAGCACGATCTTCTGCTTCAGCAAGCTCCCGCCAACGGGCAGCAGCGCCTCCCAGTCGAACACCTTGAGCGACAGGCCGCGCTTGATGGCCTTGGACTCGATAAGCTCCCGGAGCGCCTGGGCCCGGAGCTCGGAGTCCACCGTCAGCGTGACGTCGTCCTTGTTCAACTCGATATCCGCCGTAGCGCCCTTGAAGTCGTAGCGGCTGGTGACCTCGCGCCGGACCTGGTCGAGCGCATTGACCAGCTCCTGGCGATCGAAGTCACTCACCACGTCGAACGACGCGTCACCCGCCATCGGATGCTCCTGGAGCGGTGCCTGTCTCGATCATGAAGCTGGCATCGATGCCGACCATGCGCGACAACGTCCACTCCCGCCAACGGTTGACGGCGCCCGTGTCGTCCAGCTCCAGGGTCATGGTGCCACGCAGTCGGACCCGCTCCGCCGTGGCGCGATGTGTGACCGCGCCATGCCAAGTCGCGATGACGGTCTGGCCGTTGACCCACACGCGTTCGGCGTCGAATTCCACGTTGCCCAGGGTGGCCGCCGCCTGGTTCCAGTACTGCCGGATGGCCACATCGCCGACCATGGCCGGCTCGAACGGGTCGGGCCGGTACTCGGCGTCCTCGCCAAAGAGAGCCATGACGGCATCGACGTCACGTCGCTCCCAAGCCAGTTTGTAGCGCGCAAGGAGGTCCTGCCCGTCGCCGGGCGTGAGAGTGCTCATGGACGCATCCTAGCAGTCGATTGGTGGCTATTCCCGTGCGGCGAGGGCGGCGACCAGCAGCGCCGCGATCACATAGGACCGCCCGCCACCCATCACGAGGACCACAT
>JBBQNA010000367.1:0-2169 GCA_038329515.1 Candidatus Limnocylindrales bacterium | reverse complement strand
GCCCGACGCAGTTCGATGGTGCCGAAGTTGCTGGTGTAATGGGTCCGCCCCGACCGCAGCGACCGGACACCCTCCTCGATGATCTGGGGCGGCGTCGTGAAGTCCGGCTCGCCGATGCCCAGGCTGATGACATCGGGCATGGTCGCGAGGACATCGAAGAACTTGCGGATGCCCGACGGGGGCACGTCGATGACCCGCTGCGCGAGGCGGCTGCGGGCGGGACTGGTGATGGGCTCGCTGGTCTCGGCGGTCATGGGGCTCCTTGGGCCGCGGGGAGGCCCGAGTATACGAGGCCAGCGCTGCCCGAACCGCCGGACCGATCAGGTATCCTCGGAGACAGGCTCACCGAGACGCGGATATCGAGGAACGAACGTGACCCAGACGACGCCGCCACGCATCCTGACGACGACCGTGGGCTCGTACCCACTCCCCGACTGGCTGGTCGCATCGCCCAGCGAACAGGCGCTCGTGGATGCCACGCGGGTGGTCATCGGCACCCAGGAGCTGGCAGGCATCGACGTGGTGTGCGATGGCGAGCTGTACCGATTCGACATCAACCACCCCGAGACCAACGGCATGATCGAGTACTTCCTGCGTCCCATGGCGGGGGTCCGGAGCCAGATCGGACTCGCCGAGTGGCTCGCCTTCCGACAAACGCCGGGACAGGCGTTCCGCGCCCGACCCTCGGCCGTCGTGGAAGGACCGCTGGGCCCGGGCACGCTCGACCTGATGTCCCCCTGCGAGCGGGCCGGGCGACTGACCTCGAAGCCACTGAAGTTCACCCTGACCGGGCCGCACATGCTGGCCAAGATGGCGCTCGACACCCACTATCGCGACCCCGCGAAGCTGGCCATGGCCATCGCCGAGGTCCTCGCCGACCAGGTCCGGCACCTTGGCGCATCCATCGTCCAGGTGGATGAGGCCAACCTGCCCGGCTCCCCCGACGAGTGGCCGTGGGCACTGGAAGCCATCAACCGGGTGCTGGACGCGATCGGCACGACGGCCGCGGTCCACCTGTGCTTCGGCAACTACGGCGGCCAGTCGATCCAGCGGGGCGACTGGGGCAAGCTGATGCAGTACCTCAACGGGCTCCACGCCGACCACATCGTGATGGAGAACGCGCATCGGGCACCCGAGGAGCTGGCGGTCTTCCGGGAGCTGCGGCCGGACATCGGCCTGGGCCTGGGTGTCGTGGACATCAAGCGCACAGAGGTCGAGTCAGCGGAGTCGATCGCGCGCAGCATCGAGCATGCCGATGAGGTCCTGGGCGAGGGCCGGGTGCGCTATATCCACCCTGATTGCGGCTTCTGGATGCTCAAGCGGAGCATCGCGGACGGCAAGATCCGGGCCCTTGTGGCTGGCCGTGACCTGTACGAGGGCCGCAACTGACCCATTCGCCCGCGCTCGTGGGCCTGTTCGTGGTGGCGTCGACGTGCGACACTCCGCGGCATGGCAGATGTGTACGTCGATTCGATGCTCGCGGACGGCGAGCGGATCCAGGCCGAGGCGCGCCAACACTGGATCGCGCTCATCCGGTTCGCGCTGCAGCCCATCCTGGTCTTCGGGGCCGCGGTCGTCATGTTCCTCATCGGGACATGGCTCACGCCAGATGGCTCCGGCCTGTTCTCGGACATCTTCCGCTGGATCGACACCCTGCTAGGCCTGGCGACGGCCGGCCTGTTCATCATCGCGCTGGTCTGGTTCCCCATCCAGGTCGTCCGGTGGCTGAAGCGACGCTACCTGGTCACTGACCGCCGGGTGCTGTATGTCGAGGGCGTCCTGCGCCGCAACAGCCGGGATGCGGGCCTGAAGATGATCACCGATGTCGGGTTCCGTCAGAGCTTCATCGGGCGAAAGATGGGCTTCGGGGACCTGGTCATCGCCACCGCCGCGAACCGACCGCTCGACTTCCGGCAGATGCGGGACGCTGTCGCGTTCAAGAAGGTCATCATGGCCGCCCAGATGGGCACCCTCCAGGCGCGCGCGGATGAGATCCTGGGCAAGCCCGCTGCCGTGCCCAGCGTGGCTGCGGTGGCCACGGCCATCGATCCGGCCAGCTTCCCACCGCCGGAGCCGGCCTGGGACGGCAGTGACGTGCCCCAGATCGCTGAGGACGACCTGCCGCCCGCCGATCCAGCGATCTTCGGCAGCGTGACTGCGCCGGTCGAC
>JBBQNA010000366.1:0-2176 GCA_038329515.1 Candidatus Limnocylindrales bacterium | reverse complement strand
GTCGCATCCTGGGCACGCTTCAGCTTCGAGGCAGCCACGAACTGCATCGCGCGGGTGATCTGCTTGATGTTCTTCACCGACCCGATACGGCGTCGGATCTCGCGCTGGCTGGGCACGAGCTGGTCAGTGCCTCCTGTGTGTGTCGATGCGTCCCGGTCGCCCGGATCGGTGGTCGACGGAGCCGTCGGTGGACGGCGCCCGTCAGGCCGTGAATGTCTCCTTGAAGTCGGTTGCCGCCGACCGGAGGCCGGTGACGACCTCGTCGCTCAGCTCCGGCTTCGCGGCGAGCGTGGTCAGCACATCCGGTCGTTCCGAATCCAGGAACCGGTAGAAACGGTTCTCGAAGTCCTTGATTCGGGCCGTCTCGACATCGTCCAGGAAGCCGTTGGTGACCACCCACAGGATGGCGACCTGCTTCTCCACTGCGAGCGGTGAGTACTGCGGCTGCTTGAGCACTTCGGACATCTTCTCGCCGCGCGTCAGCTGGTCGCGGGTGGCCTTGTCCAGGTCCGAGGCGAACTGAGCGAAGGCGGCCATCTCGCGGTACTGGGCGAGGTCCAGCTTGAGTGGACCGGCGACCTTCTTCATGGCCTTGGTCTGCGCGGCGGAACCCACGCGCGACACCGAGGTGCCCACGTTGAGGGCCGGTCGCTGGCCGGAGTTGAAGAGGTCGGTCTCCAGGAACAGCTGGCCGTCCGTGATGGAGATGACGTTGGTGGGGATGTATGCCGAGATGTCACCGGCCTGGGTCTCGATGACCGGCAGTGCCGTCAGCGATCCGCCACCGTTCTCGTCGTTGAGGCGTGCGGCGCGCTCCAGCAGGCGGCTGTGCAGATAGAACACGTCACCAGGGAATGCCTCGCGGCCGGGCGGCCGGCGCAGCAGGAGCGACATCTC
Source organism: Candidatus Limnocylindrales bacterium (assembly GCA_038329515.1). GTDB lineage: Bacteria > Chloroflexota > Limnocylindria > Limnocylindrales > CSP1-4 > JAFMJV01. The sequence continues at coordinate 1,279 of JBBQNA010000366.1, read as the reverse complement.
ACGGTACGCCCAGGCATGCTTGGTCAGGTCGTCATAGACGCATAGCGCGTCCTTGATGAGCACGCCGTCGATCTCGACGCCGTTCTCCATGACCTCTTCGCCCATCGCAGCACCGGCATAGGGCGCCAGGTACTGGAGCGGGGCGGGGTCCTCGGGGCCGGCGAGCACGACGATGGTGTGCTCCATGGCACCGTGCTGCTCGAGCACCGCGACGACCTTCGCGACCGTGGACAACTTCTGTCCGATAGCCACGTAGACGCACACGACGCCCTTGCCCTTCTGGTTGATGATGGTGTCGATGGCCACGGCGGTCTTGCCCGTCTGACGGTCGCCGATGATCAGCTCGCGCTGGCCGCGGCCGATGGGGATGAGTGCGTCGATGGCCTTGATGCCCGTCTGCAGCGGGGTGTCCACCGACTTGCGGGTGATGACACCGGGCGCGACGCGCTCCACGGGCCGGTTCTTGGAGGACACGATGGGACCCTTGCCGTCCAGCGGACGGCCAAGCGGGTCGACCACGCGACCGACCAGCCCGACGCCGACCGGGACTTCCACGATGCTGCCCGTGGTCTTGACCGTGTCGCCTTCGCGGATGAGGGTGTAGTCACCCAGGATCACGGCGCCGACGGTCTCTTCCTCGAGGTTGAGGGCCATGCCCCGGATGCCGTTGGGGAACTCCAGCAGCTCCGACGCGAGCGCGCCGTCCAGGCCGTAGATCGTGGCAATGCCGTCGCCGACCTCGACCACCGTGCCCACGGAGCGGTTTTCGACGCCGCCGTCGAACTGGTCGATGGCGGACCTGATGATCTCGGTGATGTCGTCCGAGCGGATGGCCATGGCAGATCCCCTTGGTGAGGCGGTGGGTTACAGGGCGCCCGAAGCGAGCCTGGTGCGCAGCCGTTCCAGGCGACCCCGGACGCTGCCATCGATGAGACGGTCCCCGATACGGACCATGACCCCGCCCAGGATGTCGGGATCGACCCGGAGGGTGATGTCGACACGACCGCCGGTCATGCCTGCGAGACGCTCGCGCAGCGCCTCGACCTCTGTGTCGGTGAGCGGCGCGGCACTCGTGACGGTGGCGCCGACGACGCCCTGGCGCTGGTCATACAGCCGCCGCAGTTGCGCGGCGACCTCGGGCAGCAGTTCGATGCGGCCACGCCGAACGAGCAACAGCACCAGGTTGCCTGGGCCACCGGTCACGACATCCGCCATGACCTGCTCCCCGACGGTCCGCCGCGACTCGAAGGACAGCGCCGGATCCGCGAGGACCCGCATC
>JBBQNA010000365.1:0-2193 GCA_038329515.1 Candidatus Limnocylindrales bacterium | reverse complement strand
TCAGCCTACCGGACCACACCGCGCGATACGTGGGCAGGATGGCGACGACCGGCTGGTCCAAAAAGTCACCGATGTCGTCGAGCGTCAGGCCTCTTGGCACGCGGCCCATGGTAGCCGGCGCGGGGGTCGCGCGGTGTGGTCCGGTAGGCTGATGCCATCGTCGCTGTGCGTGGCGTCTCTGTCGCCGGCCTGGCGTCCAGCTCTCGCATACGTCAAGCGTCCTGTCCTGCAGCGCGTCCCGGAGGATCCATGCGTTACGGCCGTTCGACGCTCGTCAGCCTGGCGCTCGCTGTGCTCCTGGCGGTGGCCGGCGCGGCGCCCGCCGCGGGAACTGGGCCTGTCACGCTCGCAGCCGCTGGGCCGGTCACGCCGGATTCACAGCTCCGACAGGATGTCTACGGCTTCTTCCTGCCGTCGGAGATGGATCACGTGCTGACACGCGCGGACCTGGGGGTGCTCACCACCATCGCCTACTTCGGTCTGGTGGCCAGGTCCGGCGGCGGCCTGGCCCGGCGTACCAACGGGTCGCCCGATGCCCGCTGGACGGCGTGGCGCAGCGACAAGATGCGGCGCGTCATCAAGCGGGCCCACGACGCGGGCGTCGAGGTGGCACTCACGGTCACCCGCTTCGCGTGGGACGCCGCGGGCCAACGGTCGAGCATCCAGCTGCTGTCGAACTCGAAGGCGCGCGCGCGCCTGGTCCAGGAGATCGTGGAGCAGGTGTGGAGTCGGGGTGTGGATGGGGTCAATATCGACTTCGAGCCCATCCCGGCCAGTCAGAAACAGCACTTCGTGACCTTTGTCCGGGCACTGCGGCGCGGTCTGGACGGGTACCGCACGGGACTGGACCTGACCGTGGCGGCCACCGGGTTCGTGGCCAATTACGACGTGCGCGGGCTGACGCAGCCTGGGGCCGCGGATGCGATCTTCATCATGGCCTACCACTACCGGGGCAGCTGGTCGACGTCGGCGGGCTCCATCGCGCCCCTGTCACGCAACGGCTACGACCTTGCCGACACCATCGCCGCGTATCGAAAGGAAGCACCCGCGAGGAAGCTCATCCTGGGCTTGCCGTACTACGGCTACATCTGGTCGACGCAGGATGGGTCCGTGCGTGCGGACACCCAGTCAGGGTCGCGCGTGGGTTATCCGGCCAGCATCATCTACCGCCACGCGGTCACGCTCGCGGCGAAGTACGGCACGCGTTGGGACCCCACGGAGCAGGGGCCGTGGGTGCGCTGGAAGGAGCGGGCCTGTGGCTCCTGCGCCCTCGTCTGGCGGCAGATGTACTTCGACAACGCGCGCAGCTTCGGGCTCAAGCTCGACCTGGCGGTCGCGCAAGGTCTGCGGGGTGTGGGCATCTGGACGCTGGGCTACGAGGGCACCCGCACGGAGCTGAACGACGCGCTGCGCGACAAGCTCGGCGGCGACTGAACCGGTACGACCGTGCCTCCAGCCTCGGTCGAGGGATCAGCCGGGTGCGGGCTTGGTCCGGGCCGCGACGCGCGACATCGCGCCCACCCAGCCAGCGTCGAACGCGAGGCCGGGGGTGTCCAGGTCGATGACCACGGGCGCGTGGTCGGACGGTGTCGGTGGGCCCTTGCGTGCCTCGCGGTCGATCTCCGCCCAGATGACCCGCGACGCGACCTCGGGGGTCACGTAGAGCAGGTCGATGCGCATGCCCTGGTTCTTGTGGAACATGCCTGCTCGGTAGTCCCACCACGAGAACCGCCCGCGTGCCGGCTCGTGCTCGCGGTATGCATCGCTGAGGCCCGTGGCGCGCAATCGCGCGAGGGCATCGCGTTCCTGGGCGGACACATGGGTGCCGCCGTGGGCCGAGGCAGGTGACCAGACATCGTCGTCCGTTGGTGCCACGTTGTAGTCACCACCGATGACCAGAGGCACACCCGTGCGCACGGCGTCCGCCGCCCAGCCGCGGAGGCGCTCGAACCAGCGCAGCTTGCCCACGTAGAAGGGCGAGTCGACCACCCGGCCATTCGGTGCGTAGATGGACACCACTCGCACACTGCCGCAGACCGCGGACACCATGCGTGCCTCATCCAGTGGGTCGAAGTCCTCCTCCGAGACGGCGATGGTGGCCCCTGACCGGCTGTCACGCACCGGGCCATCCCCGAAGTTGGTGACCGGCTCCGCGATGCCCACACGACTGGCGATGGCGACCCCGTTCCAGCG
>JBBQNA010000364.1:0-2264 GCA_038329515.1 Candidatus Limnocylindrales bacterium | reverse complement strand
CCTGGGCACGGCCAGGGACCCCGCGGGGTGCGGATGGGTATCATTCATGGGCGTTCGGCGACCTCGATGGGCGATCACGCCCCGCATCGACGAAGGCAAGAGGAGGAGTTGACGCATGAGAGCGTCTCGAACCGCGGCTGCGGGCCTGTCGGCCATGCTGCTCGCAACGACCCTGGGCAGCGGCGCGCTGGCCCAGTCACCCGAAGCGTCCATGGCCGCACCCGCTGGCTCCCCAGCCATGGCGGCGCCCGGCCAGGACGTCAAGATGCTGCTGCTGCCGAAGTTCCTCGGCATCCTGCCCTTCGACCAGGCCAACACGGGCGCCCAGGAGGCTGCGGCCGAGCTGCAGAACCCGACCGCGTTCGACTTCACCGGCCCCGCTGCCGGCGACCCGCCAGCGACCCAGATCGACTACGTGACGAACGCGCCCACCCAGGGCTACAAGGTCGTTATGATGTCCAACAACGCTGGCGAGCAGACCTCCGCCGCGGCCGTCGCTGCACAGGCAGCGGGCACCAAGGTCGTCACCTGGGACTCCCCGATCCCGTCCGGCGTGGGCGAGGACGTGTTCGTCGCACAGGTCGACTTCAATGACATCGGCGGCGTCATGGCGCAGATGTCGCGTGACATCCTGGGCCCCGACGGTGGCACCGTCGCCATCCTGTCCGCCGGTCCGGACTCCGCCAACCAGAACGCCTGGAACGCGGCCTACGCCGAGGCCCTCAAGGCTCCTGACTTCGCCAACATCACCGTCGTCGAGACGGTGTATGGCAACGACAGCGCTGAGGACAGCTACAACCAGGCCAACGCGCTCCTGGACAAGTACCCTGACCTCGGGCTCATCATGAGCCCCACGTCGGTGGGCATCGTGGCTGCCGCCAAGGCCGTCACGGACGCCAGCCTGTGCGACACGGTCAAGATCTCCGGTCTTGGCCTGCCGGCCGACATGTTGGACTACACGCTCAGCGGCTGCGCCCCCGAGTTCGCGCTCTGGAGCTTCGTCGACCTGGGCTACCTGACGTATTACGTCTCGTACCTGCTGGCGACCGGCGCCATCCAGGGCGTGGCGGGTGAGTCGTTCGACGTCGGACGACCGGTCAGCGACCAGACCACCTTCACCATCACCGCCGACCCGACCCGACCCGATACGGAAGCGCTCCGTGTCCTGATGGGCCCCTTCACGGTGTACGACAAGGACAACGTCGAGGCAGCCTCCAAGTAGGCAACCTCGGTCGAGGTCCTGCAGCGCCCCGGGCGATGTGCCCGGGGCGCTGCTCTCTGTCCGGGTCCTGATCCCGGCGCGCGTCGCGCGTCGATCGCCCGGCGGCGCGCGTCCGACGAACCGCGTCGACATCTCCGCATGATCCAAACGACGGAGGGCCGAGCGGCCCCGCGGGCACGCGGTCGCTTCTGGGCCGCTGACTGTCGATCCGATGCCGTCCCCCGCACGATCGACGCTGTTGTGCTGTGCTCGACGGGGGAGTGCCTCGGCGTCACGGATCCCGACCTCAGGCAGGTGCTAGCGGCCTGATGGCTGCTTCCTCCGACCGATGGGCTCCCCAGTGATCAGTCGCCGCAGATGCGTCATCCCAGCATCGAACGGGCGGAGGACGGAGTCCCGCACGGTTATCGAGCCCGGCACTGCGGGCTTCCCCCGTCGGAACGATGCTGACGAGTGGCAGACCGACGGAGGAACCACCAGGATCGGTTCGGTCAGGTTGTCCGGGCAGCTTCCTCCGCCCGTTCGAGTCCTCGATGATCGATCGGCCGTCGCCGTGGCCGTGGTCGCCGCACCCGGCTGGCCAGCACAGACGTTTGGATGCTTACGTCCGGCGCGGATCCGGTTGACCTACGGACACTAGGCGCGTAGAATGCCGCGACCGCCGCGACCGCCGCGACCGCCGCCGACTACAGTGCAATAGCGGCAAGTCCGACGTGCCGGGGCTTCGGCCCTGGCACTGAACACGCACTCCGAGGCGCTCCCGATGCTGCTGGTCTACTTCCTGGTGGCCGTGTTCCTTACCGCCTGCGTCGCAGATGGCTCCGTCACCCAGCCGCCGGCGCCCACCCCGGTCGTTGCCGTGCCGGCCGCATCGGTGGCGCCGACACCGCACTGAAGCGTGGGCTCGGCGGCGCTGACGCGATACGGCTCACAGCGCTCGGGCACCGTTCCCGGGTAGCATCGCGCGATGGCACGACCCCTGCGCATCGGCTTCAAGACCTCACCGACCCGCGTCACCTGGGACCAACTGCGCGTCATCTGG
>JBBQNA010000363.1:0-2277 GCA_038329515.1 Candidatus Limnocylindrales bacterium | reverse complement strand
CCCGAGGACCATGTTGAACACGCCATCGGGGACACCCGCCTCGCGCATGACCTGGGTCAGCAGGACGCCCGTCAGGGGAGTGTCCGACGAGGGCTTGTACACGACCGTGTTACCGGCCACCAGCGCGCCACCCGACGGGCCACCGGAGAGGGCGAACGGGAAGTTGAAGGGGCTGATGATGCCCCACACGCCATACGGCTTGAGCACCGAACGGGTGTGGACGCTGGGGTCACCCAGGTCGCCCATGGGGTGGTCGAAACCGTTGTTCTGCTCCACCATGTCGCATGACCAGCGGATGAGATCGGCCGTCTCCTCGACATCTCCGAGCGCCTCCAGGCGGTTCTTGCCGACCTCGATGGCCACGACCGCGGAGATCTCCATGAGTCGATCGGAGATCCGGTCCGCGACCGCGCGCAGGATGGCCACGCGGTCCTGCCACGGTCGGTGGGACCAGGCAGGGTAGGCGGCGCGTGCCGCTTCGATGGCGTCCTGGACATCCCGACGCGTGCCCTTGGAGAATGTGCCAACCAAGGTCCCGTCGATGGGCGAGTGCTTCTGGAACGTGCCCTCGCCGTCTCGCTCCACACCACCGACCACGTTGCGGTAGCTGCCGCCCAGCAGCGTCCGGGCGTGCTCCAGTCCGGCATCGAACTGCCGATGCAGCTCCATGTTGTCGTTGTTGAGCGTCGCATAGGTGATCTTGAAGCGGGGCGTGCTGGCGGCGTCGGTCATGCGCGGGAGTCTACCGCGGGTCACCCGCGGCGCGTCCGCTCACCCGCGGCGCGTCCGCCGACCGCACGAGCGCGACTGGTGGTCGCGAGATGGGAAATCCCGGCCGTCCGGTGCCGCAGCAGACCCGGCCTCGTGCTGCTCGCGCGCTTGGTAGTCGCGGCCACGGCGTCAGACGCTGCATCGGCGAGTGCCAGTCACGCCTCAGGTCGAAGGGACGCCGGGTAGCGTCCGATCTGGTCGATCGGGTCACTCAACAGGGTCGGATCTGTCCATCTCGCGAGTGACAGTCGCCCGGCGACTACCAGTCGCGCCCACGGAGGTGAGTCGCTCCCGCCCCGACCGGCCGTCAGTTGGCGTACATCAGGGAGCCGGGTGTCGTCAGCAGTTCGCCGGTCTCGAGCCACGTCTTGAGCCCCGACAGGATCATCGGCCAGCCGCCGAACAGCTGCTCGTTGGCGCCCTCCCGCAGCTGGTCATGGGTCACCGTGAGTCGACACGAATCGCCGACCGGCTCGATGTCCCAGGTCACCCTCGACGTGCCCTCGGCCTTCACGTCCTCGCCCCACAGTGCGACCATGGTCTGGACCAGCTTGCGCGGTGGGTCCACCTCCAGGTTGGTGCCTTCGCCCAGCAGGTCGGGTGCGCCGGGCGAATACATCTCGAAGCGTGAGCCGGGCGTCCAGTCCGAGCGCTGTCGAGCACCGAAGTTGTACTTGCTGCGGATGTCCGGGTCAGTGATCGCCTCCCAGAGGCGCTCCGGAGTCGTCTTGATGTAGATCTCGAACACCTTCTCCATGGGAGTCTCCAATCTGGTCTTCATGTCGCTGAGCGTCGCCGCCCAGGGTTCGGCGTACTTGCTCACCCACCGGTCGTGGACGAGCCGGATGGGCACGGGATTGAGGAAGTGGAGCTTCTCGCGGCCACGTCGACGGGTGACCACGAGGCCCGCTTCCTCCAGCAGCTTCAGGTGCTTCATGACCCCGAAGCGGCTCATCTCGAACCGGTCGGCCAGCGCGCCAAGGGTCTGTCCGTCGTCACGGAACAGCTCGTCGAGCAGGCTTCGTCTCGTCGGATCGGCGAGTGCCCGGAATACCGCGTCCATGGTCCCGACTATATGTGACTTATCGGTCACATGTCAACCCGGTGCGCGCTGTCAGGCGCCATCTGCCGCGGCTGAACCTGTCTGGTGCCCGCATCCTGGACGATCGTGCACGTGGGCGACCACTCGCCACGTCGGATGGCGTGTTGCCTGGCGACTCGGGCGCGGGCGGATCGCTCGATTGCCCGGCCACGCTCACGAGCCGTGCTCCATCGTGGCCCGATGTGACGGGTGCACGCCGCACGGCTGATAGCGGCCGCGGCCTGTTGGCGAGTGCTCCCGGGAGCGCACATCTGTCATGGATCGGCCGGCGGCGCTGCGTTCGGTCAGGCGGGGATGATCTCCACGACCGCGTTGTAGTCGGGCACCAGGGCGACGGGGTCGCGCTGACCGGCCCGCAACAGGGGATTGGCTTCCGGGAAGAACATCTGGACGTTGCCGGCACG
>JBBQNA010000362.1:0-2283 GCA_038329515.1 Candidatus Limnocylindrales bacterium | reverse complement strand
AGCGCGCGACGTTCCCCGATCCTCCGCGATCTCGCCCAGTCGCCTGTCCTGCTCCTGAGTGAGGTATACCTGCGTCCGCTTCATGTGTGTGCAGTATACATCGGTCGGTCTCGCCCAAGAACGACCGTTGTCCGCCGAACTCTGGGCGTGCTGGCGGCATCCCCAGAGACTTGTCGGGATCATGCCAGTAGGAGCGGGTGCCGCCCTTCAGGCGTGGCGCACCGCAGGGCCTGCCGTCGGCATGGACGTGGACACAGCGCCTGGAATCGGTCGTGGTCATTACTTGCCATTACTTCCCGATACCAACAAGGAAGGCTCAGGCCGCGTCCAGGGTCGCGACCCCAGCCACCGCATCCTCGACCCGCAGCGCCACCCGCACCGCTACCTCGCCGCTGAACGACTCCCAGCGGGCGAGGATGACGTCGACGAAGCGGGGGTCCAGCTCGACGCCATAGCAGAGGCGCTCCAGACGCTCGGCCGCGATGAGCGTGGTGCCCGAGCCCAGGAACGGGTCATACACCGCCTCGCCCACCTTGAGGTGGTTGGTGATGGGCCGCTCGGACAGGAGCGCCGGCTTCTGCGCGGGATGGTCGAACTTGGTCTCCTTGCTGCCACTCATGATCATCTTGGGGCTGGTAAGTCGCGCCGGCGTGCGGCCGACCGCATCATGGGATGGCGCGGCAGGGACGCCTGGAGGGTGACCAGCGAGCAGTGCTGAGGCGGCCATGGCCCGTCAGCGCCGGTGCTCCCGCTCGACCTCCTGCATGAGACCGACGAGGTCGGTCGCCAGGGCGCCCGCGAGACGATCCATGTTGATCAGGGCGATGTTCCGCAGTCCGCGCTCAGCGTTACCGACGTAGGTCCGGTGGATGCCCGCATCCTCCGCCAGCCGCTCCTGGCTGATGCCGCGCGCCGTCCGCAAGGTTCGCACCGCTCGCCCGAAGGCCGACAGCAGTTCGGACGGATCGTGCGTGGACACCGCGGCACGCTACTTGTGCCTCAGACGATAGGTCTACAGACTATGGGTCTCATCCATCGACCATCGTCGGCAACCAGGGGGACGGGACGCGTGCAGTCAACGGATCTGGGAGGGCTCCTCGCTACCCTGCGGGAGCGGATCGGACGCCACCAGCGACAGGGCATCGGCGAGCAGGACACGAAGGCCGCACTCATCGTGCCGGTGTTGCGGGCGCTCGGCTGGGACGTGGAAGACCTGGAGGAGGTCAAGCTCGAGTATCGCCGCCGATCGGTCGACAACCCGGTCGACTACGCCCTCTTCGTGCTCCGCACGCCGCGCCTGTTCATCGAGGCCAAGGCACTGGGGTCCAAGCTTGACGACGGCAAGTGGGCGAGCCAGATCCTCGCGTATGCCATGGCTGCCGGGGTCGAGTGGGTCGCCCTCACCGATGGCAACGAGTGGCGCATCTACAACAGCCACGCCACCGTGCCGGTCGAGCAGAAGCTGTTCCGGGCCATCCGGGTGTCCGATTCGGATGGTCATGCCGATCAGACGCTCGGGCTACTGGCCAAGGCGCAGATGGCGGCTCGCGTGATCGATGACCTCTGGAAGTCCGACTTCGTCGATCGCCAGATCACTGACGCACTGGGTGCGCTGTTCGCATCCGACCCCGACCCGGCCATCGTCCGTATCCTCCGTGCGAAGGCACCCGCATTGAGCCCAGCGGAGGTCAGGGCCAGCCTCGGGCGTCTCCGGACCACGTTCGACTTCCCGACCGTCCTGGCGCCACCCGTCCAGCCGGTGGAGCAGCCCGTGGAACGGAAGCCGACGCGCGCGGTACCGACGACGAAGCGGGTGACGACGGACCCATCACCTGCCGATGGCCGGCCGTGGCGTCACGTGACGTTGGCCCAGCTCATCGAGTCCGGTATCGTCCGGGTGCCATTCGACATCGAGCATCTGTATCTCGGTGCTCAGCTCAAGGGTCGGATCGAAGGGCCATCCCGGATCGTGTTTGCGGGCGAGACGTATGAATCGCTGTCGATGGCTGGCGGACTGGCACGGAAGTCGGTCGCTGGAGCACCGACGGGCCGAGAGTATCCGCCGACCAACGGCTGGACCTTCTGGCAGTACCGCCAGGCCGATGGTGCCCTGCGCTACATCGACGAGTTGCGGCGGGACCTGTACGAGCGCAAGGTCGTACCGATCACCGAGGCTCATCGGCAGCGCGCCTGACAACCTTCGCTCTTGGACAGTCCTCGGCGCGTTCTAGGTTGAGCGCGAGGAGTCGACCGAGCAGGTCCTCGTTCGTGACGTCCTCGGGC
>JBBQNA010000361.1:0-2291 GCA_038329515.1 Candidatus Limnocylindrales bacterium | reverse complement strand
CACCATGAGCACGTTCAGGGTCAGCAGCGGGAATACCAGCTGGGCCGCCGGGAGGCGCGACGTGAGGCCCTTGCTAAGGATGGACGTGAACGAGTTGGCGACGGCCGTGATGAGCCCCGCGAGCAGATCCACCAGGGTCCCTTCGGTGACGGTTCCCGCGGTCCGACGGTCGACATGCTGGGGCGGGAGGGCTACTGTACCGCCTACCGAACCCTCGGACCGACCACTGAACCCACTAGACGCGGGAGCCGTCCATGCCTCTTGACCCCGATGCCGCCGCGATCCTCCAGCGGGTGCGTGAGGCGGGTGTGCCGCCGTGGCGGTCGCTGCCACCGGTCGAGGGCCGGGTGGTGTATCGCAACCGGGCGCTCTTGTTCGATGGCCCCAAGCTGCCCGCGGGCGAGGTCTGGGAGGCCGCGATCCCGTCAGCGGACGGCGACATCCCCATCCGGGTGTATCGACCAGAGGGTCCGCCGCGGCCCATCTTCATCTATCTCCATGGTGGTGGCTGGACCCTGGGCGACGTGGACACGCACGACGCCGTCTGCCGCCGGATCTCGGTCGCGTCGGACTGCATGGTCGTCTCGGTCGCCTATCGGCTGGCGCCGGAGCATCGCTACCAAGCGCAGCTGGACGACGTGGACGCCGCCGTCCGTTGGCTGGCAGCGCACGGCGACGAGCTGGGCGGCGACCCGACCCGGCTGGCCATGGGTGGCGATAGCGCGGGCGGCAATCTGACCGCGGGCGCATCGATCCGACTGCGGGACGCCGGTGGGCCGCGCTTGGCGCTTCAGGTGCTCATCTACCCCGCGACCGCGCCCTGGTTCGAGACCCTCTCGTATCACCAGAACGCCGAGGGCTACTGGCTGACTCGCAAGGACGTCATCTGGTTCTGGGACAACTTCCTCGGCCCCGGCGATGGCGCCCAGGATCCCTACGCCTGCCCGGGCATCGTGGAGGACCTGCGTGACCTGCCGCCGGCGGTGGTCATCACGGCCGGCTTCGATCCCCTGCGGGACGAGGGCGAGGTGTATGCCATCCGCCTCCGACGGGCCGGTGTCCGGGTGGCCGGCAAGCGCTTCCCGGGCATGATTCACGGCTTCGTCGCGTTGCCCACGGCCATCCCCGCCGGTGAGCGCGCCATCGCCATCATCGCCACCGCGACCCGCCGTGCGTGGGCGCCGACACGTCCAGCCTGACCAGCCACACCCCTGAGGACCCGATGCAGATCACGGCGCTCGAGACCATCCAGCTGGAACCGTTCCCGTTCCTGGTGTTCATCCGGGTGCACACGGACGAGGGTCTCATCGGCACCAGCGACACCTACTACACCACCGACGCGGTACGCGGCTTCGTCCACCAGTGGGCGGCCCCCATGCTGCTGGGCAAGGACCCCCGGGACATCGAGCGGCACTGGGAGTCGATGTACGCCCGGAGCGTCGCGCGCTGGGGCGGCACGGGCACCGAGATGCGCTCCATCTCGGCCATCGATGCGGCACTCTGGGACATCCTTGGCCAGTCCCTCGGAGCACCCATCTACCGCCTGCTGGGCGGCCTGGCGCATGACCGGATCCCGACCTACAACACCTGTGGCGGCCCCACGTATGGAGCGCGCGGAGCCAAGGGATCGACGAGGGGCGAGGGCAAGGGTCCCCTGGAGGACCTCTGGGCGCAGATCAACGAACCCGAGGTGCTGGCCCAGGAGCTGCTGTCCGAAGGCATCCGCGCCATGAAGATCTGGCCCTTCGACCCCATCGCGCTCCGGGGCACCGGGCGATACATCAGCGACGCCGACCTGCACGAGGGCCTGGAGCCCTTCCGGCGTATCCGTGAGGCCGTCGGCGAGCGCATGGAGATCATGCTCGAAGGGCACGGCTACTGGGACATCACGACCGCCAAACGCATCGCGCGCGCGGTGGAGGAGTACCGGCCGGCGTGGCTGGAGGACATGGTCCTGGGCCATGACATCCGCCAGATCGGCGAGCTCAAGGCGTCCACCACCACGCCCATCCTGGCCAGCGAGCTACTCATCACCCGCTATCAGTACCGACCCCTGATGGAGGCACGCGCCGCGGACATCGTGATGGTCGACCCGACCTGGACCGGGGGCATCACGGAGTCGCGCAAGATCATCGCGTTGGCGGAGTCGTTCGGGCTGCCGGTGGCGATGCACGATTGCACCGGCCCGTTCACGCTGCTTGCCGGTGTGCACCTGGCGCTCAGCGCACCGAACGCCATCTACCAGGAGCATGTCCGGGCCTACATCCGGACGTGGTACAGCGAGCTGGTGC
>JBBQNA010000360.1:0-2318 GCA_038329515.1 Candidatus Limnocylindrales bacterium | reverse complement strand
GATCGAGGCCATCGACTACGCGACGGGCGAGGTGGTCATCGCCAACAGCGGCGAGCACGACCTCGCGTGGCTCGACCCCGGGGAGCGGCCCCGACTCCGTCGCAACGGCTGGTTCTGCGGCACGGATCCGCGCTGCGGCGTGTGCGCCGTGCTGGAACCCGCCGCCGGGCCGGCGACGCTGGTGGGGTTCACGCCCCACCCCGATGCCCGCGGCGGGTTCCGTCTCGTGGCTGCGCGAGGCGAGTTGACCACCCGCCGTTTCCCCGAGACGGGCACGGCCAATGGCGCGTTCCGGTTCCGCGACGGCACGGTGGAGGAGGCGTGGGCGCGCTGGGCCGACACGGGTGTCAACCATCACAGCTCGGCGACGCCGGGCGACCTGTCGGCTGACGTAGTGGCGGTGGCTGCTGCCCTGGGCATCGAGGCCGTCGTGGTATGAGGGCGGGCCCGCGCGACGGCAGCCCGGTCCGTCACGCAGTCGCCCAACGACTGAGGTGACCAACGTGGCCGTTCAAGATCGACCTCATTGGCCGAGCCAGTCGTCCAGAGACTGACCTGACCAGCGGGACCCCGGATCCGGCAGATCCCGGGCCGCCAGGGGTTCGTTGGTGGCTCGTTCAGTCGCCCCACGCATGGGATCGCCAAGGAGCACGTCCGCGGCATCCTTCGTCGGTCTGTTCAGTCGTCCCACGACTCAAGCGGGGCGGCACAGCAGAACATCCGGCACGCACGCGGTGCCGGGGCGAAACGCCGGCATGCCCGAGACCCGCCGGCATGCCCGAGAACACGGGCACGCGAGGCGGCCCGGCTGGAGTGACCGGAAGATGTTTGCCCCCGGTAGTTGTCGCCATGGGTGATCGCGGGCTGGCACCGCCGACGGTGCCCGGGTCCTCGCGGGTGGCGGGCATGGGCTCCGGCGGAGTGATACGGTCGGGCCATGGTGGAGACGACCGCGACCGCTGCTCCGGCCGGCATCGGCTGGCTGACCTGGCGCCTGGGCAAGGAGCTCGGTCCGCACGCGCGGCATGACCTGGCGACGCGCGCGCTCTACTCCTCGGATGCCTCCAACTACCGGATCGTGCCGGGGCTGGTCGTCGCCCCGGGCTCGGAAGACGAGCTGGCCGCCGTCGTCGGTCTGGCCGTCGAGGCGGGCGTGCCCATCACGATGCGTGGCGCAGGGACCAGCATCGCGGGCAATGCCATCGGCGCGGGCGTGGTCATCGAGACCCGCCGCCTCCAGCGGATCCTGGACATCGACGCTGAGGCACGGACCGCGACCATCCAGCCCGGCGTCGTCCTGGGTGACCTGAACAGCCGTGCCGCTGCCCATCGGCTACGCGTCGGTCCTGATCCATCGACACATAGCCGCTGCACCCTCGGCGGCATGATCGGCAACGACGCCTGTGGATCGCGGTCGGTGCGCTGGGGGACGACCGCACAGAACGTCCTGGGCCTCGATGTCATCACGGCGGCCGGTGAACGCATCCGGTTGGTCGCACCCGGGCCGGGCGAGCTGGCGCTGCCACCGGCGGGTTTGATGGGCGAGCCGCTGCGCCGGTTCGCGGCGACCCATGAGCAGCTGCTGCGCACGGAGCTCACCCCGTGGCCACGGCGGGTCTCGGGCTACCCGCTCGACTGGCTGCTGCCAGAGCGTGGCTTCGACGTGGCGCGGGCGCTCGTTGGCACGGAAGGGACCTGCGTCGTGGTCGCCGGCGCAACGATGCGACTCTGGACCCCGCCCGTGGCCAAGTGCCTGTTGGTGCTCGGGTTCGCCGACGACATCGCGGCCGCGGCGGCCGTACCAGCGCTCTTGACCGAGCAGCCGTTCACGGTCGAGAGCCTGACCGAGGAGCTGCTCGCGCTCGTGGGCCATCGACCGTCTGCCGAGCTGCTGTCCGCGCCTGCCGGCGCGTGGCTCCTGGTGGAGGCGGGCGGTGACAACCCGGCGGAGGCCCTGGGCCACGCCCTGCGGCTGGCCCGCACGCTGGGCCGGAGTGCCACGAGCCCCGATGTGCGGCTGCTGACAACCGCGGCCGCCCAGGCCACCCTCTGGCGCATCCGGGAGGACGGTGCCGGGTACGCCGCGCGACTGCCGGATGGTTCGCCCGCGTGGCCCGGCTTCGAGGACGCGGCGGTCCCCCCGGAACGACTCGCCAATCGTTGATCGGTGACGGGATGGGACACATGGCCTTCGCGGGGGTGGGTCTTGCGTTACTCACTGGGATGCACCCAATCCTCGGAGCCCTGGGCCTGACCGTGGTCGCGGCGGTTGCACTGGTACGTATGTCCAGACGCCGCGGGGGCGGTGATCTGTCCTT
>JBBQNA010000359.1:0-2358 GCA_038329515.1 Candidatus Limnocylindrales bacterium | reverse complement strand
CGGCGGCGTGCCGGTACCCAGCAGGAGTGCCGCCGCCAGCAGCAGGGCCAGCCACAGGGGCCACGCCCGGGCGGGCTCCGGTCGCACCCGCCACCAGGTCGAGAGGCCCGCCAGCACGCTCAGGTGGTCTCGTCGCGAAAGGCCGTCTCCAACAGCACCGAGGCCTCGTCAAGACAGCGCAGCCCGTCGGCACCGACCGGCGCGAGCCAGCTCGTGAGTGCCGCCACGCGTCGCTCCTGACCGGCGCGCATGAGCGTCTCACCCGCGTCCGTGGCTCGCACGTACACCTTGCGGCCGTCCTGGGCGCTGGGAACGCGCTCCAGCAGCCCATCCGTCGCCATTGCCGTGACGAGCCGCGTCATGGACGGTGCCGTCACGCGCTCCGATCGGGCGAGTGCTCCCAGCGTCAGCGGGCCGTTCGCCACGAGCAGCGCCAGTGCGGACAGCCGGGCCGGTGTGAGATCCACCGCGGCATCCTCACGGGAGAGGCGCCGCAACAGGTGCACGGCCACGGAGTTCAGGCGGGTGGCCAATTGCTCCAGGTCAGTCGCGGTACCGGACGAGGCGCGGACACCATCATCAGCGAGCTTGCGTCGCTCACGTTCCCTCTCGCGCGCCTTTGCCTTCTTGCCCATGCACCCATTCTGATTGCAGGTGCGAACGACTGTCCAGCCCGATCCGGTCGATCAGTAGATCCTGCGGACGTCCTCGGGCAGGTGGACCAGGAACGCCTCATCGGCGATGTCCGGGTCCAACTCCAGGCTGGTGACTTCCGCGAGGCGGGTGACGACCTCCCCGATGTGCTCGATGAGCAGCACGATGAACCCCGTCTGGCGGTCGACGCCGACCTCCAGCCAGCGATCGGGCCGGTCCGTCAGTACGTACGTCGAGCGGGGATGGTCCGAGCGCAGCACGAATGCCTCACGGCCGTGGACCAGGGTCGTACCCGTCAGGCTGACGGGACCACTGAGGAGCACGTTGCGGATGTACCCGCGGGGGTGGATGAAGGTGTCCGCGAGCGTCTCGGCGGGCAGCCGTGTCTGGGGCACGTAGACCTGCGCGAACCGCGGCAGGTCCGGCCGCGTGGCACCCACCACCGGGCGCGGCAGCGGCCGGATGCTGGCACGCTCGTTGCGAGCGTCATACGTGGTCACGGTCGTACCATCCGATGACCACACGTCGTAGTCGCGGCTCAGCGGCTCCGCTGACCGCCGGCGGGTGACCCGGGCCCGGCTGGGGTGCGCCATGAGCACGTCCACGGTGACCTGGCTCTCGCCCCGCGAGGTCAGCGTCTGCTCCCGGATGCGCATCCGGAGCGACGAGACACGCAGCTCCGCGTCCACCATGAACTCGAACAGGTCCTCCAGACGGGGGGCCTGACCATCAAGGGCGATGATGGAAGCGGACAACGCCGGAGCTCGGTCGACGTACTGGACAAGGTTCGACATGGCTCCCGGATCGTACCAGACGGCATGGCCCGTAGACTGCGCAGCGAACGCCTTGCCACCAGCACCGGGGGGAGCAGTGACCGAGTATCCAGCGAGCATCCAGACGGCAGCACCGCAGACGCGCACCGAGCGCGACCCGCTGGGCGAGCTGGCCATCCCCGCGGATGCCTACTACGGCGTCCAGACGGCCCGCGCCATCCGCAACTTCCCCATCAGCGGCCGGCGCCCGGACATCGCGCTGGTACGCGCCGCGGTCCAGGTCAAGAAGGCGGCCGCGCGGGCCAACCACGTCACGGGTCGCCTCCCAGATCAGCTCGCGGGCGCCATCGTGCTGGCCGCGGACGAGATCCTGGGCATCGCGCCGGACAGTGCCACGGCCGCGGGGAAGGCACAGCAGTCGCTGCTCATCGATGCGTTCCGGGTGGACCCGTTCCAGGCGGGCGCTGGTGTCAGCCACAACATGAACACCAACGAGGTGCTTGCCAACCGGGCCATCGAGATCCTGGGCGCCCAGGGCATCGGCAGCGGTCGGCGGGGCGACTACGCGGTCGTGAGCCCCAACGACCACCTGAACATGGCCCAGTCCACCAATGACACGTTCCCCACCGCGATGCGCGTCGCAACCCTGGATCGGACCGGCGAGGCGCTGGGTGCCGTCGCGGGACTCGCCGATGCATTCGCAGAACGCGCTGTCGCGTTCGACGGCGTGCTCAAGTCCGGCCGCACCCACATGCAGGACGCGGTGCCCATCCGGCTTGGCCAGGAGTTTGCGGCATACGCCCTGACCATCCGTCGGGCGCACGGCCGGATGCTCCAGGCGGCAGAGGGGCTCGCGGAGCAGAACATCGGGGCCACCGCGGTCGGCACTGGCCTCAACGCCGAACCGGAGTACATCAGCGCGGTCATCGAC
>JBBQNA010000358.1:0-2371 GCA_038329515.1 Candidatus Limnocylindrales bacterium | reverse complement strand
GTGGGTCGTGGCGACGTTCGTGACCCAGTCACGCATCGCCTCATTGATGGCGTCCTTGAGCGTGGCCGTGCCAGACGTGACCGACCGGACTTCGGTGCCGAGGGCACGCATCCGGAGCACGTTGGGTGCCTGGCGTCGGATGTCCTCGGCGCCCATGTAGACCACGCACTCGAGGTCCAGCAGGGCGCACGCCGTCGCGGTCGCGACACCGTGCTGGCCGGCACCCGTCTCCGCGATGACGCGGGACTTGCCCAGGCGTCGGGTGAGCAGCGCCTGGCCAAGCGCGTTGTTGATCTTGTGGGCGCCCGTGTGGTTGAGGTCCTCGCGCTTGAGATACAGACGGAGGTTGCCCGGCGTCCGGCCCGCCCGACGCTCCAGCTCCGCGGCCAGCCGGTCGGCACGGTAGAGACCCGTCGGTCGACCGATGAACCGCTGGCCCAGCTCGCGCAGCTCCGCCCAGAAGGCAGGTTCGGTGCGGATGGAGTGGTATGCCTCCTCGAGCGCGATCAGCGCCCCCATCAGCGTCTCGGGCACGTAGCGACCGCCGAACTGGCGTTGCCGACCCCATCGGCCGTGCGCGTCGGGCTCCACGAGGCCCGGGTCGACTGGGCGAGGGCCGAACGGGAACGAGGGCATATCCAGCCGAGCGCCACAGGCGCGCTTGACGAACATCGCGACGCGGATGGGATCCTTGGGCGGGCGACCCGGCCTGGCGGGCAGTGGCTCGACGCCACCCGCGGTGTCGACGCCGATGGCGGGGATGGCCAGAAGCGCGTCGGCCACGTTGCCGGCATGCAGGCCGCCAGCCACGATGACCGGGATGCGCGTCGCGACGAGTGTCGCCACGTCGGTCGCGGCACGCTTGCCGGTGCCGCCGGGAACGCTCGGATCAGCGGTGTCCAGGAGGATAGTCCAGAGGTTGGGCTTGGCCCGGTAAGTCTCGGCGCGGGCGACGACGTCCGCGGCGACCTCGGTGGCATCCGTGCTTCCCTCGCCCGCCGGGGGGAGGTGGAGGGCCTTGATGACCGGCAGCGGGATGACGTCGAGCGCATCCGGTGACTCGGATCCATGTAATTGGACCGCATCCAGGCCGAGCCGGGCCGCGATGGCGGCCACCTCGCTCGCATCGCGATCGGCGAAGATTCCCACCAGCTTGGGACCGTTGCCGGGCGACATCGTGAGCCGGGCAAGACGGACCAGGGCCGCGACCTCCGGCTCCGACAGCGCACGCCTGGTGCCCGGCACCATGTTCAGGCCGATGGCGTCCGCGCCGGCCGCGATGGCCGCGGTCAGGCCACGTGGCTCGGTGACGCCACAGATCTTGACCAGCGGCAGGCGTCCATCCGTGGCCGGATCCTGGCCGAGCCGTGGCACGGCGCCCGCGGACACGAACGCGGCGACACGTGCAGACACTGCGGCCGCGTCCGTACCGGCACGCATCAGGTCCTCGCCGATGAGCGCAGCGTCGAAGCCGAGCGCTCGCCAGCGACGCAGCAGGGCGGGCTGGCGGACACCGGATTCGGCGATCACGATGCGGTCGTGGGGGATGCTGGTCCGGAGGGTCTCGGCGGTCGTGGGGTCCACCACGAGTGTCCGCAGGTCCCGGTTGTTGACCCCGATGAGGCGCGCATCCGTGGTCAGCGCGGCATCCAGCTCCCGCGCATCGTGGACCTCGACGAGCGGCTCGAGGCCCAGGTCCAGCGCCCGCCGCACGAGTCGGGCCAATCGGGCCGCGGGGTGGAGCGCGGCCAGCAGCAGCACCGCATCGGCGCCCGCGGCGCGCAGGATGGGTAGCTGCCGCGGGTCGACCACGAACTCCTTGGCCAGCACCGGGATGGACGTGGCGCCACGCGCTGCGACGAGATCCCCCATGGAGCCGCCGAACCAGTGGGGCTCCACGAGCACCGAGATCATGGACGCGCCGCCCGCGGCATAGGCACGTGCCCGATCGGCGACGTCCAGCGGACCATCGGCGAGCGACCCGGCCGACGGGGAGCGGCGCTTGATCTCCGCGATGACATGCAGTCCTGGACGAGCCAGCCGGAGTGCCACCGGCCGGGGATCGGAGGCCGCAGCAGCCGCGCGACCGAGTTCGCGCAGGGTGGTGCCGGCCAGCTCGACACTCAGGTCCGCGCGGCGCCGCTCAGCGATCTCCAGCAGCACGGACCGGCCGCGAGGGCGCCGCACCGGTCGATCGATGATCAAGGTCATGGCTGGTCCCCTGTCTGCTCGGGACTCCACGCCCGTGCCTGAAGTCGTGCCAGCAGCTCCGCTGCCGCACCGCTGCTGATGGTGACACTGGCGAGTTCGACGCCCTGGCGGATGGTGTCCGCGCGACCCGCGACGACGAGCGCGGCTCCTGCGTTGAGTG
>JBBQNA010000357.1:0-2393 GCA_038329515.1 Candidatus Limnocylindrales bacterium | reverse complement strand
CCGCTCCAGGACGAGTGTCTTGAGACCGCCCCGCGCCAGGTAGGCCGCACTGACCAGCCCGTTGTGACCCCCGCCGATGATCACGGCGTCGTAGCGCTGGGGCACGGTCCCTCCTCTCTCGATCGATGGCACACGGACGCGCGGGGGCACACGGACGCGCGGGACCCGGCCAACCGCGCCGCGACCCGAGCGCGGCGCGCGTCGGTGCATGGTACCCGGGCGTGCGGCCAAGCCACCGCGGTCGTGCAGCGCCGTTGACCGGCCCCACGAGACAGGACATACTCTCGACATTCATACGTATCATTAGGTTGAGATATGTCAAACGTGGTCGGCGAGCGCTACCAGATCACCATCGACAAGCGGGTGCGCGAGCAGTTGGGCATCGAGCCCGGTGACCGCGCCATCGAATGGGTCGAAGACGGACGATTGGTCGTCTACTTCATGCCCAAGCCACACCATCGGTCCCTGTTGGGGATCCTGAAGGTGCCCGGTCAGGAGCCGCGTCACGTTGACATCCCGGCCGAGCGGGAAGCAGCGTGGGCGGCGCGGGGCGCCGAGATCATGGAGGTCTTGCGGGCCGACAGCCAGCGACATCGCGAAGAGGTAGGTGAACCATGAGCGACCGGGTGTTCTGCGACAGCGGCGTGCTCATCCGCTACTTCGCCGAGGACGACCCGCCGCGCGCGTTCGCGGCTGCCGGCCTCATCGACAGTGATCGATCGCTGGTGGTCTCGACGGGTGTCCTGTTCGAGACCACCCATGTGCTCCGCACCCAACACGGCTTCGCCAACCCCCAGCTCGCCATGGCGCTCATCGAGTTCCTGTCCCGGGATAACGTGGAGCTGGCGGACGCTGACGCTGGCCACGTTGTCGCCGGCCTCACCTGGACCCTGCGGGCATCGTCCCGACGTATCCCCGACGCGATCCTGGCCGCAACCGCCTCACAGGCACGCTGCGACTGGATCGCGACCTTCGACGATGCATTTGCCTCGCCCACCGTACCCTCAAGGCTGCTGTGACAGTCGCGGGGCCTGCGATACTGCGCCCATGAGCCTCCCTCGTCGCCGTTTCCCGGCACTCCTCCTGGTCGCCACCGCGCTGATGGCAGGTGGCCCCGGGGCGCTAGCGCAATCCCCCGACGCCAGCCTGCCACGCAGCAACGTGAGCGAGCTGGTCACGTTCGTTCCGCCGAGTGCCGAGACTGTCGGATTCACCGACTGGGGCCGCATCAAGGCATCCCAGGGCGCCCAGGATGTGACGGGCTCAAGTCCCATCGAGGACAAGTTCGCGGTCGGCCTCTCTACCGCGCAGGATGAGGCGGCAGCTTCCGGCTTCGGATTCGCCCACCTCCGGGACCACTTCGACACATGGGCCTTCGATGGCCTGGACCTGGCCTGGGAGGCGACCATCCAGGGCAGTGGCCCCCCGATGTTCGTGCTCCGGTTCCGGGACGGCTTCGACCTCGCGCCCGTGGCGGCGCTGTTCGACGAGCGCGGCTTCACGACCGCCCAGATCCCGGGGGGTGTGCTCCGCACGCACGAGCTGTCGCTCACCGATGACTGGCTCCGGGCCACGGAGTTCGCCATCCTGAACACCGCGTTCCTCGATGATGGCCGGACCCTCGTGCTGTCGGGCGATGCAGCGCAGGTGCAGGACCTCGCCGCCAACCACGGCCAGTTTCCGGTGGTCGCGGGGCTCGACGCGACAGGGGCGGCACTCGATGGCGCCTCGGCGGCGCTGTTCCTGCTGGGTGTCGGCACGTGCGTGACCGACGCATTCCGGGCAATCGGTGCGGGTACCGCCCTCGCCAGCTCGCTGCCGTCGCCAGCGACGGCGGGGCTGCATCCATATGCGGCCCTGGGCATCGGGTATGGCCGCCCGGACTGGTCGCCAATGGGTCGCATCAGCTTTGGCTACGTCGATCCGGCGACGGCGTCGGCTGACCTCACGCGCAGGTTGGACCTGGCCACGACGGGTCTCAGCCAGCGCGTCCGGCGGCCCTACCCCGACGTGCTGTTCAGGGTCGTGGACAGCCGCGTGGATGGCGCCAACCTGACCCTCGATGTCGCGCCCCAGGACGATCGACCCCGACTCCTGTTCGATATGGTCTACACCCGGGACATGCTGTTCGCCGGCTGCTGACCTATCCTTGGGCCATGACCGTCGGATCGCCGTTCGATAGCCGGGCGGAGGCCCTCAACGTCAAGCGTCAGTGGCGTGAGTGGTCAGGCTTCCATGCGTCGAGCGCGTACGCCGCGCACCACGAGATCGAGGTCAACGCCATCCGCAACGCGGCGGCGATCATCGATGTCTCGCCGCTGTTCAAGTACCGCGTCTCGGGCTCGGATGCGCAGCGCCTTGTCGATCGCGTCATCATCCGCGACGCCACGAAG
>JBBQNA010000356.1:0-2394 GCA_038329515.1 Candidatus Limnocylindrales bacterium | reverse complement strand
CCTTTGGGCGGGCCGCCGTGGCGGGCCTACTCGCAGTCGCGTACCTCCTCGCGGTCCGGGCACCCCGTCCGAGCGCGGTGCAGTGGAAGTCGCTGGCCATCGTCGCCGCGTTCGTGGTCATCGGCTTCCCGACACTCACGGGTATCGCGCTCCAGGCCAAGACCTCGGCCCACGTGGCTGTCATCACAGCCCTCATGCCCGCGGCGACCGCGGTGGCCGCGGTGGTGCGTGCCGGCGAGCGACCCAGCCGAGTGTTCTGGGTCGCGGCCGCGACCGGGGCCGTGGCCGTCACCGCGTTCGGGGTCAGCCAGGGCGCGGGCGGCCTCGATGCCGACGATGTGCTGCTGCTGGTGGCCGTGGTCATCATCGGCATCGGCTATGCCGAGGGCGGTGCGCTGAGTCGGACGCTGGGCGGGGCGCGCACCATCTGCTGGGCACTCTTGCTGGCACTCCCACTGACCATCCCGGTGACCCTGTTGGTGGCCGGGCGAAGCGACTTCAGCACGGTCGGGCCACCCGCCTGGTTCGGCTTCGCGTACGTCAGCGTGTTCTCGATGTTCCTGGGGTTCTTCGCCTGGTACGGTGGCCTGGCCCGCGGTGGCGTGGCGCGCATCGGGCAGGTCCAGCTGGCGCAGCCGTTGCTCACGTTCGTGTTCGCGGTCGCGGTGCTGGGCGAGACGGTCACACCGGCCACGATCCTGACCGCGGTCGTGGTCCTGGCCTGCGTCGTGGCGACACAACGTGCCAGGGTCGGCCATGTACGTGCCACTGCCGCTGGTGGTGCCGCGGCCGAGCCCCTGGCCGCGAGCGCACCGCCCGGCGACTGAGCCCGGCGCCGGGGAGTGCAGGATCGATGATCCGCGTCGCGCCTGATACGATCCGGCGCTGATGACCCGACGCATCTCCCTCGCGCTCGTGCTCCACAACCACCAGCCGGTGGGCAACTTCGGACACGTCATCGCGACCAATCACGACCTCGCGTACCTGCCCATGATCGAGGCGTTGGAGCGGCACCCTAGGGTACGTCTTGGGCTGCATTACACCGGACCGCTGCTGGACTGGCTGCGCTCCGAGCGACCCGAGACGGTGGAGCGGCTGGTGGCGCTCCACGCCCGGGGTCAGGTGGAGATCGTCGGCGGTGGCTGGTGCGAGCCGGTGCTCGCTTCATTGCCGGAGCGCGACCGGGTGGGCCAGCTGCGCCGGATGGCGTCAGAGCTGTCCGCGATCTTTGGCGAGCGGCCACGGGGTGCCTGGCTGGCGGAGCGCGTCTGGGAGCCGAACGTGCCCACGTCGCTGCACGATGCGGGCTACGCCTGGACCATCGTCGATGACGCCCACTTCCGGGCAGCGGCCATCGCGGACGACGCCATGTGGGGCCCCTACTCGACCGAGGACCAGGGCCGTCGGGTGTCCGTCTTCGGCACCGAGCAGGGACTGCGCTACCGGATCCCCTTCGGCACGGTCGAGGACGTCATCGACCACCTGCGCGTCAACGCCACCGAGGATGGCAAGCGCATCGGGGTGATGGGCGACGACGGCGAGAAGTTCGGCGCCTGGCCCACCACCTGGGAGCACTGCTGGGGTCACGACCGGTGGGTCGACCGCTTCCTCGATGCCCTGGAGGCGAACGCTGACTGGCTGAGCACGACCACGCCCTCCGCGTGGCTGGAGCACGAGCCACCCATCGGCCGCATCTACCTGCCGACCGGCTCCTATGCCGAGATGGGCGAGTGGTCGCTGCCCGCCGCGGAAGGCCAACTCTATTCGGAGCTACTCCACGCCGATGTGCTGGAGGGTCGCCCGGAGCCACGCTGGATGCGCGGCGGCTTCTGGCGCAACTTCCAGGTCAAGTACCGCGAGATCAACGACCTCCACAAGCAGATGCTGCGTGCCTCGGCCGCGGTCGAGGCACTGCCGGAAGGGCCGGTGCGGGAATCGGCCACCGACCACCTGTTCCAGGGCCAGTCGAACGACTGCTACTGGCACGGTGTGTTCGGCGGTATCTACCTGTCGCACATGCGACTGGCGACCTTCGCGCATCTCATCGCCGCCCAGGACGCTGCCGACCGAGCCGGTCGCGAGCAGGGCCTGCCGGTCGATGGCATCCGGTCCATCGACGCGGATCTTGACGGCATCGCCGAGCTGGTGGTCACCAGCCCCGGCCAATCGGTCATCGTCAAGCCCTCGGAAGGGGCGGGCATCGGGTCCTGGGACATCCGGGCCTCGCGGCACGCGCTGCTCTCGATCCTGCGCCGTCGACCCGAGGCGTACCACGCCAAGCTGGTGGCCTTCGAGGCGAGCGGCGGGGAGGCGCACGCGCCCGCGGGTGACGGGATGAGGTCGATCCACGACCTGGTCAAGGTGCGCGAGCCCGGCCTCGCAGCACGGCTGCAC
>JBBQNA010000355.1:0-2414 GCA_038329515.1 Candidatus Limnocylindrales bacterium | reverse complement strand
GCTCGCCGGTGCAATCGGCGCTGTGTCGTTCGGCCGCCTGACGCGCGTATCGTGCGGATGCTGCCCGATGGATCGATGGTCACCCTATCGTTCGGCGATGGCAGGTCCTCAGCCATCAACAGCCACTCGACGCTTCGGCCGGCGACCTCCTCGAGGAGGCGCTGCGGCCACCTTGTTGCCCAACTCTTCATCATCACGCCCTGCACCTTGCCGATGAGCTGCAGCGAGCCGAGCGGGTAGCCGTCGCCGCCGTCCAGGTACCAATCGTTGACTGACAATGTCTTCTGGAAACCGACGTCGTTGCGACGGCGCAGGTCGACCGCGGCGATGTGGGCGTTGTCGTGCATCATGAAGTTGCGGCCCACCTGGTCAGACCCATTGGCGAGTCCTCGTGGATGCCAGTCGTCGGCCGAAGCAAGCAGCAATGCCGCCGAGTTAACGGCACCCGCGGCGACAACGAAGCGACTGCCGGTGATGCTCACCGGCCCGTCCGGCCCATCGGCGATGAGGTGGCTGACTCGCCGGCCGGTCGCATCGGTGACGAGTCGACGCACCCGCGTCCCCGTCAGCAGACGGACGTTCCCGGTCTCGAGTGCGGGGTCGATGGCGCGTGTCTCGGCGTCCCCCTTGGCGCCCACCATGCACGGGAACCCGTCGCAGGTCCGGCAGCGGATGCAGGTGCCACCCTCACGGATGTCCACGGCCATCGAGTTGGCGCTCGGGTGCACACCCAGCCGTCGGAGTCGTGCTGCCAGATCGGCCACATAGGGCTCGTGGGCCAGGGCCGGGTACGGAAACGACGAGCTGCGCCACGGCTCGGTGGGATCCTCGCCGGTCGTCCCGTGCACGCCGTACATACCTTCCGCCTGCGCGTAGTAGGGCTCCAGGTCCGAGTAGGTGAACGGCCAGGATGGCGAGGTGCCGTCGAGGTGCTCCAGAGGGCCGAAGTCAGCCTCCCGCAAGCGCGGCAGGCTCGCTCCGTACACTTTGCTGTTACCGCCCACGAAGTAGTGCACACCAGGTAGGAATGTCCGCCCTGATCCATCGAGCCACCGCTCGGTCGGCTTGTAGCGGCGATCCATGAACACGGCCCGCGGCGACCAGTTCTCCTTCTCGCGGGGAAGGCGCTCACCCCGCTCGACGACCAGGACATCAACACCCCGCCGAGCCAAGGCGAGGGCGGTGGTAGCGCCGCCGATGCCCGACCCGATGATGACGACCTCTGCCTTGGGTCCGGCCGTCATGGCCTGCGCGGTCACCGCTGCTCAGGGACCCCAGGCGATCTCGGCGTTGATGCCGGCGCCGATGGGCCAGGCGCACGGGCGCCCGAGATAGGAGATGCCGCTCACGCCGCATGTCCGTGAGCATGCGTGACTGGTTCGACGGTGATCGCGCCCGTCATGATGGCGACGGCCTCCGCCATGGTATGAGTCGAGGGCGTCACCACGGCTGCGCGACGGCCGAGCCGGTGGATATGGATCCGGTCCGCGACATCGAATACGTGGGGCATGTTGTGGCTGATCAGGATCACCGGTAGCCCGCGATCGCGGACGTCACGGATGAGTTGCAGCACCTTGCCCGATTCCTTCACGCCGAGGGCAGCCGTAGGCTCGTCCATCACGATGACGCGGCTGCCGAAGGCCGCGGCCCGGGCGACCGCGACTCCCTGTCGTTGTCCGCCAGACAGAGTCTCGACGGCTTGGCTCATGTCCTGGATCGTCAGTAGTCCCAGCTTGCTGAGCTCGTTCCGTGCGTCCTCTCGCATACCGTCGAGATCCAGCATCCGCAAGATCGACCCGCGGAAACCGGGCAGGCGTCGCTCGCGGCCCAGGAACAGGTTCGTGGCGATGTCGAGCGCGGGGCAGACCGCCAAGGTTTGGTAGACGGTTTCGATGCCGGCCGCCTTGGCGTCGTTGGGTGTCTGGAAATGGACCGGACTGCCATCCATCAGGATCTCGCCGCTGTCTGGGATGACCGCCCCGGAAAAGCACTTGATGAGCGTCGACTTGCCCGCGCCGTTGTCGCCAATGACTCCGAGGACCTCACCCGGGTACAGGTCGAACTCGGCATGGTCGAGGGCAACCACGCGACCGTAGGATTTGACCAGGTCCCTCGCCTGAAGGATGGGCGGAGGCGCGGTTCCGGTCACTTGCCGACTCTCCTGATCCATTGATCCATCCCGACGGCGACGATGACCAGCACCCCGATCGCGAAGCGTTGCCAGAGCGGATCGAAACCCGCGATCGTGAGGCCGTTGACGGCGGTGCCCACGATGATCGCCCCGAAGAGCGTACCCAGGACACCACCGCGGCCGCCAAAGAGGCTGGTGCCGCCGATGACAACGGCCGTGATGGTCTCCAGGTTCGCCGACTCCAACGCCTGGGGACTCGCGGCATTGATGCGACCCAACAGGA
>JBBQNA010000354.1:0-2433 GCA_038329515.1 Candidatus Limnocylindrales bacterium | reverse complement strand
GTCGGATTGTCCGAGTATTCCTTCCACTTGACGCCGAACTGGGCGGTGTCCGTCAGCTCCGTGGAGCCGCGGATGCCCGCGACCTCGACGCCGGCCTCGCCGACCTTGGTCCAGCTGGTGAGATCGGCGAGCGCGGGATCGCCCTTCATGCCCACGATGCGGGTGCCATATCGGTACAGCAGCTGGGTCGCAATGGCCACCTGGAGACGTGCCTCGCGGATCGACTGACCGGCCGCGGTCATGTCGATGCGTCGTGCCTGCAGGGCTGGGAGCAGCCCGTCGAACACGAGGCCGACCGGGTACACCTCGGTGATGCCCAGCTTCGGTGCGCACTCGAGGACCATCGCCGCCTCGGCGCCCTGGAACGTGCCGTCCGGGGCGATGAACGACCACGGGTTCTCGCCCGCGAATCCGACGTAGAGGCCGTTCTGCTGGACCCGCTCCAGCGACCCGTCGGCACTCGTTGGCAACGGCGACATCGGAGCGCTGCTCGGGGACTGTGCCCCGCTGGACGCGACTGACCCGATCGCCAGTGCGGCGGCTGCCAGCACGCTGATCGACACCCTGGGGATGGCTCTGGACGCCATGGTCCCTCCTCGCTGTATGGGGTTCGATGGCCGCGGCTCGCTGCGCCGCAGGTTCGGATGGCATGCTAGTGTGGGAAGAGTTGTTCGTCAATCCGCCAACATGTCAAATGGGGTCGCGAGATAGGCATGAACCGGTTCTCGAACCGTATCGGGGTCATCGTGCCCTTCGATATGGCTCTGGATCGCGAGTATTGGGACCTCGTGCCGGATGACGTGACCCTGCACATCACCCGGCTGGGCATCGTCGACCTGCCCTACGGACCCGATCACGCGCGTGCAGTGGCCGAACCGGCCGGCCTCGTGGATGCCGCTCGCACGCTGGTCCGCATCGACCCGGAGGTCGTGGCCTTCGGATGCGCATCGGCCAGCTTCGTGGATGGGCCCGCCGGCGAGGCGAGGGTCCGGGATGCGATCGCAGCCGCGGGTATCGCGGACGTCACCACGCCGAGCGGCGCCCTCGTGGAGGAGCTGCACCGGATCGGTGCGCGCCGGGTGGGACTCGGGACACCCTACGAGGCCGACCTGGGCGCGGCGCTCGCCGCGTTCCTCGAGGCATCAGGCTTCGTGCCGGTCTCGCTGGTCAACCTCGCGTACACCGCCGAGGAGGACGTCATCAACGCGGGTGCCGAGGTCGTGTCGGACCTCGCGCGTCGTGCGATGCGCCCGGACGCGGATGCCGTCTTCCTTGCGTGCACCAACCTGCCGACCGTGCCACTGCTGTCGAGCCTGGGGCGCGACCTCGGCGTGCCGGTCCTGTCCGCGAACCAGGTGCTCATGGACGTTTCCGTGCGTCGCCTCGGGTCACGGCGATCGGCCGAAGCCGACCTGGGTGCCGGGTCGTGAGCGTGGGCGTTGCCGGAGCACCGGTCGTCGGCATCCTGTACCCGGGGCATTCTGCAGAGGACGATTATCCGCGCGCCGAAGGCATCATCGAGCCGCGGGTCTCGTTGCCGGTCGTGCACACCACGGTGGGCATCGACACCCACGAGATCGAGGCACTTCGCGACACCGGTGCCCCGTTCCGGTTGGAGGAGGGCGCCCGGCGCCTGGCCGATCTTGCGCCGGTCGCGGCGATGTGGGCGTGCACGAGTGGCAGCTTCGTGTTCGGGCTGGAGGGTGCCCGCCAGCAGGTCGCAGTGGTGGCGACCCAGCTTGGCGTCCCGGTGTCCAGCACATCCCTCGCCTTCCTGTCCGCGCTCCGTTCCATGGGCGTGCGGCGCGTCGCCATCGGTGCCACGTATCCGGACGACCTGGCGGAGCTGTTCCGGACCTTCCTCGACGACGGTGGTATCGAGGTCGTCGGGCTGGGCACGCTGGGCATCATGTGGGCCTCCGAGGGAGGCACGCTCGATCGGGACGCGGTCCTCCGATTGGCGAGTTCCAACCTGCATCCGGACGCCGAGGCCATACTGCTGCCCGACACCGCCCTGCACACCATCGGCTACCTCGAGGACCTGCAGCGGGTCGCGGGACGACCGGTGCTGACGGCCAACCAGGTGACGATCTGGGAGGGGTTGCGGCTGGCGAGCCATCCGGCCGCCAGCCAGGGGGTCATGGGCCTGTTCGGTCTCGGGGAGCGGAGCGGCCGCTAGGCCCAGATAGCTGTCAGTGGCTGGCGTTGGCGTCCGGCAGGGACAGCCGGTGGGTCTCGGCGGTGATGACGTCGACCAGCGCCGGCTGGCCGTCCCGCACCGCCTGGAGCGCTCGCTCGAAGCCCGGCCGAAGCTGGTCCGGCGACTCGATCCGCTCCGCGTGGAGGCCAAGGCTGCGGGCCATTCCCGCATAGTCACCGGTCTGGCGGGCCGCGCCATATCGCTCGATCGCCGTCGGCATGAAGCGGTAGTAG
>JBBQNA010000353.1:0-2469 GCA_038329515.1 Candidatus Limnocylindrales bacterium | reverse complement strand
CTGGTGGACGTCCTCGCCGTGTTGTTCGGGTGTCGACTCGCTGGTCGGGTCGTCCTTGGTGCTCCGCTCGACCCCGCGCGGGTCATAGGTGATGACCGTTCGGTCCTGGAAGTGGCCGGCCAGCGTGCCGAACCCGGAGGCCCCCATCGGCGAACCGATGAGCAGCAGCGGTCGGAGGCTGGTGTCGGCGCCGGCTCGGATGTCGTACGTGAGCACGGCACCCGGGACCGGCACGGTCGCGATGGTGGCGGGGCTGGTGGGTGCTTCTGTGGTCATGGGATCCTCCGCGTGCGATCGTTGGGGGTTGGATGTGTGGGGCCGGAGCCGGCCGACCCCACATCGAGGCTGGTCAGGCGGCATCTTCAGCGAGCAGCGCATCGATCTGGCCGATGGCCTCACGCAGCCCTGCTTCCATGCCCATCTCGACGACCTGCTGCATCGCCTCGCGGCTCGGGAAGCGGCTGGTCATCGTCATGCGGGTCGTGCTGCCATCGCCGATGGGCTCGATGGTCACCTGCGCCTCGGTGATGGGCAGCTCCGTGTTGGGTGTCCCGTCATCGTTGGCGAAGCCGTCCCGGAACGCGATGCTCCGCGGCGGCTCGACGGCCACGATCTCCCACCAGCCATGCGCTGCTTCGCCGTCGGGCCCGGTCATGTGATACGCGCTGTGCGCGCCCGGCGTGAGTTCGTGGGCGGTGAACGTGGCGGGCCAGGTCGGCGGTCCCCACCAGCGCTCCAGCTGTCGCGCATCCGCCCAGAGCTTCCAGACGCGCTCGGGGGTCGCGGCGAACTCCGCAGTCATGCGCATGGTCAGCTGGTCGAGATCCTTGTCGACTGCAGTGACGGTCATCGGTCGGTCTCCGTGGGTGGCTGGTCGATGGGGGCGGCCTGGCTGGCAGTTTGGCTGGCGGCTTGGCTGTCGACGCCCATGGGCTCCGCGAGCAGCAGCGCCATGCGATCGATGCGATCACGCCACAGCTGCTCGTATCGGTCGAGCATCCGCTGCGCCATGCGGATGGCCTCGACATTGCTGCGTACGACCTTGCGGCGGCCGATGCGCTCCTTGGTCACGAGCCCCGCCCGTTCCAGCACGGCAACGTGTTTCTGGACGGCCGCGAAGCTCATGGCGTAATGGGCCGACAGTTCGACCACGCCCTCGTCCCCGGTCATGGCGCGCCACACGATGTCCCGTCGGGTCGCGTCCGCCAATGCGGCGAAGACACGGTCCGGGTCGGGCCAGGTGCCAGGGGTCAGGGTAGTCGTTGCGGTGAGCACAGATACAACCATACGGTTGTATTACTTGCGTGTCAAGCGCGGGTTCGCGCTGCCCGACGCGACTAGCTCGGGGCCAACTCCGTGGCGGCTGATGCGGGGTCGAGCCAGTGCAGGTCGGCCACCAGGCCGAACGCCCGATCTGCGGACACCAACGCTGTGGCTCCGCGTGCCAGGGCGACCGCGGCAAGGACCGAGTCGAAGGCACCCAGCTCCGGATGGCGTACGAACAGGTGCAGGCCTGCGCGCAGGTCCGCGGGTGTGGTTTCGATCAGCGAGAAGGCATCGGCATACAGGCCGGCGAGGGCAGCCGCGGCCGCGCGGTCACGCCGGCGAGCGTAGACGTGCACGAACTCCTGGACCGCCTCGACCGTGGTCGTCGCCATGATGGTCCCGTCGCGGTGGCCGGCAAGCAGCCGGGCGCACGGGTCACGCAGCGGATGATCGGCGCCGACCGCGTAGACCAGCACGCTCGTGTCGAGCAGGATCACGTGATGCGGTCGTGCGCGACGTCCAGCTCTCGCCGCAGGTCGGCCGGGTCCGCCGGCACCAGGATACGGGACGCGGCCAGGATCGCGTCGATCGCAGTGCGACGACGCTCGTCGTCGTCGGGCAACCGATCGATCGCCTGGCGGATGACCGCCGCCACCGAGATGTCCTGGCGGACGGCCGCGGCTGCCACCTTCTGGTATCGCCGATCGTCCAGCAACAGATGCATGCGTCGTTCCAGTCCAGACATGTGCATACGCTAGCACATGTGTATCAGTGCGGCCGCGGCGGTTTCATCGGCCGTGGCGGTTTCGTCTGCCGCGGCGGCCGCGCGCTCCGTACACTGGGCGCCGCGGGACGGACGGGCGTGCCCGATCTGTCCGGGCGACGCCATCGGTGTGGAGGGGAACGTGAGTCGATCTCGAAACTGGGCGACGACGCTCGCCATCGCAGCCATCGTTGCCGGGGCCGTCGGAGCCGGGCCGGGTGCGCTGGCGCAGTCACAGCCACCTGGCGCGACGTCGCCGGAACTCGCTGGCTGCCCGGTCCTGCCGGCCGATGACATCTGGAACACGCCCATCGACACGCTGCCGGTCGACCCATCATCGGATGCCTACATCGCGACCATCGGCGCGGACATAGGCTTCCATCCCGACTTCGGGGCCGATGACGGCGGCCCCATCGGCATCCCGTACGTGGTCGTGACCG
>JBBQNA010000352.1:0-2515 GCA_038329515.1 Candidatus Limnocylindrales bacterium | reverse complement strand
GATCCGGACGCAGCTGATCTACCCCAAGCTCGTGCCCGACCAGGGTGCGTACGCCAGCAATCCGTGGCGCGCCGCCGATGAGCTCGCCGTTGCCCGGTCGCTCGTGCCGCAGCTGCTCTGTCTGCCCATGTTCGCGGAGCTCACCGACGAGGAGGTCGACCGGGTCGGCAGCTCGATCCGCGAGTTCTACGGCGTCGCCTGAGCCATGCGCGTCGTCATCCTGGGTGGCTCGGGAGCAGCGACCCCGGAGTTGACCGAGGGACTCGCCGCCTGGCCCGGAGGCATCGGCCGGAGACCGCCACTGGAGATCGTGCTGGTCGGCCGGTCACCGGCCAAGCTGGACCTTGTCGTGGGCGAGACCGCCAGACGGGCGGCAGGTCTGCCAGGCGCCGACGTGCGGGTGACCGGCGCGACAGACCGGCTCGGCGCGCTCTCCGGCGCGGATGTCGTGGTCAATGCCGTGCGGATCGGTGGCCTGACGGCGCGGACGTTCGACGAGACCTTCCCGCAGGCCTACGGCATCCCCGGCGAAGAGACCATGGGACCCGGTGGCTTCGCCAATGCAGTCCGTACGGTGCCCGCCCTCGCGTCCACCTGGGCGGACATCGCATTGGCGGCGCCTGGTGCCCTGGTCATCAACCTCACCAACCCTGCGGGGATCGTCGTCGCCGCCGCCGAACGCCAGAGTGGTCTGCGGATCGTCTCGATGTGCGATTCGCCTGCGACCCTCTGCGAGACCATCGCAGCTCGACTGGGCGTGCCGGTCGGCGAGGTCCGCACGCGCTATCTGGGCATGAACCACGTCGGCTGGTGGGTCCCCCGTGATCGGGGCGAGCTTGACGCCACGCTTGATCTCGCGGTCGGCCAGGACCCCGGCGCTGTGGCCGCCTGCGGGGCCATCGGCAGCCCGTACCTGCGCTACTACCTCCATCCAGACCGCATGATCGAGGGCCAGCGAGCGGTCGGCGAGGTCCGAGCACAGCAACTCCAGCGTCTGGAGGAGACGCTGCTCGCGGGCTTCGCCGCGCACGGTGAGGGACTGCCGCGGCGGGGTGCGGCGTGGTACTCGAAAGCGGTGCTGCCGCTCATCGATGCCTGGACGAACGGGTCGGAGGAGCCGCTCATCGTGGGCATGCGCAACGGTGATTGGATCCCGGGTCTGTCTGCCCAGGTGATGACCGAGGCGCCGGTGATCTTTCCCCGGCCGCGCACCATGCAGCACCTTCCCGCGGCGACGCTGCCACCTGTCCCGGCTGCCCAGCTTGCGGCTCATGCCGCGTTCGAGTCCCTCGCCAGCGCCGCCGTAGCCGGGCAGGCCACCCGGTCCGAGCTGCTCGAAGCCATGCTGGCCAATCCCATGGTCACGTCCTGGGATCAGGCGGTCGGTCTCGTCGACACCATCATCGCCTCCGGCCCGACCTGACATGCACGCGCAGCGGGTGGATCCGCTGGTGCTCGCGGTGGACGTGGGTGCGACCAAGACGCTCGTGACCGTGCGTCCCCTGTCGGCGATCACCGCGAGCGACTCGCGCTGGAGCCCGGGAGTCCGGGCACGCCGGATCCTCACGCCCAGGGCACCGGAGGACCTCGTGCGAGCGATCGGCTGTTTCGGGCGGCAGCTGGCGGCCGCACATGGTGGCGCCATCGTCGCCGCCGGGGTGGCCGCCCCAGGCCCACTGGACACGCAGACTGGAACCATCGTGCACTCGCCCAACCTCGGCTGGCGCGACGTGCCGCTCGGTCCGTGGCTTGCGTCCGAGCTCGGCGTGCCGGTCATTCTCGAAGACGACGCCACGGCCGCCGCGCTGGGCGAGAGCCGCCTCGGGGCAGGCCGCGACCTCCCGGTGTTCGCCTACCTGACGCTGAGTAGTGGTATCGGTGCCGGGGTCGTGGTTGACGGCACGATGCTGCGTGGCGCTCACGGTCTCGCGGGTGAGGTCGGTCATCTGGTCGTGGATACCAACGGGCCGCGATGCGGCTGCGGACGACGCGGACACGTGGAGTCGTACGCTGGAGGCGCCTCGCTCGCCCGCCGGGCACGGTCGGCGTGGCCACGGCGCGATGGCCCGGAACTGCCCCCGCGCGATGCGGCGGGTGTATTCCTGGCAGCCCGCCGTGGTGACCCGGTCGGTATCGCCATGGCCGAGGATGCCGAACGAGCGGTCGCCCATGCCATCGCGGTCCTGGCCGCGGCGTTCGACCCGGGGGTGATCGCAGTCGGTGGGGCCGTGGGGCTTGGCCAGCCCTCGCTGGTGCGCACTGCCACGCGTCTGGCGCGGCGCGCCGTGCTCGCCGAGACGGCTCGCAACCTGACGGTCAGGCGGGCCGCCCTCGGCCATGAGAGCTGCCTGGCCGGCGCCGCAATGCTTGGGGCGCGGCTGGCGTAGGTCCATCGCCGGTGGCCCAGCTACCGTTCCTGCTCAGTGGGGATTCGGTGCCGTTCCCGAGGCCGGTACTGGAGGACCAACCAACCGTCGTGGCTTGTAATCCGATCGAGCGACTCCACGGAACCCAG
>JBBQNA010000351.1:0-2528 GCA_038329515.1 Candidatus Limnocylindrales bacterium | reverse complement strand
ACTTCACCGTCGCGAGGCGCGATGCGGTGGAGGCTGTCGTGAGCGCCCTCGAGCGGTCATTCGGCATGGAGGCCGGCGAGGCGCTCGCGCTGGTGTCGCTGGCCGGGGACATGCGCATGGGCCAGACCATGGGTCGCGGCGCGATGACGCTCCGCCTTGAGGTCCCGGCCTGGCCGGGCCTGGAACCCGCGTGATCGAGCCGCGATCGTGATCGTCGACGTCCACAGTCACGTCATGTGGTACCCAGACCACATCGGGGAACGGTATGCCCAGGAGGCCCTCGCCTCCAAGCTGGTCAAGCTGCGTATCAGTGGCGGTGCCGCGTACGCGGGTGCCCTGGACCTGCACTCGTACGATTCGCGGCCAGAGCAGCACTGGACAGCATCCGCGACCGCCGACCGGGTCATGGTCTTCGGACTCCAGGCGCGTGCGACGGGCGTCTGGGTGCCCAACGAGATCATCGCGGACTACGTCGCGCAGCATCCCGAGAAGCTCACCGGCTGGGCATCGGTCGATCCCAACGAGCCCGACTGCGTGGAGCAGCTGGAGCACGCCGTCGGAACGCTCGGCCTGCGGGGGCTCAAGCTCGGCCCCGCGTACCAGCATTTCGACCCCACCGACCGACAGCACTGGCCCTTGTTCGCGACCGCGCAGCGGCTGGGCATCCCGGTCATCTGGCATCAGGGCACCACGTTCCCCAGCCAGGCGAAGCTGCGCGTCAGCTCGCCACTCGCCCTGGAGGACGTGGCCATGGAGTTCCCGGAGCTGCGCATGATCGTGGCCCACATGGGTCACCCCTGGGAGGAGGACCTCGTGGCGCTCATCCGCAAGTCGCCCAACGTGTATGCCGACATCTCGGCCTGCCATTACCGCCCGTGGCGCTACTGGCAGGCGATGGCCACAGCCCACGAGTACGGCGTCACCCACAAGCTGCTGCTCGGTTCCGACTTCCCGTCGGGCACCATCGACAACGTCATCGACGGTCTGCGCCGCGTGAACGAGCCGGTCGAGGGGACCAGGCTGCCGCGAATCCCGGAGAGCGCCATCGAGGCCATCATCCACGACAACTGGAAGGAGCCATTCCCGGAATGGGCCTGACCATCACCTCCGTCGAGGCCATCCCGGTCCGGGTGCCGCGCGCCAAGCCCATGATCTCGGCGGGCGCCGGTGCGCCCCTGCGCGAGTCCGACTTCGGCGTCGTCCGTATCCGCACCTCGGACGGCATCGAGGGTATCGGCGAGATTTCCATGAATGGCGGCCGGACGGGCGCCATCCAGTGCCACGACGTGACGCGCATCATCGGACCTGCGCTCATCGGTCAGGATCCGACCCAGCTGCGGCAGTTGACGGTGCTGATGGACACGCTGCTCGACGGCTCCGAGCCGGCCAAGGCGGGCGTCGAGATGGCGCTCATCGACATCACCGGCAAGGTCCGCGGGCTGCCGGCGTACGACGTCCTGGGCGGTCGGGTGCGGGAACGGGTGCCCATCCGCTGGGGCCTCGCGTTCGGCGACCCGGACCTGGGCGTGGCCGAGGCCGCGGAATGGGTGGCCAGGGGCATCCGGACCATCAAGATCAAGATCGGACGTCCGGGTACCGGACTCGACGAGGTGATGGTGCGCGCCATCCGCACGGGTCTGGGTGATGGTGTCAACGTGATGGTCGACGCCAACTCCGGCTACCGGACTGCGAACCTCGCGGTCCAGGAGCTGCGGGTCCTGGAGCGTTACCGGCTGCAGCTGGTGGAGCAGCCGGTGTCGCGCCGGCATGTCGAGGCCCTTGCCTGGGTCCGATCACATATCGGGACGCCCATCCTCGCCGACGAGTCGATGCGCCACTGGAGGGAGGCGTACGATGTCGCACGCGCGGAGGCGGCTGACGTCCTGGCCATCTACGTGTGCGAGGCCGGGGGGATGCTCGCAGCGGGCAGAGCAGCTGCCATCGGTGAGGCAGCCGGCCTGCAGGTGACGCTCGGCAGCCAGTGCGAGCTGGGTATCGGCACCGTGGCCATGGCCCACGTGGCCGTGACCCTGCCGAATCTCGGCTACGAGAGCGATATCAGCGGGCACCTGCGATATCCCCAGGACATCATCAGGGAGCGTCTCGACTATGCCGATGGCGCCATCCGACCGCCCGACGAGCCAGGACTCGGGGTCACGCTCGACGAAGCTGCGGTCACCCGTTTCCGGCTGGACGCCTGAAACGATGCCCGATGCCGTGCGACCGGTGAGCAGCCTCGGTCCGGTGTTCCAGCACGCGGACGTGCGGTCGTTGCGAGACCTCGCCTATGACGACATGCGGGAGGCGATCCTGACGGGCGTGCTACCGCCCGGTCACCGGGTCAAGGAGCGTGACGTCGCGGAGCAGATGGGCATCAGCACCACGCCTGTCAAGGAGGCGCTCCGGCGCCTGGAGCAGGAAGGTCTCGTCGTCTCCCAGCCCCGCCGTGGTGCGGTCGTGTCGCGCCTGGTCCAGATCCCCGTGGAGGAGATCGAGGAGATCCGGGGAGCCATGGAGGGCATCGCGGC
>JBBQNA010000350.1:0-2536 GCA_038329515.1 Candidatus Limnocylindrales bacterium | reverse complement strand
AGCGGGATCTCGTGGCTCGGGCGCAGCCGTCCAGGAGACGCTCGTCCGGTGCTGGCGGGACCTGCCGACACTCCGTGACATCGATCGCTTCGAGGCCTGGCTCAATCGGCTGTTCTTGAATGCATGCCGCGACGAACTCCGACACGTCAAGCGTCACAGCGTCGAGGTCACGATCCCCGAGATCCTTCCTGTCGCGGTGCGTGACGACCAGTCGGCCTTCGCCGACCGGGACGAGCTGGAGCACGGCCTTCGCCGACTCGAGCCCGACCACCGCACCGTGCTTGTCCTCCACTACTACCTGGGCCTGCCGCTCCCGGATGCCGCCGCGGCCATGGGTATCCCACTGGGGACCGCGAAGTCGCGCCTCCATCGGGCCACCCAGGCGCTGCGCGCGACGCTGATGCCGACGCTCGAGTCAAATCCGAGCAGATGAGGGGTCGCCTCGCATGAACCAGCGTGACGACCTCGACCGGAAGCTCATGGCCTGGCTTGACGACCCGTTCACGGCGCCCGCTCCTCGCTACCTCGGTGAGGTCCTGGAGCGCACGCGACGTACCCGGCAGCGGCGACCCTGGGCAAACCTCGAAAGGTGGCTTCCCATGACGATCACCCTCGGACCCGATCGCGCAGGACCCCGTCGAGGACTGGGACTTCGAATGGTCCCCGGACGAATCGCACATCGTCGGCGTGGACCAGACCAAGGGCCTGGCTACGATGATCGATGCATCGACCGGAGTTGCCACGCCACAGTCGTGGCGGGCGACCGCAGGTGTCGATTGGCAACGCCTGGCGCCCTGACCTGAACGACGAGTCGATCTGCCCGCCGGTCATCGCGACCGGCGGGTACGCCGAGGCGCCGCGACCAACCCTGGGTGATGCGCCGAATGGACTCACATCGATAGGAGCGGGCGTCCCGACCCCAGGCTGTCAGCCGCCTGCCATCGACCAGAGGCGGGCAACGCGCTCAGCGGCGCGCTCGAGGGGAGCGCTGCCGGCGTCCATCGCAGCCTGGATCGTGGTCGGGCCCTCGATGACCGGGAACGAAACGGCGCCGGCGGCTCGCAGGACCGCCTCGCCCTCCACGGTGACCGCCCCACCGAAACAGACGCAGCGGACCCCGGCCGCGGCCGCTCGGTTCGCCACGCCCTGACAGGTCTTGCCGAACGCGGTCTGGGCGTCGATGCGGCCCTCACCGCTGATGGCCAGGTCACTCGCCGCGAGCCGAGCGTCGAAGTCGGTCAGTTCCATGACCACGTCGATGCCGGGCCGGATGGTGAACGACGCGAACCGGTCGGCGATGGCCAACAGCGCGGCCGTGGTGCCACCGGCGGCACCCGCCCCGACCACATGTCGGGTATCGACCCCGGTGGCCGATTCCAGCACGTCGGCGTATCCCGCCAGATAGCCGTCGAGTCGTTCCACGTCGGCGGCGTGCAGCCCCTTTTGGGGTCCATAGATGGCCGCCGCGCCAAACTCGCCGAGCAGCGGGTTCGAGACATCGGATGCGATGGTCAGGTGGACCTCTTCCAGAAGCGGTGATAGCCCTTCCAGGTCCAGCCGAGCCAGTCCACCCAGCGCCCCGCCACCCATGGCCAGATCGACCCCATGGGCATCGAACAGGCGGGCACCGAGCGCGACCAGGAGCCCCGAGCCACCATCAGTGGTTGCCGAGCCACCCAGTCCCAGCACGATGTCGCGGCAGCCCAGCCCGATGGCCGCGGCCAGGATCTGGCCGGTGCCGAAGGTCGATGCTGCGATGCCATCCCGCTCGTCCGGAGATACCCGCGACAGACCAGAGGCGGTCGCCAGCTCCACGACCGCGCGCAGGTCCTGGCGCAGGAATCGACCATCCAGCGGCCGCATGAGTGGATCACGGGCGAGTGCTGGCAGCGTGATCCAGCCACCGGCCGCGCTGATGGCGTCGAGCGTGCCTTCGCCGCCATCCGCAAGGGGAGCGAGGCCGACCGAGTCGCCCGGCCGACCGCGTGACCAGCCGTCTGCGAGGGCCCGCGCGACCTGCACGGAAGTGAGCGATCCCTTGAACGAATCGGGGGCCACCAGGACCCGTAGCATGCTCACGGCATGAGTCGCTTCCACATGAAGACGCACGGCTCCAGGGTCCCTGCCGTGCTCACCGCGAAGTCGGGCACGATGCCCAGCTCCTGCCAGCCGCTCGCTCGATACAGCGCTTCCGGTCCGCCGCCGGCAACGGCGTCCAGCAGCAGCAGCCAACGGCCGCGGGTCAGCGCCTCGGTCTCCGTGGCCGAGAGCAGCGACGACGCGATGCCCCGGCGTCGGTGGCTGCGCATCACCAGCACCTTGACGACCTCGGCCCGATGGTTGCTGTTCTCCGACTTCGCGGCGACCAACCCGGCGCACCCGACGATCCGATCGTCGTCGCGCGCCACCACCACGATCAGGGTCCCCGTCGCCACATCGTCAGCACGCCGGCGCCACCACGCCTCCGAACGGGACTGGTCGAGCCCGTGCAGGAAGCTCACGGATGCGCCCGACTCGACGGCATCCACGAGCAGCG
>JBBQNA010000349.1:0-2551 GCA_038329515.1 Candidatus Limnocylindrales bacterium | reverse complement strand
CGACTACGTGGTCTCCGCGGCCATCGCCATCTTCCTCGGCTGGTATCTCGTCCGCTGGTATCGGAAGCACCATCGACCGGCCTGAGAGGCGGCACCAAACCGCACGCTTGTTCTAGTCGACCGGGACCGGTAGACTCGTCTTGTGCCACAGGAATTGCTCGTCGTTCGCGGTGCCCGCGAACACAACCTCAAGGACATCACGGTCGAGATGCCCCGCGACCGGTTGACCGTCATCACCGGTCTGTCGGGCAGCGGCAAGTCCAGCCTCGCCTTCGACACCATCTATGCCGAGGGCCAGCGGCGCTATGTCGAGAGCCTCTCGGCGTATGCGCGCCAGTTCCTGGGCCAGATGGAGAAGCCGGATGTCGACCAGATCGACGGCTTGTCGCCCGCCATCTCCATCGACCAGAAGGGCGCCAGCCGCAACCCGCGGTCGACCGTCGGTACGGTGACCGAGGTCTACGACCACCTGCGCCTGCTGTTCGCGCGCGTCGGCCACCCGCATTGCCCCAACGGCCACGAGATCGCGCGCATGACCGTGTCCCAGATCGTGGACCGGATCCTGGCCATGCCGGATGGCAGCCGCCTGCTGGTCCTCGGACCCGTGATCCGTGACCGCAAGACGGAGGGTGACCGCGTCTTCGAGGGTGCCCGCCGCCAGGGCTACGTCCGCGTGCGTGTGGACGGGGAGCAGTTCGACCTGGATGCCGCGCCCACCCTCGACAAGTACAAGCGCCACAGCGTGGAGATCGTGGTCGACCGGCTCGTGGTGCGTCACGCGGACGAAGACGGCGTCGTGTTCGGACCTGACCACGTGAGCCCGGACATCGCCCGGCTCGCCGACTCGGTCGAGACGGCCATCCGGCTGGGGGAGGGGGTCGTCGTCATCGCCCCTGCAGACCCCGGCGCCTTCGAGGAGCAACAGTTCAGCGAGCGCTACAGCTGCCCCATCGATGGCACCACCATCGACGAGCTGGAGCCGCGCAGCTTCTCCTTCAACTCACCCCACGGTGCCTGCCCGGAGTGCACCGGGCTGGGGGTACGCAAGGAGTTCGACCCCGCGCGACTCATCCCGGATCGCAGCCGCAGCATCGCCGATGGAGCCATGGCTCCCTGGCGCACCGTGCCCACGGAGCTGTCCTGGCGGCTCAAGACCACGGAGGCCGTGTTCAAGGCGCACGGCTGGGACATCAAGACACCCATCAGGGACCTGCCGTCAGAGGCGGTGGAGTACCTGCTGTACGCCCGCAAGGGCGAGGAGAAGGTGGTCGTCAAGTATCGCCACGCCCGGGGCACGAACTCATATGTCGCCAACTTCGAGGGCGTGGTCACCAACCTGGAGCGGCGGTACCGCGAGACGGAGTCGGACTACATCAAGACCGAGCTCGAGAAGTACATGGTCGAGCGACCGTGTCCGGTGTGCAAGGGCAAGCGGCTGAAGCCAGAGGTCCTGGGCGTCACCATCGACGGCCAGAACATCTCGGACATCAGCGCCGCGGCAGTGACGGACGCGCTTCGCTGGGCCGAGACGATCCTGGACCGGATGAGCGATCGCGAGCAGACCATCGCGCGCGCCGTGCTCAAGGAGATCCGAGCCCGGCTCGGCTTCCTCGTGGACGTTGGCCTGGACTCCCTGACCATCGACCGCACCAGCTCCACGCTATCGGGTGGAGAGGCCCAGCGCATCCGGCTGGCGACCCAGATCGGTTCCAGCCTGGTGGGCGTCCTGTACATCCTGGACGAGCCAACCATCGGCCTCCACCAGAAGGACAACGCGAAGCTCATCGCGACCCTTATCCGGTTGCGCGACCTGGGCAACACGCTCATCGTGGTGGAGCATGACGAGGAGACCATCCGCACGGCGGACTGGGTCATCGACATCGGGCCCGCGGCCGGGGAGCATGGCGGAGAGGTCATCGCGAGCGGCACCCTGGAGCACCTGCTGGCGACGCCCGACTCGGTCACGGGTGCATTCCTGCGTGGTGAGCGGGCCGTGGCCATCCCCAGCAAGCGTCGGTCGGGTTCCGGCAAGTCGTTGCGGCTCAAGGGTGTCCGGGCGCACAACCTCAAGGACATCGATGTCCGGTTCCCGCTGGGCACCTTCACGGCTGTCACGGGGGTGTCCGGATCGGGCAAGTCGACGCTCGTGACGGACGTGCTGTATCGCGCCCTCGCCCGGCAGGTGAACGGCGCGCGAGACGAGCCGGGCGAGCACGACTCACTGGACGGCACCGATGCCATCGACAAGATCGTCGAGATCGACCAGAGCCCCATCGGGCGCACGCCGAGATCGAACCCGGCGACCTACACCGGCCTGTTCGGGCCCATCCGGGAGCTGTTCGCGGGCGTGCCCGAGGCGCGTGTCCGCGGCTATGGCCCCGGCCGCTTCAGCTTCAACGTGAAGGGCGGGCGCTGCGAGAACTGCAAGGGCGACGGCATCCTCAAGATCGAGATGCAGTTCCTGCCTGACGTCTATGTGCCCTGCGAGGTGTGCGCAGGTCGACGCTACGACCGGGAGGCGCTGGAGATCCACTACCGCGGCTATTCCATC
>JBBQNA010000348.1:0-2575 GCA_038329515.1 Candidatus Limnocylindrales bacterium | reverse complement strand
GGGTCCAGGGCGACGTGGCCCTTGTAGCCGTCGAAGGAACGGGCACTGGTCTTGTGGCCGTGGCGGGCATCGGGATCGACCGTGGAGATGACCCGGTCCGCTGCCACCCGGCGGGCGATGCGGAAGGTGCCGTCGGGCGTGGTCTCGAGGTCCTGGCCCAGGAGCGTGGCGAGCAGCGCCGCGGCCTGCCCGAGGGGCTCGGGGAGGACCTCTCCCTCGAGCGCGGCGAGCAGCGCGGTCGCATCCCGCGCGAGCGCGTCCACGAGCGCCTCGCGGGCCGCCCGGTCCTCCCAGTCGCAGAGCGGCTTGCCGGAGACGGCGTAGTCGTCATCGCGCCGGAGGAGGGCCCGCAGCTCCGGCTCCCGGGATCCCGCGGCCGCGAGCAGGCCCCGGATACCCGAGCGCAGCAGGCTGACCGTGTCCATGGTGGTCACCGCGTCATACAGCGCCGTGGAGTCGAGCACCCGCCGGCGGCCCACCAGACCGGCCGCCCTCGCCGCGTCCAGGGCGACCTCGAAGATGCGCCCCGGCCGCTCCGAGCGGGCCAGCCGGGCGCGCATGTCCACGAGCACCGTGTGGACGAACCCCG
Organism: Candidatus Limnocylindrales bacterium; assembly: GCA_038329515.1. GTDB lineage: Bacteria > Chloroflexota > Limnocylindria > Limnocylindrales > CSP1-4 > JAFMJV01. The sequence continues at coordinate 1,986 of JBBQNA010000348.1, read as the reverse complement.
GGTGGTCGAAGTCGAGGCCGCCCGCGGCGTACTTCCAGCGCACGTCGTAGCTGAAGCGGTCGACGGCCTCCCGGTCCGACAGGCCCTCCAGGCGCTGGAGGACCATCACCACGGCCACGATCATGGGCGGCATGCTGCGTCGCCCGATGTCCGTGAACAGGTCCCCGAAGAGGACGTCGGGGAACAGCGCGAAGCACTCCCGGTGGAGCAGGGCGTAGATGGAGTCGGGCTTGACCCGGCCCTCGCAGTAGGCCGTGGTCGAACGGAAGATGTCGGGCTGGGTGGGGCTCTGGCCGAGGGTCATGCCCACAGATTCGCAGATCGACGGATCAGGCGTATCCCCCTCGCGCACGCCCTGACGTCAGGACAGACGGCGCGAAAGACACCAGCCACCTAGAGGCGCTGCAACAAACCCGTGAGGGTCTCGAGCTCGGCGGGCGTCAGGCGTGACGCGATGTGGCGTTCCAGGGTCGCCACGTGATGGGGTAGCGCGTTGCCCAGCTCGACCAGACCCGCGGGTGTGACCTGCGCATACGCGCCCCGCCGGTCGGTGGGACACGTGACACGAGCCACCAGGCCATCCGCGACCAACCGGTCGATGCGTCGCGTCAAGCCACTGCGCGTGAGATGGGACAGCTCGGCGAGCTCGTGCATCCGTAGCTGGTGGTCCGGCTCTTCCGCGAGGGGCAGCAGGACAGCCACCGCATCAGAGCCGAGCACCGCGCAGGCGCCCGGCTCCGGGTCGAGACGCTCCACCAGCGACGCGTGCGCACAATTCATGGCCAGCCACAGGGCCAGTGCGGGGCTGGGCGACGCCACGACGACGGCGGGCGGCAATCGGACGACCTCGGGTGACATCATTGCGTCCGCAATCATCGCACAGGCTTCGTCGCGCTGCCGCCAACGCGCGGTCGCGAGATTCGACCCCAGGGAGCGGCACACGCGGTCGCGAGATTCGACCCCAGGGAGCGGCACTCCCAACAGGACTGGCCACCGAGCCGGCAGCTGGGCTCGACGACGGCGAGAGGCGCCATCGGCGATGGGACCCGCAGACTGGCCTATCCCCCGATCGCCGCCACCGTCGCCAACGATCCCATGGCGGCCGCCCGCATGACATCCTCCTCACTGCAGCCACCTGCGAGTTCCGCGACGAGGCGGCCCTCGCGCATGACGAGCACCCGGTCGGCCATGCCCAGGATCTCGGGCAGCTCGGAGCTCGACAGCACGATGGCCAGGCCGGCATCGGCCAGGCGGCGCAGCAGGATGTAGATCTCGGCCTTCGCGCCCACATCGATACCCCGTGTCGGCTCATCGCACAGCAGCACCCGCGGATCGGTGGCCAGCCACTTGCCGATGACCACCTTCTGCTGATTGCCACCCGACAGCGAACCGGCACGCAGGTCGATGGCCCCGGGCGCGAGTCCCGTCTGTGCCGCAGCACGCTCCGCGGTGCCACGACCCACACGCCGCTGGTACAGGCCTCGTCGCGTCGGCAGGGTGGTGGATACCAGGTTGGCCAGGTTCGTGAGGTCGAGCGCCAGACCTTCCGTGGTCCGGTCCTCGGACACGAACCCGATACCAGCACGGATGGCCGCAGCTGGGGATGCCGCCACAGGCTGCCCATCCACCAGGACCGAACGCTGCGCCTCCGGATCGACGCCAAAGATCGCCCGCAGGAGCGAGGTTCGTCCAGAGCCGATGAGTCCTGCGAGGCCCACGATCTCACCCGGCCAGACGTCCAGCGCGATGTCACGAATGCGGCCTGGGCTGGACGCGCCGCGGACGCTCAGTCGCGGCCCTGGCGGGGCACCGCTTGCCGACTCCGGGTCGCGCTCCAGGACCTCGGGGTCGCCCTCCACGACTCCCTTGGGCCGCGGCGGGTACTCCGAGTCGCGCTCCAGGACCTCGGGGACGCGGACCACGACCTCGGGGTCGCACTCCCGTACTCCCTTGGGCCGCGGCGGGTACTCCGAGTCGCGCTCCAGG
>JBBQNA010000347.1:0-2589 GCA_038329515.1 Candidatus Limnocylindrales bacterium | reverse complement strand
CGCTGCGAGAACTGCAAGGGCGACGGCATCCTCAAGATCGAGATGCAGTTCCTGCCTGACGTCTATGTGCCCTGCGAGGTGTGCGCAGGTCGACGCTACGACCGGGAGGCGCTGGAGATCCACTACCGCGGCTATTCCATCGCGGACATCCTGGAGATGACCGTGGACGAGGCGCTGGCGGTGTTCCAGCCTGTGCCATCGGTGCGCAACAAGCTCCAGACGCTCGTGGATGTGGGTCTCGGCTATGTGCGCCTGGGTCAGCCGGCGACGACGCTCTCCGGCGGCGAGGCACAGCGCGTGAAGCTGGCCACGGAACTGTCGCGGCGAGCGACCGGACGCACGGTGTACCTGCTGGACGAGCCGACCACGGGACTCCACTTCGCGGACGTCGAGAAGCTGCTGGAGGTGCTCCACCGACTCGTGGACACCGGCAACACCATCATCGTCATCGAGCACAACCTGGATGTCATCAAGACCGCTGACCACATCATCGACATGGGGCCGGAGGGTGGCGCACGCGGCGGCCGCGTCATCGCCACGGGCACGCCAGAGGAAGTGGCCGCGACCGAAGGATCGGCGACCGGTGAGTACCTCGCACGCGTCCTGCGCGGCGAGCCACTCGTGCCATTGAGCGACATCACGTTCGCGCAGGCGGCCGGCCGTCGGGACGATGCCGCCCCCGCCAAGCCCGCGTCCCGGGCACGTGGCTCCCGGTCTGCCGCGACGAGCACCAAGCGGGTGACCGCGGCCGGCTCCAGGGGTGCCACGGACGCGTGACCGGGTCGCGGCAGCCAGCCCGCGTGCTGAGCGTCTAGACTGCCGCCATGTCCTTCGTTCGTAGCCACGCCGTGGCCGGCTGAGATGCTGCCTGGCGTCGACCTGGAACAGCTGCTCACCACCGTCGGCTATGTCGGCCTGTTCCTCATCATCTTCGCCGAGTCCGGCCTGTTCTTCGGTTTCTTCCTGCCTGGCGACAGCCTGCTGGTCACGGCGGGAGTGCTATCAGCAGGCGCGGACCCGGTGTTCTCGTTGCTCATCGTGTGCCTCGTGTCGTTCGTGGCCGCGGTGACGGGCGATGCGGTCGGCTATAGCTTCGGTCGACGGGTCGGCGCGCCGATGTTCGCCCGGGGTGACTCGCGGTTCTTCAAGCAGAGGCACCTCGAAGCGGCCAAGGTGTTCTACGAGAAGCACGGCGGCAAGACCATCGTCATCGCCCGATTCATGCCCTTCGTGCGCACGTTCGCGCCCATCGTGGCGGGCGCCGCCGGCATGCATTACCCCCGATTCGCGCTCTACAACTTCCTCGGTGCGGGCCTGTGGGCCATCGGCCTGCCCATCGTGGGCTACGCGCTCGGTGCGGCCATGGGCGAACAACTGGACAAGTACCTGTTCTTCATCCTCGCGGGTATCGTGGTGCTGTCCGTGCTGCCGACCGCGATCCACATCTACCGTGGCAGCCGGGCCGAAGTCCATGCGCGCGTCCGTTCCCTCGGGCGTCAGGGTGCCACGCCGCCGGAGGGTCCCAGCCAGCCATGACCGATCAAGAAGCTGCCGCCGGTATGGATCCGCGTCCGTGCTGGGTCCGCATCACGCGTCGGATCGATGCTTCACCAGCTCGGGTACACCGGTTCTGGACGGACCCGGAGGAACTCGCCTCCTGGTTCCCGCGCCACGTCGAGGGTTCATTGACGGTCGGCACCCGCTCGGTGCTGACATGGCACGACCGCCGGGTGCCCATCGATGTGTTGGCGTCGGATCCGCCCAGCCTGTTCCGCTTCCGCTGGTGGTGGCCACCTGACGACAGCCTCCAGACGACCGTGACCGTGCAGCTCACCGATCAGGGCTACGGCACGCTCTTGACGATGTCCGACGGTCCGTTCGACGTCGTTGCCCCGGGCGGCCTCGACGCCTACGCCGAGGCCCTCCTGGGCTGGGGCGAGACCATCACGAACCTCCGAGCCCAGGTCGACTTCTCGGTGGACCTGCGGCGCGAGCGGCGGTAGCGCGGGTCGCCCACCGTCACGGCGGCCGTAGCTCCTCCGGTGAGAATGCCTCGCGCATGAAGGTCGAGGGGGCGTCCGGGTCGTATACCAGGACGAGTTCCCTCCGGGCCCGGGTCCAGGCCACGTACGCCAGGCGTCGCTCCTCATCCAGGGCGCGCCCGGGATCGGGTGCCTCGGCGATCGATCGGTCACTGGGGAACACGCCCTCATCCATGCCCACGACGGCTACATGATCGAACTCCAAGCCCTTGGTGCCGTGGGCCGTGGCCAGGATGAGCGCCGCCGTGCCATCGCCGATGGAAGCGCGTGCGCTTCTGGCACGTACCAGCGCCGTGCGCAGCGACTCGAGGGTGGCGAACGCGGCCGCCCAGCCCAGCACGACCTGCGTCGTGTCGTCATCGCCGGCCGCCGCGATGCGCGGCAGCAGCGGTTCCGCATCGCGTCCGTCATGTTCGACCCGGGCCAGCAACGCATCGACGCGCGGATCGTCGAGCGCGAGGCTGTCCTGCTCCACCCGAAACGGGATGCCACGCTCGATGGCGACCGCCGCGTACGGCGCGAGCTGCCCGTTGGTGCGTGCCAGGAT
>JBBQNA010000346.1:0-2619 GCA_038329515.1 Candidatus Limnocylindrales bacterium | reverse complement strand
TTCGTTCGAGGTGGCGCTTCGAGCCACGCGGGCGGGCAATGTGTTCACGACCCACACGCCGGTGGAGGCGGCATTCGACCGGTTCGACCCGGCCCTCGTCACCCGCTACGCGGCACCCCTCATCGCGGAAACGGGGCTCTCGGATCGAGAGTTCCTCGCCCTTGGCCGCCGCGACCCAGCAGATGGCGGCGAACCCTTCAACATGGCGTATCTGGCCATGCGTGGCTCCGGCCGGGCGAATGGCGTGGCGCGCCTGCACGGCGAGGTGAGCCGGAGACTGTTCGCGCCCCTCTTTCCTGGCTGGCCGCACGCGGATGTGCCGATCACCCACGTGACCAACGGCGTCCACCTGCCGACCTGGCACTCCGAGGTGGCCCGCACGCTCTGGACCGATGCGTCCGGCGGTGACCGCTCCTGGATGCGCCAGCCGTCCGTCGCGACGCCCGGCCTCCAACGGCTGGGTGCCCAGCAGTTGTGGGCATACCGGACCGAGGCACGGGCATCACTCGTCGCCTATGTGCGGGAACGCGTCCAGCGCCAGGCCAGCCGACGCGACGCAGTTCCCGCCGATGTCGCGCAGAGCCGCCACGTCCTCGACCCGAACCTCCTGACGCTCGGCTTCGCGCGGCGGTTCGCCGGGTACAAGCGGCCCGACCTGATCCTCCATGACGAGGAACGATTCGCGCGACTGCTGCTCGACCCGTCGCGCCCTTGCCAGATGGTCGTGGCAGGCAAGGCGCATCCCGATGACGCTGGTGGCAAGGCGATGGTCAGACGCCTCGCACAGTTCGCGGCCCGGGCTGACGTCCGGTCACGGATCGTGTTCCTGGAGGACTACGACATGGTGCTTGCACAGCACCTTGCGGCCGGTGTCGACGTGTGGATCAACAACCCACGTCGACCGCTCGAGGCGTGCGGCACGAGCGGCATGAAGATGCTCGTGAATGGCGGGCTCAATTGCTCGACGCTCGACGGATGGTGGGACGAGGCCTACGAGCCGGCCGTCGGCTGGGCGATCGGTGGCACTCGGGAGCACGACGGATCAGGCGACGACGACGATGCCGAGGCGCTCTACGGGCTCCTGGAGCAGAGCATCGTGCCGGAGTTCTACACGCGGGACGACGACGGCATCCCGTCGGCGTGGGTGGAGCGCGTCCGAGCGAGCATGACCGGCCTGACGGAACGCTTCTCCAGCGACCGTATGCTGCGCGACTATGTCGAAGGCAGCTACCTCCCGGCAGCGCGCGCCTACCGCGCACGTGCCGACGGAGGCGCCGGCGTGGCCCTGGCGCTCGAGCAATGGGCCAGGGACCTCGGCGCGTCGTGGTCCACCATCAGGTTCGGGTCACTCTCGGCGCATGAGGGCACCGATGGCGTCCGCATCACGGTCCAGGTGTTCCTGGGCGACGTGCACGAGAGCTCGGTGCGGGTGGAACTCGTGGCCGACGCCACGGAGGGATACCCGAGGGTCGTGGAGCCGCTGACCTCCACAGGCCCCCTGGCCGGCATCGTGAATGGCTACAGCTACTCCGCGAGTGTTGTCACGGACCGTCCGGTCGGCCACTTCACCCCACGGGTCATCCCGACGCATGTTCACGCGATCGTGCCACTCGAGGCCCCGCTCGTCACGTGGTGGGCTCCGACGGACGGGTGAGGCCGCGTCGGGTCAGCGTGAGCGCCGACTGGTGTGGTTCCCGGGGCTGACGTCCGCAGTCCGGTTCGGGCGAGGTCCGCAGCCGACGGCGGATGACGAGGCCGGTGATGTCCAGGTCCGCCGGCCGGCCTGACGCCGGAGACCAACTGCGGCTAGCGTTCTGGCTCGGTCGCGAGCGGTCCGTCTGGGAGAGGCCCACCGTCCAGGACATCCCGTCCGCTGTCGCTATCCGTGTCGTCACGCATGGCGGCGAGGTAGGCTCGGCTCATCTCGGGCGATGCCGCGAGCTTGCCCAGGTCCTCGATGCGGTCTCGCTCGCGCTCGTCACGTGATTGGGGCGGGGTCGACGGGACAGGTGTATCACTGCTCATGGAGTGGGCCCTCCTCGGCCCGGCCATACCCTACCAACCGTCCGGCACGAACGCCCGACCACGGCGAGGGAGGGTGCCATATAACGTGAATGGGAGCCCGTCGTCCATTGGTGTGTCACCGCTTGGCGCGATCAGCCCGACCCGCAGTGGGAATACGGCCTGGCCCTCGCGGAGGAGGCGGCCGCTCGACGGGAGCGGCCGATACGCATGGTCGGGAGTCGATGTGAACACCGCGTCATCGACCGGTGATCGGCCGGTACGCGACCTCCGGTATGGCACGCGGCGGAGTGCCACGTGGCGTCTGGCACACTTGCCGGCATGACCATCCGCTGCCGGATCGCACCCAGCCCGACAGGCCCCCTGCACATCGGGACCGCGCGCACGGCGCTGTTCAACATCCTGTTCGCGCGTCGCCACGGCGGTACCTTCATCCTGCGCCTGGAAGATACGGACGTGGCGCGCTCCACGGTGGAGTACGAGCGCGACATCCTCGATGGTCTCCAGTGGCTGGGCATGGACTGGGACGAGGGTCCGGCCACCGGTGACCTGGGCGAGCGGGGTCCCTTTGGACCCTATCGGCAGATGCAGCGACTG
>JBBQNA010000345.1:0-2630 GCA_038329515.1 Candidatus Limnocylindrales bacterium | reverse complement strand
CGCAGGGCTGGCTCGCCTACGTGCTGCGCGGGAGCCGTACTATGCCGCGGCAGATGTGCGAGTCGAGTCGGTGGGCACCACCCGAGCCGTGGCCGCGAGCGTGGCCGCGGCCGTGTCGGGGCCACGTCCTCATGCGCGCCGGCTGTTCGATGCCCGGACACGCCGCGATCACCCGATGGGCCCTCGGGACGCCCGTGTCGTGTATGGCCGTGACCTGGACGCCGGTACCCTGGGACCCATCGTGGATGGGCACTCCACGGGCGTGCCGGTGGTCGTGGCAGACGAGCGCGCGGCTGCGGCACTTCCGGAGGTCATGGCCGCGTTCCCCGGGGAGCGGCAGCTGCGCATCGCGGCCGGCGAACGGGGCAAGCGCATGAGCTCCGTGGAGCAGCTGCTGGAGTCCGCCGCGGGCATGCGTGCGGAACGCGGCGATGCCTGGATCGCCATCGGTGGCGGCACGACCGGTGACCTCGTGGGCACCGCCGCGGCCATGTACCTGCGGGGTGCGCCGCTCATCCAGGTGCCCACCACCTGGCTGGCGCTGTCCGATTCGGCCATCGGGGGCAAGGTGGCCGTGGACCTGGCCGCGGCCAAGAACGCCGCGGGTGCCTTCTGGCCACCTGTCGCCATCATCGGCGACGTGGCCACGTTGCGATCCTTGCCCCGGGAGCTGTTGCGTGATGGCCTGGCGGAGGTGCTCAAATCGGCCGTCATCGGCGATCCGTGGCTGTGGTCGCTCCTCGAGACCCGCGGGGAGGCCGCGCTGCTCGACGATGAGCCGGCCCGCTACGCGATGGTCGAACGCGCCATGCGCCTCAAGCTGGGCGTCGTGGATCGCGACCCCTTCGAAGCCGGTGAGCGACGGACGCTCAACCTGGGTCATACCCTGGGGCATGCCCTGGAGATCGAGAGTGGCTACCAGCTGCCGCACGGCCAGGCAGTCGTGCTCGGGTTGCGGGCCGTGACGGCCATCGCGGAGGGCCGCGGCGCCGAAGCTGGTCTCGGCGAGCGCATCGACGACCTGCTGCGACGCCTGGGTTATCGCCTCACCCGAGCATTCGATCGCAGCGCTGTCCGGGATGCCCTCGGCTCGGACAAGAAGCGGGTCCGTGGCCGCCAGCGCTGGATCCTGCCCATGGCCATCGGGAATGTCGTCGACGTCGATGACGTGACCGAGGCGGAGCTGGATCACGCCATGGACCGCATCACGCCTGGAGCCGCGGCGTGAGGATCCTGTTGCTCAACGGTCCCAACCTGGGACGGCTGGGCCTGCGTCAACCGGAGATCTACGGCTCGACCACGCTCGCCCAGGTCGTCGATGCGTGCCGGGAGCGGGCATCTGTGCGGGGCGCGAGCCTCGAGGCCTTCCAATCGAACCATGAGGGTGCCCTCATCGACCGGCTGGAGCAGCGTGACTACGAGGGTGTGGTCATCAATCCGGGGGCATTCACGCATTACAGCTACGCGTTGCACGACGCGCTGGTGGCTGCGGAGACGCCGGCCATCGAGATCCATATCAGCGACATCCGGACCCGCGAAGCGTGGCGACAGGTGTCGGTCATCCAACCTGCCGTGACCGGCACCGTGATGGGCAAGGGCTGGCAGGGCTATCTGGAGGCTGTGGACCGACTCATCGACATCGTGGAGGGCACACCGTGATCGCACCGGTGGCACCAGTGACCGGAGACGCGCTCGGCGCGGATCCATCGACTTCCGGCGGCAGGATGGCCGCTATCGAGTTGAGCGCGGACACGCTCACGCCCGTCGCGGCCGCGCTGCGGCTCAAGGACCGGCTGGCATTCATCCTGGAGAGCGTGGAGGGTGGCGCCCGATACGGACGCTACTCCTTCGTGGGCGTCCGGGGCCGGACGCTCATCGTGGACCAGGGCGAGGCCGTGGTCTGGGACGCTGACTACCAGGAGCTGGAGCGCTTCGCCGAGGCTGATCCGCTGGAGGCGCTCCGACGGGTGCTGCCGCCACGTGTGGAGGCACCCGGCTTCCCCCTGCCACTGTCCGCGGGCATCGGCTTCGTGAGCTATGACGCGGCGGCGCGCTGGGAGAAGCTGCCCGTGCCGGACCTCGACCCGGTCGGCCTGCCGGAAGCGCTGTTCCACATGCCCTCGGTGGTCATCGCGTTCGACCACCTGGCCCAGACCGCGACGCTCGCGACCATCGAGGACGATGGCGCCGCGGCCCGCCTGGCTTCGGTGGCGGCACAACTGTCCATCCCGGCTCCGGATGAGGCGCCGACGCGACTCGGCAACCACGGGGAACGGCCAGTGCGCCACGTGCCACCCGCGGCCGACCCGGTGTATGAGGCGGGCGTGGCCAAGCTGGTCGAGGACATCCACGCGGGGGAGATGCTCCAGGTCGTGCCCGCCCGACGCTTCTCGGTGCCCAACCGGGCACCAGCACTGACTATCTATCGCGCCCTGCGGCGCATCAACCCATCGCCCTACCTGTTCGCGCTAGACCTGGGTCCCGGCAGCTCCATCCTGGGTGCCTCGCCGGAGCTCCTGGTCCGGGTCCGTGATGGCGAGGTCGTCACGCGGCCACTCGCCGGGACGCGGCCCCGCTCAGACGACCCGGTGCGTGACGCCGAGCTCGAGGCGGACCTGCGCGCAGACCAG
>JBBQNA010000344.1:0-2630 GCA_038329515.1 Candidatus Limnocylindrales bacterium | reverse complement strand
CACCTCGACGCCGGGCGGCACCTCGACGCCGGGCGGCACCTCGACGCCGGGCGGCACCTCGACGCCGGGCGGCACCTCGACGCCGGGCGGCACCTCGACGCCTGGCCGCTGGTGTCAGCGGGCTGCGTCGGCCTGGGCGGTGATGCGCAGTACCTCGCGCACCTGCGCTGCGAGGTCGGGTGCGCCCGCGAACCGACCCTCGAAGATGGCACTGCCGATGGTGTAGCCCCAGACACCCAGCCCCGCGAGCGTCGCGATGCGCTCCGGGGAGTCGACGCTCCCAGCGGCGATAACCGGGCCGGCTGACGCAGCCACGGTCGCGGCGACAGCCGCCTCCACGTCGCCGTCGAATCGATAGGCCAGCAGGTCCAGGCCGTACACCCCGTCGAGTGCTGTCAGCCGCGCGGCATCGGCGGCGATGCTCTCGACCGTGCCCCGGAGCAGGCTCGGATGGCCCACGATGGTCCCCGGGAAGGGGCAGTATCGCGCTGCGCTGCCGGCCAGGATGGCCAGCGCCGCATCCGCGTGGGTACCACCCAGGATCCAGTCCACGCCCAGGGTACGCGCCGCCTCGATGGAGCGCAGCTCCGCGTCGGCCGCTTCCGAGACCACCTCCAGCATCACCTCGCGGCCGTCGGCCTTGATGGCGTCGGTCAGCACCTGGAGCTGCTCGATGGTCGCGCCGACGTCCTTGAAACCCACATAGTGCAGCGCTTCGATGGGTCGCAGCTCCTGGTAGACCTCCAGGGCGTTGCCCACCGTCTGGTCGTGATGCGTGAGCATGAAGATGAACTCGGTCATGTGCGGGCCTCCAGGAGCATGGGTGCCAGCGGGTCACCGGCAGGGATGAGGTCGGTCAGGCGTGCCAGGACCAGGTCCGGCGGCACGGGCGCAGCAGCTGCGTCCGCGGCGGTCGTCGCACCCGACAGCACGAGGCCGCTGGTCATACCCGCGGTGCGCGCCAGGCCGACATCGGTCAGCAGTCGGTCACCGACCATGAGCGCATCACTGGCCGGCACGTCGATGTGGCGCAGGATGGTCGCGGCCATGTGTCGGGAAGGCTTGCCCACGATCGCCTCCGCGTGGACCCCCGTGCACGCCTCGAGCGCGGCCAGCATGGCGGCGCAATCGGGCAGGCCGCCGTCGGCGGTGGGGCAGAACGGATCAGGATTGGTCGCCACGATCCGGGCGCCACGGCGGACGGCCCGGAACGCGGCCAGCAGCCTGGCGTAGTCGAAGCCGCGATCCCAGGACACCACGACCATCGCCGCCGACTCGGGGTCCAGGGTGAGCTGGAAGCCGGCCTCGACCAGTACCTCGCCCACGAGTGACTCGGCCAAGAGCAGGATGGGGCCGGCCGGGGGGGCGTCACGCAGGTATCCCGTGAGCGCGTCGAGCGAGGTGAGCACCTCGTCCCCGGTACACGGGATGCCCAGGCGGTGCAGTTTGTCGGCATACGCCAGGCCGCGGTGCAACGGGTTGTTGGTCAGGAAGGCGACCCGGGCGCCGATCGCCCGCACCCACGCCAGCGCCTGGGCAGCGCCAGGAGTCAGACGGTCATCGACATAGATGGTGCCGTCCAGGTCGAACACGTATGCCGCGAACCGCCGGCGCGCCACTGACATGGCCCCCGACGCCTCCGCCGTGGGCGTGGTCAGGGTCGGATCGGTCACAACCCCCCGCCGGCCGCCGCCGCACGCGCCAGCACCCGGTCCACGTCCACGTCCGTCCAGCGACCCGTCAGGTCGACCAGGTCCAGGACACCGAAGCGATCGCGCAAGAGGTGTGCGGCCGAGACCGCCCAGCGTGCCGTGTCCCGGTTGGCGCCCAGGTCGCTGAACGTGACCGGCGCACCTGCAGCTCGCAGTCCCGCCGCGATCCGCTCTGGTGACAGCAGGCCCGATGCCAGCGTCTCGCGATGGCCGGGCCAGCCGGCCACGAATGCCTCGCGCGCGTCGACGCTCGTGGTCCAGGCGCTCAGCTTGCGCTGGTACAGGCGCCAGCATTCGCCGGCCATCTCGCCCGTCGGGTCGAAGACCCCGAAGGTGCGCTCGATGCGCTCCCGGGCCGCTCCGGGCGTGGGTGGCGCGTCCAGCACCCGCTCCACATCGAAGCCATCGAGGATGTCCTGCCACAGTGCGGCCACGACCACCGACGCCACGCCCACCTGGGCGCCGTGGAGACCGGTCGGCACGCCCGTCCGGATGGCGGCCATGTCCAGGAGGTGGCTGACGGCGTGCTCCGCACCCGAGAGTGGGGCCGTCCGACCCGCGACGCCCAGGGCGAGCCCGCCCCGTGTCATCCGGTCACACAGCCAGCCCAGCGAAGCCAGGTCACCCGCGGCGACCCCGACGGCGACCCGCTCGAGCTCCTCGCCGTCGTCCCGGAAGAGACCGACCAGCGCCTCGTCATAGCCAGCATCCAGGCCCAGGATGTCTGCCAGGCGCCAGTCGGCGGGAGCCGTGAACATCGACGACAGTTCGCCCACGCCAGCCTGGTTGAGCACCGGCGGTGCGTCCGCGATGACACCCAGGTCGATGATCAGCGCGTCCGGCCAGCGAGAGGGGAGGGTCCGCTTGGCGCCGTGCAACAGGAGGACCGCCATATCGTCCGAAAAGGCATTCACGGAG
>JBBQNA010000343.1:0-2648 GCA_038329515.1 Candidatus Limnocylindrales bacterium | reverse complement strand
TCGAAGCGCCGGAAGACCGCCACGGCGTTCTGGCCGCCGAACCCGAAGCCGTTGATGATCGCCGTGTCCACGCGCCGCTGCCGGGCCACCAGCGGCGTGTAGTCCAGGTCGCATTCCGGCAGGTCGGGGTTCTGGAGGTTGATGGTCGGCGGCACCACGTTGTCGCGGATGGCGCCGATGGCGGTCAGGGCACTCATCACCCCGGCCGCACCCAGCAGGTGGCCGACCATCGACTTGGGCGACGAGATCGCCACGCGACGGGCGTGATCGCCGAACGCGGCCTTGATGGCGCGGGTCTCCGTCACGTCATTGAGCGGCGTGGACGTGCCATGGGCCACGATGTAGTCGACCTCGTCGGGGGCGATACCAGCATCCCGGAGTGCCATGGTCATGGCCCGTGTCGCGCCCCGGCCAGTGGGTTCCGGGGCGGAGATATGGAATGCGTCCGCGGTGAGCGCCGCACCGAGGACTTCGGCCTGGATGGTGGCGCCTCGAGCGAGCGCGTGCTCCGCGGACTCCAGGATCACGACACCCGCGCCCTCACCGAACAGGAAGCCATCCCGGTCCCGGTCGAAGGGCCGCGAGGCATGTGCCGGGTCGTCATTGCGCTTGGACAGGGCGCCCATGTTGGAGAGGGCCGCGAACGCGACGGGCAGCAGCGGCGCCTCCGAGCCGCCCGCCAGGACCACGTCCACCTCGCCCCGCTGGATCATGCGCAGGCCGTCCATGAAGGCGATCACGGAGCTGGCACACGCGGCGACCTGGGTCAGGACCGGGCCTGTGAGGCCGTACTCCATGGACAGGAGGCAGGCAGCCATCGATCCGGACAGCGCCGGGATGGCGAATGGGCTGACCTGGCCCGGCCCCTTGGCATGCAGCGTGGCGGTGCCATCGATGACCTGTTCCTGGCCGCCGCCGCTGGTGTTCACGGTCACCGCGACCCGGTCGCGCCGATCCGGGTCCCAGGTGGTGAAGTCCAGGCCTGCATCCGCCACGGCTTCCTTGCCGGCAGCCATGCCGAGGTGGATGAAGCGGCTCATGCGACGCGCCATCTTGCGGTCCATGGCGATGGTCGGGTCGAAGTCCTTGACCTCGGCCGCGATTCGCACGTCATAGCGGGATGCGTCGAAGTGGGTGATGGGGCCGCCGCCGCTGACGCCTGCCACCAGGTTGCGCCAGAAGGTGGGATGGTCGTTGCCGATGGGCGTGACGGCGCCCAGGCCGGTGACGACGGCGCGTCGGGACAGGTCGGTATCAGGCACGTCGGGCTCCTCGGGGTTCGGCCTATGGTAGCGGCACGGGGTGGCTGGGCCTGGGCGCGACCGTCGTGTCCCTGGCGGCAGCGCGGCAGCGTCCCTGGGCGCCACCGCCGTGGCCTCTGATGCCCGCCTGCGGGACCTGTGCACGCCCGATGTGCGCCATCGACCGGATGATGCCCGCCTGCGATGCCCACCCGTCCGGTCTGCACGCTCGCTGTGCGTATGAGCCGGGTGCGCACATGCGGTGTGAACATCCGACCGGCCCACGTGGGCAGGCGCATGCGCGCGGTCGATGGTGCACGCCACGTGTGCGGCGGGCGTCAGGTCACCGTCCGGGCGCCGCGGCGCGCACTCGCTGTCCCGCGGCCCGCACCCGCTGCTCCGCGGCGCGTGCCTGGGGCATGGAGCGCCAGGCGATCGGCACGGCCGTGGTCCAGAGCCGGACGCCAGTGCTGATGCCCGCCGCAAGCCGACCTCGACGCGGACTCCATGGGATGCCGTACGCATCCCGGATGCGCGGCGGCAGGAGCGCGAGACCCGGCAGCGCCAGGGCGCCCACCGCCCAGCCCGGGAGGAGGGGCAGGGGAGGCCCGATGATCATCGGCGCCAGGCCCCGGGCGGCGTCCGTGACCTGGATGAGCCCGTCAGTATCCAGCATCCGCTGCCAGTAGTCGGTCAGCGCAGCCCAGGTCACCGGACTGCATCGAAGCGGGATGCCCAACCGGGTGCCCACACCGCGCGCCTCCTGCCACAGCTCGTCCGCCTCAGCGTCGCTGACGGGACCCACCCAGAGCCGATAGGCGTGGATGCTCGTGACCACGAGCGTGGCCTGGACCCACAGCAACAGCTCCGGATCGAGCGCCCGGTATCGGTGCGCCCCGGCGACCCGTGCCGCCTCCGGGTCGACCAAATCTCCCCGGACCGTGGCATGGACGCCGTTGAGCCGGCGTACGGCTCGCTCCGCGGTCGGGCCGTCGCCGAAGACCAGGTCCATGGTCCGCCGGAGCCGCCCGAACGGGTCGCCCTGGAAGTCGCTGTGGGCGGCCACGCCTGCGGCGATGAGCGGATGCGCGACCTGGAGCAGCAGCGCCGCCGGCCCCGCGCCGAGGAGCACAGCCTCCCGGTTGATGCGCCACATCGCCGTGCCCGGTCCGTGGAAACCGAGCACCAGGTCTGGCCGGCGCACCTCGTTCACTCGGCGGGCAGCTCGAGATCAGCCAGGGGCACGTCCCAGTGGGCCTCGAGCAACTCGAAGCGGCGCGTCTCCTCGGCCCGGAAGCGATCCTGGTCGGGGTAGAGCCGAAGTTTGATGTCCGCCTCGCTGTGCGCCTCCAGCGCGGCCCAGTCCCGATACGTGATGGCGACCATCACGTCCCAGTCGGCCCGACC
>JBBQNA010000342.1:0-2674 GCA_038329515.1 Candidatus Limnocylindrales bacterium | reverse complement strand
GGCCGTGCCGGCCCGGGCCGCTGCGTGGCGCACGACGGACGGGCTGGACTGGGCCGAGGTCAAGCTGCCCAGATCGAACCGCGCGCGCTCATTCGGCGTGGCAGCGTCCAGCCTTGGCTGGGCGGCCGTGGGCGTGGTGCCGTCGGGTCCTGGTCTGATCTGGACGTCGATCGACGGCTTGACCTGGGTCCGGGCGAAGTCGCTCGCGGGTGGCGCTCCGCAGACCATCACCCCGACCCTGGACGGCTTTCTGGCGGGCGGCCAGTCGATCATCGCTGGTGTCAACCGGCCCGTGCTGTGGCGCTCCACCGGTCTCACCAGCTGGAAGGCCATCCGGCTTCCCGGCAAGGGTCTGGTCACAGCCTTGGCGCAGCTGCCGGACGGCGTCACGCTGGCGCTCATCCAGTCAGTGTCGGCCAAGCAGGGCACGACCCAGATCGACTATCGATACGCCAGGTCCGTGGACGGCACGACCTGGGACCTCGTCGACTTTCCGGACCCGTCCACCGATACGGAGGTCCTGAACGCGGCCGAGATGGGGGTCCAGCGCGATCACTTCATCCAGGTCGTGGATGGTGGCCCGGCCGGAGGTCCGTTCGTGGGATCCGTACGCACCTCACCCGATGGCCTCGTGTGGCAGGACGCGACGGTTGCCACGGGCCCCCTGTTCGCGGTCGCCAGCGGACCGGTCGTGAACATCTTCGCGCAGGGAGTCCAGGTCGCCTCGGCGGACGGCATCCAGTGGACGATGGTCGCCCGGCCCGAGAACGGCGTGACCTTTGGCGCGACCGCGTTGCCGGACGGCCGGTCCGTGGTCATCAACAACAGCTTTGGCGCGACGCCATCGGTCGTGGTCGTGATCGTGCCCGCTGTCGTCGAGCCCGCCCTGACGGCGCCCGATCCAAGCCCGCCCCTGGTGGCACCGGTGCCCAGCCCGTCCGCGTCACCCAGCCCGTAGCTGCCGAGGGCAAGGATCTCCGGCTGCGGGGCGTGAACACGCGCATCACGGCATCGGGTCTCGTGCGCACCGGGGATACGGTCAGCATGGGTCTGACGCGACCGGTTTCCGGCACAGGCGCATGCTCTGGTCATGTCTCTTGATCCTGTCCGCCGCCGCGTCCCCCGTCACATGCTTGTGCCTGCCGTGATCCTCTGGGCGGCCCTGTCTGGGCTGCTCCCCGGGGCATCACTGGCGGTCGAACCGTCGCCCGTCCCCGCCAGCACCCCGGCGTTGCCGCTCGTGGCACCCGACTCCTTCTATGCCGGCGGCGGCGCCGTCGCTGCCGGACCGGCTGGCGAGATCCTGGCCCAGGTGGAGCTGGCCGCGCCGGCGGGGATCCATACGTGGGCGGTCCTCTATCGCTCGACCGGATACACGGGGGCGCCCGTGGGGGTCTCGGGCCTGATCGTCGCGCCTGAGACGCCGCGTGCTGCGGGCGCACCCGCGCGGACCGTGCTGTCCATCGCACACGCAACGACTGGTCTGGCAGACGCATGTGCCACATCCCGACAGCCGTCCGATGGGCTGGTCGACACGGCCCTGCCGCTGCTCGAGCAGGGCTACGTGCTGGCTGTCACGGACTATGAAGGCCTCGGCACGCCTGGAGCGCATCCCTACATCGTGGGCGCCAGCGAGGGTCACTCGGTCCTGGATGCGGCACGCGCGGCGGCCGCCATACCCGAGACGGGAGCGGGCCCGACGGTCGTGCTCCTCGGTGGCTCCCAGGGTGGTCACGCGGTGCTGTGGGCCGCGGACCTTGCCGCGACCGCGGCGCCCGACCTGGACGTGGTGGGTGCCGTGGCGTTCGCCCCGGCCGGCGACCTGGAGGCCATCGTTGGCTTCGATCGATCGGACGCCGCGAGACCCGATTCGTGGTCAAGTGCCATCACGCTCGTGACGGCCTGGAACGAGGTCTACGGGCTGCCACTCGACGTGTTGACACCGGAGGCCCAGGCGCTCGTCCCCGACCTGTCCACGCGCTGCTCGGTCCTCATCGGTAGCCCCCCCCTCGCCGTGGACCTGCGCACACTGCCCGAGTGGCAGGCCCGACTCGAGGAGAACACGCCCGCCGCCACACGCACGAGTGTGCCGGTGCTCATCTTCCAGGGCGACGCGGACCAGGTGGTACCGCTCGAGAGCACCCGATCCATGGTCGCGCGCATGTGCGCCGTCGGAGACGTCGTCGACCTGCGGGTGCTGCCGGGGGCGGATCATCCCGGCTCCGTGAACCCGGCATCCCTGCTGGCCGCCATCACGTGGGTCTCGGAACGCCTCGCGGGTACTCCGGCGACGTCCACCTGTGCGGGGTAGCTCGCACATTCACCCGGGGTGGGTGATGCGGGATGCCTCGTTGGCCGCCACTGTCGGGGGATATGCTGGGACCTCGGGTGGTTGGTAGCCGTCGGGCCGATCAGCCCGCCGTTGACCATATGCACCACGCCGTGCCGCGGGCTATAGGTCGAACGACGACGGTCGGCGGTACTACCGCCTGACGCGTGTGACCGGCCTGCACCCGACCGATCCCCGGTCGGGTGGGCACGATTCATGCGCATCGGGCGATGAGGGCACCTTCGGGGAGCGATAGAGTGCCGGTGCCGCACGTTACGAGATCTTCATCACGCTGCTCACCATGCTGGTGGTGCTGACGGTGTCCAGCGTCCTCATCCTCCAGTT
>JBBQNA010000341.1:0-2683 GCA_038329515.1 Candidatus Limnocylindrales bacterium | reverse complement strand
TCGTGACAGGCCCTCGACCCAGTCGCGTGTCTGGTCCCAGGTGTACCCCGGCCGGACTGGTACCCAGACCTGGATGCCGCGCTTGCCGGTCGTCTTGGGGTAGCCACGGACGCCGAGGTGTCCCAGGGCGGTGCGATACAGTCGGGCCAGGACGAGCACCTCGTCCCAGGTCGTCCGCTCGCCAGGGTCGATGTCGATGAGGGCATAGGTCGGGCTGCGGTAGTCCGGCAGGCGTGAGGTCCAGGGGTGCAGGTCGATGACCGCCTGGTTGGCCAGCCACGCCATGGTCGCCACCCGGTCGACGACGACATAGGTGTGCGACTGATCCTTGCCCGCCTCGGGATAGTCCCAGCGTGCCACCCAGTCCGGAGCACCCTTGGGGATCTGCTTCTGCCAGAAATGGTGGCCCGCGATGCCGTCTGGCCATCGGTCCGTATTCAGGGGCCGCTCTCGCAGATACGGCAGGATGAGTGGCGCGATGGTCGCGTCGTAGCGCACCAGGTCCCGTTTGGTGTAGCCGGGTCCAGGCCACAGGACCTTGTCCAGGTTCGTGAGGTTGACGGTGTGGCCACCGACCTGCCACGTGCCGCCGCTACCGAGGGCGTCGAGTGCGGCCAACTCCTCGGCAGTCGCGGATGCTGCGGGTCCTGGCTCGGCGGCGGGCTTGCTGACCTCCGGTGCGGTGCTCGGCATCCTGGTCGTGGCGCGTCGTGGTCTCGACTTCGTGGCCGCGGTGCGTGCCATCGCGGTGTCGACGGTCCGTTCCCGGCTGACCGACAGTGGGTCACGCTCCGGCTCGAAGCCCTTGAACGCCGCCTGGCGCAGCAGGCCGTCCGACGTCCACTCCGAGAACTCGGCGCGGATGACGATGCGCGGCTCCACCCAGTGCGCGCCGGGCAGCCGCGGTGGGTCGACCACGGTCGGCGCATCGGCAGCCAGCTCATCCAGGCGTGCCCGAAGGGCGGCCCTCGTCCGGCTATCGATGCCGCTGCCCACCTCGCCCGCATACCGGAACCCGTTCGGCTCTTGGGTCGCCACGAGCAGCGCGCCCAGCGCCGCGTGCGACCCCTTGCCGGTCTCGAAGCCGACGACGACCAGCTCCTGCTCGCGCCGGATCTTGACCTTCAGCCACGCCCGGGAGCGCTTGCCCGGGTCATAGGTGGAGCGTCGGAGCTTGGCGATGATGCCCTCGACCCCATGCTCGGCCGCCGCCGCGTACAGCGCATCGCCGTCTTCGTCCACGTGCGACAGGTAGCGCACCGAGGCTGTGTCGCGGACGACACGCCGCAACAGCCGTTTGCGATCCTCGAGCGGCACGCCCAGCAACGACCGGCCGTCGAGATGCAGCAGGTCGAACAGCTGGTAGACCAGTGGCGCTCGGGGACGCTCCGGGGAGCCGCTATCGTCCGGCCGCCGATCGCCCCGATGCACGCCCAGGCCCTTGAGGCCGGTCCGATCCTGGAGCAGGCTGAAGTCGGCATTGCCGTGCTCGTCGAGCGCGATCACCTCGCCATCCACGATGGCCGAGTCCGCCGCCAGCCAATCCGCCCGCCCCGCAGCCAGCTCCGGGAAGTAGCGCGCGGCATCCTGCCGGTTGCGTGTCCAGAGTCGAACCGTGCCGCCCTGCACGACGGCCTCGACGCGGTAGCCATCCAGCTTCATCTCGAACAGCCAGTCGGCATCCGTGAAGGGCGTATCCACGGGGGTGGCGAGCATCGGTGGGATGAACGACGGCAGGGGAGCATCGACTGCGCCCGAGAGGTCGAACCTCGCATCCGCCGCGGGTGTGCTGCTGTCCCACAAAGCCGGGACGCCCGTCTTGATCTGGTCGTTGGTGCGCCCCGACAGCACCGATGTGGGGAAAGCATCGATATCCCAGGCAGGATCGGAGCGGGAATCGCGCTTGTGCATCAGCAGCCACTGGTCCTGCCCATCGTCGGCGTCCAGGGCACCCTTGCGGCCACTCGTGCGCACGATCACGTAGCGTCCCGTGAGTCGCTCGCCGTGGACCACGAACTTCAGCTCCCCGGCGGCAACAGCCGCGGCTGCGTCGGGTGACTCCGGCTCCGGCTCCCAAGTGCCGATGTCCCACACGATGACATCGCCACCACCGTACTCGGCCTTCGGGATGACGCCCTCGAAGTCGAGGTACTCGATGGGATGGTCTTCCGTGCGTGCCGCCATCCGACGCTCCAGGGGCCGCATGGACGGGCCCCGCGGCACGGCCCAGCTGACCAGCACGCCCCCGATCTCCAGGCGGAAGTCGTAGTGCAGCCGCGTCGCCCGGTGACGCTGGACCACGAACCGTGGCTGCGCGATGGGCAACCCGGGACTCCCCGCCGGCTCCGGGGTCCGGCCAAAGTCGCGCTTCTTCCAGTACTTCGCGAGCGACACCCGGTCAGAGTACCGGGTGCGTGACTACAACCCGAAGCGGCTGATGGCTTCCTCGGCCAGGACCCGGCCCACCGCCAGCGATGATGTGGCCGCCGGTGATGGCGCGTTGCGCACGTGGAGCACGCGGTCGGAGCCACCCAGCAGGAAGTCGTCGACCATGGAGCCGTCACGTGCCAGCGCCTGCGCCCGCACGCCACTCGGCCCAAAGACGAGCTGCTCACCCCGGATGTCCGGCACGTAGCGCTGGACGGCGGACAGGAACGAGCGCTTGGACCAGTCACGCCACTGC
>JBBQNA010000340.1:0-2696 GCA_038329515.1 Candidatus Limnocylindrales bacterium | reverse complement strand
CCGATGTTCAGCCAGGTCGTGGGCACGCTCCTGCGACTGACAGACAAGCATGCCCAGAGTTGGCTGCACGTCCAGACCTCGCACGACATCCCGGTCTACGGCTTCGAGCGCTACGGCGACCCGCCGCCGCTGGATGTCAATGTCACGCGCCTGCTGGACGAGTTCGCGCGGGGGCGCATGACTGTGGCTGGCGCGTGGCGTCAGGCGCTGGCCCCGGAGACGCTGCAGCAGGTGGAACGCCTCGCTGCGGATGCCCAACGGGAGGTGGATGCCGTGTCCCGGGCGGATACCCCGACGGGCATCGAGGACGCCACATTCGGCTTCCCTGACGATGTCTGGGCGCGCGTCATCGGGGACGTTGCCGTGGCCGCGCACCAGGCCACGCTGTCCATCGATGCACTCGTCGCGGCACTCGTGCCGCTGTATTTCGGGCGCGTCGCGGGGTTCGTCATCGAGACCCGTGACATGACCACACAACAGGCGGAGGTCGTCGTGGAGCGACAGGCACGCGCATTCGAGCTGGCCAAGCCGGCATTCGTGGGCCGCTGGCAGGCAGCGGACGTCGATGCCGAGCGGGGGGCGCCGTGAGTCGCAGGGGCGCGCTGCCGTCGCGGATCCTCATCCCGCTCGCCAATCCCCGGACCGCGGCCGACCTCGTGAGCATCGGCGCGGCCCTGCTGGCACATGGCGGCGTGCTGACCGCGGTGTCCATCGTGGAAGTGCCGGAGGGCATGTCGCTGTCCGAGGGCGCGACCCGCGCCCGGCAGGCACGTCGACTGCTGCAGCGCGTGCTGGAGTTCGCGCCCGATGGCGTCGACCTGCGCACCGTGGTGCGGATCGGACGGCATGCCGCCGAAGGCATCGTGGAGCTGGCCGCGGAGGATGAGGCGGAACTGGTCATCTTCGGTTGGGGTGGCCGCCCGGCCGGTCGGCGGGGCGATGCGGATGAGCCGGTCTTCAGCGCCACCATCGATGAGGTGGTCCGCGACGCGCCCTGCGACATCGCGGTCGTCAAGCAACGGGGCATCGCAGACGTCAAGCGCATCCTGGTGCCGGTGCGTGGCGGTCCTCACGCCGAGCTGGCGCTGCGGGTCGCCGCGGCACTCGGCGTCGCTTTCGATGCGCAGGTCGATGCCCTCCACGTGGTCGCCGCGGACCTCGACCCGACGCTCCAGTCGCAGGCGGAGCGCGCGCTGGCGATGTTCGTCCGACAGCATGCGGGCGAGGTCCCCCAACCCGTGGTCGCGAGTGGACCGGACGTGGGCGCCGAGATCATGCGCGCCGCGGCGGACGTGGACCTCGTGGTCATGGGGGCCAGCGTCGTGGGTGCCACGGACGGATCGCCGTTCGGGGAGCTGCCCGAGACCGTCGCTCAGGGTGCCGGGCCCACGGTCATCGTGGTGCGCACGCGGGAGGCACCGACACGCTCCACGTTCGAGCAGCGCGCCGCGCAGGCCGAGACCCTGGAGGCTGCTGAACGTGCCGCATCCACCGGGCGCAGCGTACCCGCCCGGGTCGGTCGCTGGTTCGCCGAATCGAGCTTTCATCACGCCGAGTTCGCCGACCTCAAGCGCCTGGTCGAACTCAAGGAGAAGCAGGGCCTCACCATCTCGGCGGTCCTGCCGACGCTCAACGAGTCGGAGACCATCGGACCCATCGTGCGCGCGGCGCGGGTCGAGCTGATGGAGAAGATCCCGCTCATCGATGAGCTGCTGGTCATCGACTCCGAATCCACTGATGGCACACGGGAGCTGGCGGAGGCGGAGGGCGCACGTGTGGTGCGTCATCCCGAGGTGCTGTCGCGCTACGGCTCGTACGTGGGCAAGGGCGAGGCACTCTGGAAGAGCCTGTACGAGACATCGGGTGACCTGGTCGTCTGGTCCGACACGGACATCCGCGACTGGCACCCGCGCTTCCTGTATGGCCCGTTGGGTCCGCTGCTGACGGAGCCGCGCATCGGCTACGTCAAGGCCTATTACCAGCGGCCCATCGTGCAGGACGGCCAGATGAAGGAGGGCGGTGGCGGACGGGTCACGGAGCTGGTGGCACGGCCGCTCATCAACCTCTTCTACCCCGAGCTGTCGGGCTATATCCAGCCGCTCGCCGGTGAATATGCGGGTCGCCGGGAGCACCTGGAGCGGATCCCGTTCTTCACCGGGTATGCGGTCGAGATGGGCCACCTCATCGATCTCCTGGAGCGGCTCGGGCTGAACGGCTTCGGCCAGGTGGACCTGGACATCCGGATCCATCGCAACCAGGAGCTGGAAGGCCTCTCGAAGATGAGCTTCGTCATCCTCCAGGCGGTCATGAAGCGGCTGGAGGAGCGACGGCGAGTGCGCCTGTTCGCGGAGCTCGGCTCCACCATGAAGCTGCCGCGTTCGGGACCCAACGAGCTGGCCCTGGAGGTCATCGAGCTGGCGGATGCCGAGCGACCGCCGATGGTGCGCATCCCCGAGTACCGCGAGAAGCGCGGCCTGGACGCCGGCTGAGCGTGGCGACCCGTATCGCCCTGCTCGCGCCGGACGAGTACGAGACTGCCATCCCGGAGCTTGCCGCGCTGCTCGTGGATGCCGTCGAGTCGGGCGCATCCGTGAGCTTCCTGCACGGGCTCGACCAGTCCCGTTCGGAGGCGTGGTGGCGCCGGCGTGCTGACGATGTGGCGACGGGGACCCTGATCGTGGTGGTGGCGCGCGACG
>JBBQNA010000339.1:0-2714 GCA_038329515.1 Candidatus Limnocylindrales bacterium | reverse complement strand
GCCTTGTCCGCCGGCAGGACCTGGGCCGCGACCTCGTCGATGCCCAGGCGCCGCGCCACGGAGTCAGCCACCTCCTGGGCATCGCCGGTGATCATGGCCACCCGGACCCCCATCGCATGCAATTGCTCGACGGCCTCGGCCGACTCCGGACGGACCTCATCCTCTGCCGCGAGCACACCCAGTACCCGGTTACCCTCGATGACATAGAGCACCGTGCGCCCGTCGCCTGCCCACCCATTGGCGGCTGCGGCCAGGCCATCCGGCAGGGTGGCGGTGCTCGCTGCGAGGAGCCCTGGGCCGCCGACCTGGATACTCCGTCCGTCGACGGTCGCGCGGACACCCTGACCTGGGGTGGACTCGAAGGACGCCGCTCCTGCGGGATCGATCCCCTGGGCTTCGGCGGCGTCGCGGACCGCGCGCGCCAGTGGGTGCTCCGAATCCGATTCTGCCGCCGCCGCGAGGCGCAGCAGCTCCCGATCCGTGATGCCCTCGGCAGTCCGGACGTCCGCGACGACCGGCCGTCCCCGCGTCAGCGTGCCCGTCTTGTCGAAGATGACAACGTCGAGCTCGCGGGCACGCTCCAGCGCCAGTCGATCCTTGACCAGCAGGCCGTTCCGGGCCCCCAGTGATGTGGAGATCGCGATGACCAGCGGGATGGCCAGGCCCAGGGCATGGGGGCAGGCGATGACCAGCACCGTCACCGTTCGTGTGAGCGCGCCCTCAGGGTCGCCCATCGCCCACCAGAAGACGAGCGTCACGATGCCCGATGCGAGGGCGACGTAGAACAGCATGGCCGCCGCTCGGTCGGCGAGTGCCTGGGTCCGCGACCCGGATGCCTGGGCATCGGCGACCAGGCGCATGATGCCCGAGAGTGCCGTGGCATCGCCGACCGCAGTGACCTGGACACGCAGGCTGCCGCCAGCCGCGACCGTCCCCGCCACGACGCGGTCGCCAGGGCCTTTCGGGACCTCGCGCGACTCGCCGGTGATCATGGACTCGTCGACATCGGCCCGGCCCTCCACGACCACGCCATCGGCGGGTACCCGGGCCCCGGGGCGCACCAGCACGATGTCATCGGCGGCGAGCGCCGAGATGGGAACGTCCTCGGTGTGGTCGCCGGTCACGCGTTCGGCCGTGTCCGGCAGCAGGGCGGCGAGTGCCGCCAGAGCCCCCCGAGCCTGGGCGATGGAGCGCATCTCCAGCCAATGGCCGAGCAACATGATGGTCACCAGCGACGCCAGCTCCCACCAGATCTCATCGCCGAAGATGCCCAGGGTCGCCAGCCAGCTGGTCACGAACGCGACGCTGATGGCCAAGGAGATGAGGGTCATCATGCCCGGCTGTCGGTCGCGCAACTCTCCAGCGGCTCCGCGCAGGAACACGACGCCGCCATACAGGAAGACGACCGTACCCAGGATCGCAGGGAGGTACTGACTGCCCGAGAAGGCGGGCGCCTGGTAGCCGAACCACTCCTGGATGTCCGGACTCCAGACGAACACAGGGACGGTCAGCAGCAGGCTCAGCCAGAAGCGGTCGCGGAACATCGCGACCGAATGGCCTTCGTGCTTGTCGTGGGCTCCGTGTCCGGCCGGATGGGACGCCGGGGCCGGTCGCGCCGCGGGGTCGGGCTTCGCGGGATCGGCGTCGTCGTGATGCTGATACTGATTCATCGTCGTCCAGTGCGGGGATACTCCCCCACAGTGTCCTCGGCTCGTCAACACCGAGCACCTGGAGAGACCCAGCCGGCGCATCTCGCCGCGTGTCGCATCACAAGGCCATGGGCGCCTACGGGCTGCTCGTGATCGGTCCGTATGCAGCCGGGTCCGCGATCCTGACGCTCCATCTACGTGGAGCCGGCTGACCGGCTACGTCGGCGCCGCTCCCTGATCACGGCGGCCGAGGGTGCGACGACTCCGGCAAACGGGCCTCAACCGAGCGTCGCGATAACCTCGACCAGGACCCCATCTCCGCGTAAGCGCTGCTGAGCGATCCGGAAGCCTGCGGCTCCGATCGCCCCCCGGACATCGTGGTCGAGCCGGCAGCCACCGGCCATCGAGGCCCATGCCGGCGCCATGGTGGTCTGCAGTCTCGCGACCGCAGCGCGATCCGAGCGGCCATGCTCGAGCACCCGCAGGCTGCCACCTGGCCGGAGCACGCGACGGGCCTCTGCCAGCGCCCCGGCTACATCCCGCACGGTGCACAGCACGAAGGTGCCCACGACGACATCGAACGAGTCGTCGGGATACGGCAGTGCCTCCGCCTCTGCCATGGTCAGGAGCACGGGCCGGCGGAGCCGTGATGCCCGCGTGGACGCAACATCGATGGCCGATGCGCTTGGGTCGATCGCCTGCAGGGATGCCCCAGCCGGGTAGAGAGCGAGGTTGAGGCCCGTGCCGATGCCGATCTCGAGCACGTCCCCCGTCACGCGCGAGATGATGCGTGCACGTGCACGGCGAAGACCCGCTCGGTCCGCCACGCGCATGCCCAGGTCATACAGCCGAGCCGCCAACGCAGCGCCGATCCCGAAGCCGAGGCGGGTGCCGCGGCCGGGCAGGAAGCGGTTACCCGAGAGATTCGCGAGCTGCATCGCGATGGCAGTTGCCTGCAACTCGCGGCGGTGACGCGCAGGCAGGCCCGCCGGCGGCGATGACGCCCACGGTCCATGTGTCGCGACGGCCTGGCCGTACGCGTAGGCGGCGGCCTCGCCCGGCAAG
>JBBQNA010000338.1:0-2725 GCA_038329515.1 Candidatus Limnocylindrales bacterium | reverse complement strand
CGGCCAGGGCCATGGACCACGGTGGTCGCCGAGGCCCGCCGCCTGGTTCCTGCTCGATCAGCTCGCTCATCTGGGTGTGCTGGTCGGTGCGTGGGCGATCTTCCTGCGGAGCGCCGGGACGCTGGGCTGGTGGCAGGACCTGGTGACCCGGATCGCGAACACCCCCGACGGTCCTGCAGCTGGCCGCGCGGTCCTGGTGATCATCGTGCTCACCTCCCTGGTCATCGTGAACGTCCGAGCCGGGTCGTTGTTCGTGGACATCCTGGTCCGGCCGCCTCGCCCATCAGCGGACGAGCACCGGCCCGTGGATGCACCCTCGGAAGCGGGCATCGGATCGACCATCGGCATCATCGAGCGGTTGCTCATCAGTGCCCTCGTGCTGGCCGGCGGCGTGGCGGCCATTGGTCTCGTCATCGCCGCCAAGACCCTCGCCCGCTTCAAGCAGCTCGACGACAAGTACTTCGCGGAGTACTACCTGCTGGGCACACTGGCGAGCGTCACGTTCGCGGTCGTCACGAGCCTCGTGGCGCTGCAGGTCCTGTCATAGCCGCGGCCCACACGAAGGGCTGCTCGTGAACGATGTGGCACAGCTGCTGGCCGGTCTCGTGGGCCTGCCCGCCGGGGACGGCGTGCCACGCCTGGTCGGCATCGGCTGGGCGACCGTGGATATCGAGCGGACGCTGGCTGATCTGGCTGTCGCCACTGCACACGCCACAGACGATGACGAGCTTCTGGGTGCCAGGGCGTGGCGCGTGGACGGCAGCCCGGTCGCGTTGCTGCTCCTGGAGCCCGTGACCGAGGGTCGCCTCGCCGCCGCACTCGCCCGACGCGGTGAAGGCATCGCGGCGCTCTACCTGGTCGCGGACACGCCGCTGGAGGGTTCCTTGCGGCCCACCGCCGTGGGCGTCCCAGGCCGCCTGATGCCCCAGGAGCGACCCTGGGGACCGTTCCTCATCCGGGTGGACCCTGGGCCCGCGCTCGGTCTCAGCACGCGCCGCTCCATCGTTCCTGGTGGAGCATCGAATCGAGGCCAAGTCGCCCACCGGCCCGCAGCGGTCGGCTGAGATCGCTCGGGTCGACCGGATAGCCCAGGCTCAGGATGAATTCGCAGTGATGGTCGGCCGGGTAGCCCAGGGCATCCCTGCACTCGGCCTGCTCGTAGACCGTGCCGGGACACGAACCAACGCCGATGTCCCAGGCCGCGAGCGTCATGTTCTGGGCGGCACGTCCCAGGTCCCACATCACCGACAGCGGAGCCGCGTCGGCCCGCGGATCGGGTGTCACGAGGGCGATCGCCGTGGCGGCACCAGCGATGTGGCCGCACCATGGCCCGACCTTCGAGAGCCGCTCCAGGGTGGCACGGTCGGTGATGGTGATGAATGCCCAGCGCTGGAGGTTCTTGGACGACCCCGCCCGTCGCCCAGCCTCCAGGATGGTCGTGACGACATCACCGGGAAGGGGTCCGGGCAGGAATACGCGCACGACGCGCTGATGGCCGATGGCCTCGAGTGTCTCCATGCACCGAGTCTAGGCCAGGACGCTATCGTTGAGGGGTGACCAGCCCTGCGACGCCGCCAGGCCCCTTTCCGAGCATCATCGAGGTCGTGGTGGAGATCCCCCGCGGCAGTCGCAACAAGTACGAGTTCGACCCTGCGGCCGGGATCTTCCGCCTCGATCGGGTCCTCTCTTCAGCCGTGTTCTACAACTTCGACTATGGCTTCGTGCCCGAGACACTCGCCGGCGACGGCGACCCGACGGACACTCTCCTGCTCATCGACGAACCGACCTTCACCGGGTGCCACGTCTGGGCGCGACCCGTGGGTGCCCTGGAGATGAGCGACGACCAGGGCGTCGACTACAAGATCCTGTGCGTCGCCGTCGGCGATCCCCACCAGGCACACGTCAAGCGCCTGAGCCAGATCCGGCCCCATCGCCTGGTCGAGATCGAGAACTTCTTCCGGACCTACAAGCTGCTGGAAGACAAGACCGTGGATGTTGTCGGCTGGCACGATGCCGACCGGGCCCGCGAGATCCTGCGCGAGGACCGGGTCGCGCTCGTGGGCAAGGACGCGGCCCGTGAGGCAACCCGCGCGACCTGATGGCTCGACCGTCAGAGACCCTGTTCGTGGCGGGTCGACAGGTGACCGTCTCCAACCCGCAGAAGGTCTACTTCCCTGAGCGCGGCTACACCAAGCTGCAGCTCGTCGAGTACTACCTATCGGTCGCGGATGGGGCCCTGCGTGGTGCCGGTGGTCGGCCGATGGCGCTCAAGCGCTTCGTGGACGGCGCGGCCGGCCAGCCGTTCTTCCAGAAACGCGCCCCCGAGTCACGACCAGACTGGATCGAGACCGTGGAACTGTCGTTCCCGTCTGGCCGGACCGCGGATGAGGTGGTCATCCGGGATGCGGCGCAGCTGGCCTGGATCGTCAACCTGGGCTGCATCGACCTCAATCCGCACCCCATCCGGGCAGAGGACCTGGACCATCCCGATGAGCTGAGGGTGGACCTCGATCCCATCCCCGGAGTGCCCTGGGAGGACGTCCGTCGGGTGGCCCTGGTGGTCAATGAGTCGCTCACGGACCTGGGTCTCGTCGGCTGGCCCAAGACGTCCGGATCGCGCGGCATCCACGTCAACGTGCGCATCGAGCCCCACTGGACGTTCCCCCAGGTGCGCCGAGCCGCCCTGGCCCTGGCCCGCGACGTCGAGAGGCGGGCACCGGACCTC
>JBBQNA010000337.1:0-2750 GCA_038329515.1 Candidatus Limnocylindrales bacterium | reverse complement strand
GCCCCATGGTGTCTTCGGCGGCATGCCGGTGGGCGACTTGCCCTCGCCACCACCATGCGGATGGTCACGCGGGTTCATCACGACACCGCGCACCTCCGGCCGCTTGCCCATGTGACGGGCGCGACCGGCCTTGCCGATGCTCTGGTTCTCGTGGTCGAGGTTGCCCACCTGACCGACGGTGGCCATGCACCGGATCGACACCCGGCGCACCTCACCCGAGGGCAGTCGGATCTGGGCAACATCGCCTTCCTTGGCCAGCAATTGTGCCGAGGCACCTGCCGACCGGACGATCTGGCCGCCCTTGCCGGGCACCAGCTCGATGTTGTGCAGCTGGGTGCCCAGCGGCACGGAGGACAGCGGCAGTGCGTTACCGACCCGGGCTTCCGCCTCCGGACCAGCCACCACCGTATCCCCGACCTTGAGGCCGTGGGGCACGAGGATGTAGCGCTTCTCGCCGTCTGCATAGTGCAGCAGGCCGATGCGCGCCGATCGGTTCGGATCGTACTCGATGGTCGCCAGCTTGGCCGGCACGCCGAACTTGTCGCGCTTGAAGTCGATGCGTCGGTAGTGACGCTTCTCCCCACCGCCACGATGGCGCACGGTGAGGCGGCCCTGGTTGTTGCGGCCGCTGCCACGCGTCGTGGGCTCCAGAAGCGGCTTGTGGGGCGTGGTGGTCGTGATCTCCTCGAAGGTCGAGCGGGTCATGAACCGTCGGCCCGGGGAGGTCGCCTTGTAACTGCGAAGCGGCATGACTACACGCCCTCGAAGAATTCGATCTTGTCGGTGGACTTCACGGTCACGACTGCCTTCTTCCAGGGAGAGGTATAGCCCTTGATCCGGCCGCGCTTGCGGTTCCGGCTCTTCTCCTTGGGCTTCGTGTTGGAGACGTTGACCTCCATCACCGTGACCTTGAACAGCTCGGCGACCGCTGCCGCGATCTGCAGCTTGTTGGCGTCGTCGTGGACCGCGAACGTGTACTTGTGACGCTGCGTCTCGTCCATCGACTTCTCGCTGATGACCGGGCGCAGGACGATCTGCGATGCCAGGAGCGTCATGCGTACACCTCGGTCATCGTGCCGAGCGACGGCTGGGTGATGATCAGCATGTCGGCGTTCAGGATGTCGACCACGTTGAGGGAATCCGCACGGATGACGTGAACGCCTGGCAGGTTGCGCGCCGAGAGTTCCAGCCGCTGATCCTTGCCGGCTTCGACCACCAGGACGCGGCCCTGTGCCTGCAGCGCTGCGAGGTAACCCACGAGCTCGCGGGTCTTGATCGCATCGAGGTCCAGGTCTGCCACGAACTTGATGGCACCGTCGGTGAACTTGGAGGTCAACGCGCCCACCAGCGCCAGGCGCTTCATGCGCTTGGGCAGCTTCTGGACGTAAGACCGGGGATGCGGTCCGAAGACCACGCCGCCGCCCGCATAGTGCGGTGCGGTGCGGGTACCCTGGCGGGCGCGGCCGGTGCCCTTCTGGCGGTAGGGCTTGCGGCCGCCGCCGCGGACCTCGCCTCGAGTCTTGGTATCAGCGGTGCCCGTGCGCCGACCGGCCAGCTGGGCGACGACCGCCTG
This sequence comes from Candidatus Limnocylindrales bacterium, assembly GCA_038329515.1. Classification (GTDB taxonomy): domain Bacteria; phylum Chloroflexota; class Limnocylindria; order Limnocylindrales; family CSP1-4; genus JAFMJV01. The sequence goes on along the minus strand of JBBQNA010000337.1, from coordinate 1,177 downwards.
ATGCAGGACAGCGGTGTTGACCGGCGCCGCAAACAGCGCCTCGGGCAGATCGACCGTGCCGGCCTCGGCGCCGGCCTTGGTGTAGAGCGTCGTGCTGACGGACATGGCTAGACCTTCCTGACCAGGATGAGCGCATTGCGTGCGCCCGGCACCGGTCCCTTGACGAGCAGGAGCTCGCGCTCCGCATCGACCTTGAGGATGGTCGCGCCCTTGACGGTCACGCGGTCGTTGCCCATGTGTCCGGACATCGGTGTTCCCTTGAACACCTTGCCGGGGGTCGTACCACCACCGATGGAGCCCGGCTCGCGGTGCGAGTCGGAACCATGGGTCTCGGGTCCACGCTTGAAGTGATGTCTCTTGATGGTGCCCGCGAATCCCTTGCCCTTGGACACGCCCGTGATGTCGACGCTTTCGCCGGCCTCGAAGAGGCTGACGTCGAGCGTCTGACCAACGGTGTAGTCAGCACTGTCGTCGACCACGAACTCGCGCACGTCGCGTACCCGCGGCAGTCCCTTGAGCTGGCCCAGGCGAGGCTTGGTCAGGCGCTTGGCGGTGCCGGCTCCCACCTGGACGGCGGTGTATCCGTCGCGTTCGGGGGTCCGCAGCAGCGTCACCGTGTTGGGCGTGATGGCCACCACGGAGACCGGCACCATGGTGCCGTCGGGCTGGAAGATCTGGGTCATGCCGACCTTGCGGCCGAGGATGCCGATGCCTGGCTTGCTCACATCTTGATCTCGATGTCGACGCCCGCGGCAAGCGAGAGTCGCATCAGGGCGTCGACGGTCTTGGACGAGGGGTCGAGGATGTCGATGAGCCGCTTATGGGTGCGGATCTCGAACTGCTCCCGGCTGTCCTTGTCGATGAACGGCGAACGCAGGACGGTGTACTTCTCGATACGCGTCGGCAGCGGCACCGGGCCGACAACATCCGCGCCGGTGCGCTGGGCCGTCTCCACGATCTGGAGCGCGGACTGATCCAGCAGCCGGTGATCGTATGCCTTGAGGCGGATCCTGATCCGCTGCCGCGCCATCAGGCGAGGATCTCGGTGATGGCCCCGGCGCCCACGGTATGGCCACCTTCGCGGATGGCGAAGCGCTGGGCCGTCTCGAGGGCGATGGGGGTGATGAGCTCGACGGTCATCTCGACGTTGTCGCCGGGGATGACCATCTCGGCGCCA
>JBBQNA010000336.1:0-2836 GCA_038329515.1 Candidatus Limnocylindrales bacterium | reverse complement strand
CATCGAGGTCTTCGGCAAGGAAGTCCTGCCGGCGCTCCAGCTCGGCTGACCACGGTCGTCGAGGTCGAGCCCCCTCGTCAGCCGGCAGGAGCCGGCGATCCCCCAGGGAGGGGCAGCAGGCAGCCAGGCGTGACGGACGCTTCGGCGGCCAGACCGCTCGCGACCGGCGATGCGCCGGCAGCAGCGGGGATGGACAACGTGGACGCCAGCTGCGTGAACATCTGGTCGATGGTGTCCGCTCGGGCGTCGGGACCGATGGACTGCACCTGGACGACGTGGGCGCCCGTGTACACGATGCGCGACTTCACGATGCCAGTGGCGCCGCTCGCATCCGTCACCTGGAGTGCGAAGTCGCGCGCCGGGAATCCCTGGTGGGCCACGACGCTGCAGGCCACGACCGTGCCCCCGGAGCCCTGCGCAGCTCCCTGCACACCGCCATCGAGGTCGAAGCCGCCGGTCGCGTCGGACACCTCGAAGACAGACAGGGTCGTCGCGATATCTCCCGTGACCGCCAGGTAGAAGCGCACTTCCAGGCCGGCGCCCGGGACCGCCTGCGTCTGGGGCGTCGCTGGCGCATGCAGTGCGACCGAGACCCCGGACGGCACATCGGTCACGATCACCTGCCCGATGTCCTGGGCGGCGACGGGCCCGCTACTGAGCAGCGCGCCAAGGGCGATGGTGGCGAGTGCACCGTGGATCCGGATCCGATTCATATGCCGCGTCTCCTGCTACTGGGCTCGGCGTCATCGAGCCGGATATGTCCCGGCACAGTCTGACGACTGAGACGGAAGGTCACGCTGACCCAATGGTCGGCCGCGGTACCGCCGCGTTGCAGCAGGTCATGTGCCGACCGCGGGTATACTCCACTGGTGAGATAGACAATACGCGGACGGAGATCTGCGGACAGGGATCTGCGGCGACGACAGGTGTCGGGAGGTCAGCGTGGATATCGAGATGTTCCTCACGCCCGGGCTGGGTGACGCGACCTGGATGGTCGCCTCGAACGGTGAGGCAGCGCTCGTCGACCCACAGCGGGATGTCTCGCGCTTCCTGGATGTCGCAGATGACCGCGGCTGGCGGATCACCCACGTGCTCGAGACCCACGTCCACAACGACTACGTGTCCGGGGCTCTCGCCGTGCGTGCCGCCACCGGCGCCGAGATCGTGGCGCCCGCACGGGGCGGCTATCGATTCGTGCACCGGGCGGCGGAGGAGGGCGCGACAGTCGCGCTGGGCAGCGTCTCCATGGTCGCCATGGCGACCCCTGGCCACACCCCCGAGCATCTGGCGTGGCAGGTGGTCCCCGACGGGACGGGCACACCCCACGCGGTCCTCACCGGTGGCAGCCTGCTGGTCGGCAGCGCCGGCCGCACGGACCTTGTCGGCGAGGACCAGACCGAGGCTCTCACCGATGACCAGCGGCGATCCCTGCAGCGACTCTCGCTGCTGCCGGACTCGGTGCGTGTGCTGCCCACCCACGGCGCCGGCTCGTTCTGCAGCGCCGGCCCGGCGAGCACGGAGCGCTCGTCCACCATCGGCGCCGAGCGAGCCTGGAATGGGCTGATGGGTGCGCCCGACCGCGAGCAGTTCCACCGGCTACTGCTCGGCAGCCTGGGGCGCTATCCCGCCTACTACGGGCACATGGCGGCCATCAACCGCGAGGGTGCCCCGCCGTTCCGCGCCACCGGCCAGCCCGCCAGCCTGCCAGCGGCACTGGTCGCCGAACTGCAGGGCCGCGGCACGTGGGTGGTGGATGCCCGTGACCGATGGGCATTCGCCGCAGGGCATGTCCCGGGCTCCATCCATGTGGAGGCGACCGACTCCTTCGCGAGCTGGGTCGGCGCCGTGGTGCCCTTCGGGGCCGCCATCGTGCTGGTGCTGCCGGATGACCGCCCGGACCTGGGCATCGACCTGGTGGTGGATTTGTCGCGCATCGGCTACGACGCCGTCGTGGGCACGCTCGATGGCGGTGTCGAGGGGTGGGCCGCGGCCGGACGCTCGTTGCGGACCCTGGAGATGACTGCCATCACGGACATCGACGACCGGCTCCGGAGCCCGGATGCGGTGGGCATCCTGGACGTGCGCCAGCCAACGGAATGGCGCGAGGGCATCATCCCCGGCTCCACCACCATCTTCCTGGGTGATCTGCCGGGGCGCGTGTCGGACCTGGCTGCGGACAGGACCTGGATCGTGGTCTGTCGGTCCGGCATGCGTGCCGCCATCGGTGGCAGCATCCTGGCGGGGGCCGGGCTACGGACGCAGGTCGTGGGCACGGGTGGCGTACCCGACTGGCTCGCCGCGCACCCGCCCGTGGGTCGCGTACCCGCCCTCCGCTAGCCGGAACTGACCACCCGGTCCGAGCCGTCGTCGAGGAGCGTGACCAGGGCAGAGTGATCCAGGTCACCACTGCCATCGGCGACGAGCTGCTCGAAGGCGGCCGCGACGGGCTCGAAGCCAGGCAGCGTGATACCCGCCTCTCGGGCCGCCGCAAGCACGATCCGGGCGTCCTTGGCATGCAGCAGTGATCGACCGCCGGGCGTGAAGTCGCGCTCCAGCATCCGGCGGCTGTACCGCTCGAGGATGACCGAGCCCGCGAGACCGCCCTTGAGCGCATCGAGCACCCGGGCCGGGTCGACGCCGGACGCCCTGGCCAGGACATACGCTTCGGCGACCGCCTGGATGGTCGAGCCGACCACCAGCTGGTTGCAGGCCTTGGCCACCTGCCCAGCCCCGGATGGACCGATGTGGGTGATGGTCCGACCGACCGCCTTCAGCACGGGCCTGGCACGTTCCAGCGCCACGGCTTCACCGCCGACCATGATGGACAGCGTCCCCT
>JBBQNA010000335.1:0-2843 GCA_038329515.1 Candidatus Limnocylindrales bacterium | reverse complement strand
GACGATGTCGATGCCCTCGACACCGGCCGCCAGGTCCGGCGTCACGGACACCCGCTGTCGGGCAGCCGATGCCTCCTCGACAGTCAGTCGGCCGGACGCGACCAGCCGGTCCAGTCCGGTGCCGACGCGGGCGAGTCCAGCCTCGGCGCGTGCGCGCTCCGGCTCGAAGAGACGCACCTGGTGACCAGCCACCGCCAGCGTCTGGGCGATGCCCTGGCCCATCAGGCCGGCGCCGCAGACCAGGACCGTCCAGTCGACCACCACGCCTGGGGCAGGCGACACGATCACAGGAAGAAGGGAGGGCTGGTCAGGATGTATCGGTCGGTGGCGACCACCGGGTGGTCCTCGAGCAGATGCATCGTGAAGGCATCGAGCCGGTAGCGACGGCCCAGCAGATAGTCGGTCGCGGCCGTGTTGGCGAGCGGCACCGTGAACGACAACGACTCATCACTGGTGGCGAGAGCGTCCGTCTCCACGACACCGATGGCGGCGGGCATGTCCCGCGGGTCGAGGGTCGCGATCGGCCCCTGGCGAGAGCCGCCGTACGCGTAGCCCACCGGGCTGTCGTGGCGCATGAGCAGCCAGCCCGGCCCACGGGTACCGAGCCAGGCGTGATCCTCGTCGCGGCGTGCGCCCAGGATCTGGTCATCGATACGCGCGATGATGCCCACCCGGTCCTCCGGAGGCACCTCGTGCATCCGGAGGGCCTGCAGCCCGGTAGGCAGCGCCGCTGGCGGCTCGGGTCGACCCTCGAAGGCATACAGGACCGTGCTCGCCCGCATGCCATGGCGCAGGTACTGCGACAGCGCCGCGGGGTCCGATGTGGCCAGGATCGATCGATGCCGAACCCCCGTGGCCGGGAAGGCACGCGAAAGCAGCATCCGGCCGACACCCTTGCCCTGGGCCTCGGGGAGCGTGAAGAACTCGGTCAGCTCGCGCGTGTCCGCCCGCCGGATGGAACGTGCGTAGCCAACGAGCTGGCCATCGAGCTCGGCACCCCACGCCTCGTCGGCAGTCGCCTCCAGGTGCTCGAACAGCGGGCGCCACTTGAGCCACTCGGTCTCGTCATGCTCCACCCACGGCCAGCTCTGGCCCTGTCGGGTCAGCAGGTCGGCGACCGAACGCCGGAAGATAGCGTACGCGGTCCAGGTGTCATCGGGCACGAGTCGCCGGACCAGCACATCGCTCATGGCGCGTGGTCGACGAACGCGGCCAGGAGCCCATCCGCGGCGATGTATGGATCCACCTCATGAGCTGCGACCGCACGCACTGCCTCCGCGAGACGGTCACGTGCGGCGGCGCTGGTCAGCCGGTCGCGGACGCGTTCCATGACCAGACCCACCAGTTGCGCCTCCGCCCGGACGTTGGCGGCGTCACCCCCGTGGGGGGCGACGTCATCGGCGGTCGGCGCGCGGCGGTCGAGGGCGGCCAATAACTCCACCACACCCGCGCCGGCGACGGCGGATACCAGCAGCACTTCCGGTCGACGCGGTCTCGGCCGGTCACCGGCCGCACGGTCGTGCTGCGCACCGACCGTCAGCATCGCCCGGAGCGACGCGGCTGCCTGGTCCGCGCCGGGTCGGTCGGCCTTGGTCACGGCCACGATGTCGGCCACCTCCAGCAGGCCGGCCTTGAGTGCCTGGACCTCGTCGCCCATCTCGGGTGCCTGCACGACCACGGTCGTGTCCGCCAGCGAGGCCACGTCCACCTCGCCCTGGCCGGTGCCCACCGTCTCGATGAGCACGAGGCCAAAGCCGCAGGCATCGAGCACCGAGGCGGCGTCCACCGTCGCCACGGCCAGACCACCGGCATGTCCGCGGGAGGCCATGGACCGGATGAACACGCCGTCATCCGCAGCGTGCTGCTGCATGCGCACCCGGTCACCCAGGATGGCGCCACCCGTGATGGGGCTCGACGGATCGATGGCCAGCACCGCGACCGTCCGACCCTGGGCACGTGCCGCCGCGACGAGGGATGTCACAAGCGTGCTCTTGCCAGCACCCGGCGGCCCGGTGATGCCCACCAGGTGCGCGCCGCCGGCCAATGGGTACAGCTCGCCCAACGCGGCACGGGCAGCAGCGGACCGACCCTCTATCTCCGTCAACAGTCGGCCAAGTGCCCGCCGGTCCCCCGACCGTGCGGCGGCGGCGAGTGCACGACCGTGGTCGGCCGCCGCCGGATGGGTCACGCGTCCCGTGGCTTGACGTTGGCGCGGAGGTACTCGGCGACCTGGCCGATACTGGTGCCCGGACCGAAGACCGCGGCCACGCCGGCCTCCTGGAGCACCGGCACGTCCTCGTCCGGGATGATGCCGCCGGCCGTGACCAGCACGTCCGTCATGCCTTGGTCGCGCAGCAACCCCGTGATGCGCGGCAGCAGCGTCAGATGCGCACCGCTGAGGATTGACAGGCCGACGACGTCCACGTCCTCCTGGACCGCGGCTGACACGATCATCTCGGGTGTCTGGCGGATGCCCGTGTAGACGACCTCGAAGCCCTCGTCGCGCAAGCCACGCGCGAGCACCTTGGCACCCCGGTCGTGGCCGTCGAGTCCAGGCTTGGCGATGAGCACCTTGATGGGTCGGTCTGGCATGCCGCCGATGATAGCGGCGCCGCGTCGCCGCTCAGGGTGCCGCGTCGCCGATCAGGTGCCGCGCAGCCGCTCAGGGTGCCGCGCAGCCGCTCAGGGTGCTGGAGTCCCGTGTCACCCAACACCCCTCAGCGGGTTTCCGGTATCACCGAACAGCGGAGGCTCCGACGGCGACCTGTCACGGCTCCGGGCCGGCTCCGGGCCAGCTCCGGTCGCCGCCCGCGGTTCGACAGTGCGGTTTCAGTCGCAATCTC
>JBBQNA010000334.1:0-2851 GCA_038329515.1 Candidatus Limnocylindrales bacterium | reverse complement strand
ACGAACAGCAGGACCGGGATGGCGGACAGCACCCTGCGTGCGGCATAGCCCGCCATCGTGCGATCTCCCTGGGTTCAGCGTGGATGCTGCTCCCCGGTCCGACCGGGGAGCAGCGGTGTGTCGCCCGCTACTGGGTGACCCACAGGTCCTTGAACAGGGAGCCCCAGTACCAGAGCGCACCGATACCGGCGCCCTGCACCCGCTTGTTGACCGCGAGTGGCCAGCCGGGATTGGTGACCGAGATGACCGGGGAGTCCTCGGCGATGAGTGCCTGGGCCTGGATGAGCAGGTCCGTCCTGGCGGCCTTGTCCACCAGGGTGTTCTGCTCCGAGAGCAGCGCATCCACCGCGGGGTTGCTGTATGCGGACGAGTTGGCGCCACCAGCGACGATGTTCTCGGACGCGAAGTTGGGTCGCAGGTTGCCCGACGGGTCGGGGAAGTCGGAGCCCCACGAGCCAACGATCATGTCGTAGTCATCGTGCGGGCCGAACTGGAGCGAGACGGCCTCCTGGTACGTGACCTTCTGGGCCTCGATCTGGATGCCCAGCTGGGACATGGCATCGATGAACGACTCGCCGATGCCCTTGATGGACGGCGTCGACTCGTAGTACGCGATGGTCTTGCCGTTCAGCTGGTCTGCAACGCCGGACTCGTCCAGCAGCTGCTTCGCCTTGACGAGGTCCTGGTCGTAGGCCGGGAGGGTCTCCCAGGCAGCCTGCCACTTGGGCTCCTCGAACGTCCACAACGTGGGATACACGAGGGTCGCCTTGGTGTCCGGGGTATCGGGGCCGTAGTACAGCTGGCGGAGGCCCTGCTTGTCCAGGGCGTAGTTGAGCGCCTGTCGGATCTTGACGTTGTCGAACGGCGGCTGCGCGGTATCGAACGTGATCCACTCACCGTAGTACGACGGCGAGAACGAGAGGCCAACGTTGTCCATGGCCGCCACGGTGGCGTACTGGTCGGAGGGCACGTTGTTGACCAGGTAGTCGATCTCACCCGTGTCCAGGCCCGCCACGCGGGTGGTCGGCTCGGGCAGGATCTTGATGGTCACGGTGTCCAGGTAGGGACCACCGTTCGCCGCGTTCCAATAGCCGTCGAAGCGGCCGAGCGTCTGGTGGTCGCCGCTGACCCACTCCACGAACGTGAAGGGGCCAGTGCCGATGGAGCCCACGGCGGGCGTGCCGTACTTGTCGCCGTTGGCCTCCACGAACGCCTTGTTGACGACGTGCGCTGCGGTCGATGCCAGGGCGTACTCCAGCAGCGCATCGGGCTGGCTGAGGGTGATGAGCACGGTCTCCGCATCGGGCGCGGTGACATCCGCCACGTTCGCGAGCATCCAGCCGACGTACGAGCCAAGGGCTGGGTCGCGGATGCGGTCCAGGCTATAGACGACGTCATCCACGGTCATCGTGGTGCCGTCGTGGAACTGGACACCCTGGCGGATCTTGAGGGTGTACGTCAGGCCGTCCGGGCTGACCTTCCAGGAGGTGGCCAGGTTGGGGCACAGCTGCGTGTCTTGCTCGCAGAAGACGAGCAGGGGCTCCGTGATGCTGGACGTCGCCAGGCCGGACACGAAGTCGTAGTCGAAGGCCGGATCCATCGAGGCCGGTTCGCCCTCGATGGCAGCCACGATCGATCCCCCCGGCGTCGGTGTGCCGGGCGACTGGCCCAACGCGGCACTCGGCCCGATGGCGCTGACGGTGATCGCCGTCATCGCCCCCAGGGCAAGTACGCGCCGCCACGCGGTCGTGATGTTCATGGACGCCACACCCTCCTCGATGCGTTGTCGGGTTCGCGGGCAGCGCCGTTTCCCAAAGCCTCTCCCCGTCCCGTCGTCGCCGGAGTGTATGTGATGGGGAGGGCCTGAACCAGCACAGAAAGGGTCCGACGGGGGACGCGCGGGTGGGGCCGGCCACGGAATGGGCCCGCAGCCCTCAGCCGAGCGTGGCCACCCACCCGACCACCGAACCCCAGACCCGGTGGCGCCGGATCAGGCGATGGCCACGACGCGATCGCTGAAGTCGCCGGTCACCGGGTCCTTGAGGATGAGCTTGGTCCGCCCGTCCGGCAGCAGCTCCCGCTTGATGACCACCTGGCCCTCGAACTCCTCTGGGGTGGAGGCGATGCGCGGGGTGGCACCGCCGCGCCAATCGAGGGTCACGGGCTCCCATGCGCGGCTCTTTGCCGAGCGATACGCGGCGTCCATGATGGAGTTCACGACATAACCGTCGTAGAAGGTCTCGCGGGGAGCGCTCCCGGAATCGATCGAATCGAGCATGTCCGAGAACATGTCCACGTAGCCCAGCTCGGAGACCTCGTCGCCGACCGGGAACAGCCAGCCGGCGGCCGTCTCCGCCTTTTCCGCCACGTAGCCGCTGCTGCCACCCGCCGTGAACATCTCGAAGCCGGTGCGCAGGAAGTGGTTGAGCCAGATGGTGCCGTGGGTTCCGGCCACCTCGTCACGCAGGTCCATGCCACCCCGAAAGGTCCACGAGACCTCGAACTGGCCGATGGCACCCGACTCGAAGCGGATGAGCGCGATGGCATTGTCCTCATCTGCGATGGGGTGCACCAGCGTGTCCGTGTGGCACAGCACATCCACGGGTCGGTTGCCCTTGCCCACGAAGTTGCGGATGATCTCGATGCAGTGGCAGCCGAGGTCGATGATGGCGCCGCCGCCGGTCAGCCGACCATCCCAGAACCATGGGCATTACCAGCCCCGCGTACCCGCCGACCTCGGTTATTACGACCTGCGGCTTACTGAAGTGATGGAGCAGCAGGCGGCGCTGGCGCGGCGATACGGGGTCGGAGGCTTTTGTTTTTACTACTACTGGTTCGCTGGCAAGCGCCT
>JBBQNA010000333.1:0-2907 GCA_038329515.1 Candidatus Limnocylindrales bacterium | reverse complement strand
TCGCCCGAGGACGACGGTGCCGCCCGAGGACGACGGTGCCGCCCGAGGACGACAGTGCCGCCCGGCCAAGCTCGCCGCCGCTCGCCCCAGCCGCCCATCGCCGCCCATCGCCGGCCCAAAGCGGCCCTTTGATCGCTCATGCGGACTGACAGCGGCCACAGCTAGACTCGTGGGCATGCCGGAGCTCCCTGAAGTCGAGACCATCGCTCGCGAACTGCGGCCGCTGGTGCTGGGCACCACCATCACCGGCTTCTGGACCGACTGGCCCAAAGCCATCAAGCACCCCGACCCGGACGCGTTCGCGGCAGGCGTCGCCGGTCACCAAATCACGGAGGTCACGCGTCGGGCCAAGTGGCTGGTGCTGGAACTCTCCGGGGGTTGGGTCATCGCGATCCAGGTGAAGATGACCGGCCAGGTGTTCGTGCTGCCCGCCGGCACGACGCGCGACCGCCACGTCCATCTCGTGTTCCAGCTCGCGGATGCACGCGAGATGATGATCCGGGACGTGCGCAAGTTCGCCCGCGTGGCCCTGTATCGGCGTGACGAGGCGGGCCGGGCGCTGGGAGCGGACGAGGATACCGATGTCTTCGATCAGCTCGGCCCGGAGCCCCTGGACCCGTCCTTCACGCTGTCGGTGTTCCGGAAGCTCGTCCGCGGACGCCGGGCGCGCCTCAAGCCGCTGCTCGTGGACCAGGCGTTCCTGGCGGGCGTCGGCAACATCTACGCCGACGAGTCGCTGTGGCGTTCGAAGCTGCATCCGTTGCGCAGCGCCGCGGGCATCAGCCCCGCCGATGAGCGTGCCCTGTACACGGAGCTGCGGGCGGTGCTGACGGAAGGCATCGAGCGGCGTGGGTCGTCCATCGATGACTACACGGCGCCCGAAGGTGACGGCGAGATGCAGGACTACCTCCAGGTGTATCAGCGGACCGGCAAGCCCTGCGTCCGCTGCGGCCGACCCATCAAGCGGTTCGTACTGGGTATCCGGGCCACGCACTTCTGCTCCTGGTGCCAGCGCCTGCCCAGGGACGAGCAGACGCCCGGCAACATGGCGCTGCTCAAGACGGCACGCTCCAGCACGGGACGTCGCGGCACCCGCTGGAGTGAGCTGCCACAGGGACCCGGTGGTGTCGGTGCGCGACACGGAGGGCGCCGGGCGACGTCGGGTCCCGGGTCGAGAGACGCTGACGTCGACGACCGCTGACGTCACGCTGCATCGATCGTCATCCATCCGCCGTCATCCATCCGCCGTCATCCATCCGCCGCGGTGGTCTCCGGTCCACGAGGCGCCAGGGCCGCGACGACCACTGCCGTGACCAGCATGATCACAGCGGCTGCGAACATCGACGTGCCCACGCCGCTCACGAATGCCTCGCGCGCGGCATCCACCAGCCGCCGTCCGGCCTCGCCTGCCTGTGCCACCTCCGGCGCGGAGATGAACGCCACCGAGCCCAACACCCGATCCGCCATCGCTGCGGGTAGGCCGACCACCGCGTCCAGCATCCCGTCCCGGTATGCCTGGTTGAGGATGCTGCCCAGGATGGCGATGCCGAGGGCACTCCCCAGCTCACGGGAGGTGTCGTTGACCGCGGAGGCGACACCCTGCTTGCTCATGGGCAGTGAGGCTGTGATGGCGGTGGTCGCGGGTGTGCCCGCGAGGCCCATCCCCGCACCGAACAGGACCAGGCCGAGCACGAACCACCAATAGGGCGTGTCGATGTCCAGTCGACTGAACACGAGGAATCCCATTGCGGCGAGGACCAGGCCCGCCGGACCCACGCGACGGAGACCGAGTCGTTGTGCCACGACGGGTGCCCGGCGTGCCGTCGGCAACAGCACGATCGGCAGCGGTAGGAGTGCGAAGGCCGCTTCCAGCGGCGAGCGGCCCGTGACGTACTGCAGGTACTGGAGCCCGATGAAGAAGAAGCCGAACGCACCCACGAACTGGACCAGGACCGTGAGTGATCCGGCAGAGAAGCCGCGCAGACGGAAGAGCCGTGGATCGAGCAACGGATTTGGGTGCCGCAGCTCCCACACCACGAACGCGGCCATCGTGATCGCCCCGACCAGCACGGCCCCCACGGCGACCGGATCGGTCCAGCCTCGTACCGGCCCCTCGATGATGGCGAATACGAGCGACGCGATCGCGACCAGCGACAGGGCGCCACCCACGACATCCAGTCGGTGGGTAGGGTCCGACGACTCAGGGATGACCACCACGACACCCAGGAATGCGATGAACGCGAGTGACACGTTCAGGGCAAAGAACGAGGTCCACGGGAACCACTCCAGGAGCAGCCCCGTGGCGAGCAGCCCCAGGACCGCCCCGCCCCCGGCGATGCCCACCCAGACGCCGATGGCTTTCGGTCGCTCTGCCTCGGGGTAGGAGGTCGTGATCACGGACAGTGTCGTCGGCATGATGGCTGCCGCACCCAGGCCCATCAGCATCCGGACCGCGATCAACTGCCCTGGATCGGTCGTCACGAGACCCAGGGCGGCCGCCCCACCAAACACGACCAACCCGATCAACAGCAGCCGGCGACGCCCGAACCGATCGCCCAGTGCACCGGCCATGAGGAGCAGGCCAGCGAACACCACCGTGTAGGCGTCGACGATCCATGTCAGCTCCGTCTGGGTGGCACCGGTCTCCCGCGCGATGCTCGGCAGGGCCACGTTGAGCCCGCTCACCGCCGAGATCACCGCCATCAGCGCCAGCCCGACCACGGGCAGGATGAGCCTGGTCCGAGTGTCGGTCATCGAGGCCTCGGGGAGTGGGATGTTGTCTGAGCGGCCCATGTCGCGCCCTCCGTTGCGGTTGCCTGAAGCGTGGGGTTGGTCTGAGGGGTCTATTCCTCAATGGGAGAAATGATAGTCCTCCTGCTGGGAATAGCGCGATCAGGCAGGGGCAGG
>JBBQNA010000332.1:0-2930 GCA_038329515.1 Candidatus Limnocylindrales bacterium | reverse complement strand
AACTTCTGGAACTTGGTCGCTGGACGGGCAGAGGGCTCCGACATCGTGGCAGACGAGTATTTCCGAGCGTCGGGTAACCTGAGGACGGCGTTGGATGACTTCAAGGCGGCATCTGTGGCGATTGCAGAAGTGAACCGGTTGTGACGAACCTCTCAACCTACTGCGGCGACAGCAGGGTCATGCTAGACCGCATCCCTGATCGATCTGTCGATTTGATCTGCACTGATCCGCCTTACAACCTGAGTGGCTACTCCACTGGCAACATCAACATGTCGTGGCGGTCAGACTTCAACAACGACCTGGCGACATGGGACTTGGTGCATTTCAATCCATCGGAGTGGCTGGCTCCGTTTCGAAGGGTGCTGAAGCCCACTGGCACCATTTTTGCGTTTACCAGTTACAACATGCTCGGAAAGTGGCACGAAATCTTCGACCCGGCATTTGATACTTTCCAGTTCGTGGTATGGCACAAGACCAATCCAGCGCCGAAGCTGTATCGAGCCGGGTTCTTGAACAGCTGTGAGCTAATTGTCGCTATGTGGGATAAGGGTCATGTCTGGAACTTCGGCAAGCAGAACGAGATGCACAATTTCATCGAGTCGCCGGCTTGCGGTGGCAAGGAACGCCTCAAGCATCCCAAGCATCCCACGCAGAAGCCCCTGGCCGTATTGCGGCGGCTGGTTCAGTGGGCGACAAACCCGGGAGACCTGGTCTTGGACCCCTTCATGGGCGTTGGGTCCACTGGTGTGGCGGCGCTGGAGTTGGGTCGGCAGTTCACCGGCATCGAGCTCGACCGGAGCTACTATGACGCGGCTCTCATTCGCCTTGGCGGGACGGCATCCCCCATGTTCGACCTCGGGCAGAATGGGACTGTCGCAGGTGCGGCAGGGAGAGGCCAGGGGATCGTGTTGGAAACGGCGAGTAGAGCACGACGGCACGCTGTCGTGGATGACACTGAACGACTCGCTCTTGACGACACAGAGGCGTAGTCTTCTCCTGCTCTCGAAATGACGTGAAACCTCGATCGATTGGTCACCCTCCTGCGCCGTTAGATTGGGCGCAGCAGTAGGCCCTAGAGGCACATCTCAGTCGAAGGTGTTGCTGCCCTCCTGCTCGTGTCGGGGAGACATGGGGCTGGGTCAAATGTGGAGACGCTGCGGACTGGCAGTCGGCCCCTACCTGTCAGTTGCGATCGTTCCAAGGTGGCGTCGTGGGCCACGCGTGTGCGCGATTCGCCTCAGCCCGCGGCCGGCGTCCAGTGTGGGTAGGTGGACTCCAGTGTGGGTAGGTGGACTCGAGCCATGTCCGGAAGTCCTGGAAGCCGGCCTCGGGGACCGCGGCATAGGGTGGCAGCATCCGCAGCGGGAAGTCGTCGTCAAGGAGTCGATGGAGCATCTTCTCGAAACTGCCGTCCATATGCGTCCCGGCGTCGCCAGCCGCCGCCTCCAGCGCCGCCTCGATGGCTACCAGCTCCGCCTGCTGTGCCAGGAGCGTGCCCAGGTCGCCATCGACACCCGACTGGAAGAACCGGATGCCCGCCGGAGGATTGGTGGACGACAGTGACATCAGCAGCCCGGGTGCGCCGACCGAGCACCCGAACGGATAGCCCATCTCGGTCAGGAAGTGGCGCAGCATCGGCGCTTCCGTCAGCAGGGCCTGGATGCGCAGGATGTCGGAGGTGCCGTTCTTGGTGCCCACCAGGTTGGGGTGCTCGGCGGCGAGGCGGGCGTACAGGCCGGGCTCGATGAGACGCCCGGTGCGCATCAGGTTGTAGTGCAGGAACGAGGCCTCCGGAAAGCGCCCGGGGATCTCGTGCATGAACGACTCGACCTCCGCGTCCGTCAGCACGCCCCACGACGGCAGCGCGAACTGGAAGCGTCGGACGCCCCGGACCATGGCGCGCTCCACGCGCTCAACCATCGTCGCCGTGGACAGGCTGACGACGCCCACCATGGGCTCGATGCCCAGCGTCCGCGCCTCGTCCGTGAACAGGTCAACGACGGTGTCGAACTGGCGCTCCGTGACCGCATAGCCCTCACCCGCGGTCCCGAACACGTAGAGGTCATGGATGCCCAGCTGGACGTGCTGCCGCACGGATGCGCGAAAGCGCGCTTCGTCGATGGCCCAGGTCGCGGTCCAGGGCACGCACACGGTGCCCAGCACGACCCGTGGAAAGCGGGCAGCGTCCGCCGCCGGGGCAGCGGTCACGGCCTGGTCTCGGCCAACGTCCGGCCGGTGCCCGCTCGCCACGCCGCCACGAGCTCCGGCAGGCCCTGGATGCGACTGGTGGCCGGATCAGGCTGCAGCGCGCGCGCGACCTGGCCCAGTGGTCCCATCGCGCTGAGTCGTGCGGCCATGCCCGCCTGCTCCATCTTGCGCCGGGCGTAATGCCGCTCCAGACGGGCGAGGCTGCCGGAGGAAGCGATGCCGACGCGGGCAGCGCCCCGGTCGTCCATCTCGGCGGCCAGCGTCGCGGCCCAGATGAGCATCTCGGGGTCGTCGAGCGCGGCTGAGCGGGCATCGACAGCACCCACGATGACACCCTGCTCCGCCGACAGGGTGGCGATGAAGCGCCAGGACTCGGCGCCGGGCGTCACGTCGACCAGGAAGCTGTGCACCGGCAGCTCGGCAAGCCGTGGCCACAACTCCGGCCGTGGCGCTGCGTCCAGCAGCCCCATGCAGACGCTCTGGCCGTCCGGCATGGCGTCGAGGAGTGACCCAAGGTCAGCTGCAAGGTCCGTCGGGGTCGCCTCGAGACCATCCGATCGAGCGATGCCGCGGGTCGCGGCCGGCTCATCGAACTGGATGAGCGGACACCCGGCCACGCTCAGCTCGCGCGCGCTGCGGCTCAGGACGGCGACCAGGTCCCGGGCCATCGGGGCGCGGTCACCGGGGGCCGCGGCGAGGGCCAGGGAGGCCGACCAGGGACC
>JBBQNA010000331.1:0-2949 GCA_038329515.1 Candidatus Limnocylindrales bacterium | reverse complement strand
TCTCCTGCTGGGTGTTCTCGGCACGATCCGGGCGAAGGTGAAACGGCATCGCATCCGACGCGCAGAAGCAGTCAGGGCGGGCATCGTGTCCCGGGACGTGTGAAGGAGCGGATTGACCGGGCGGAGCCACGCCGGGATTTTGAAACATGCAGAGTGCCACCACCTGGGCCGAGCTGCGCTGCACGGGATGGGTGGCCGTCGTGACCCGAGCGTCCGTCAGGCTGGACGGTGACCCGGATCCGGCGGCTCGGTCCCGGGAAGCGCTGCCACGGGTACGAACCGCAGGCCCTCGCTCGTGATGTCGAAGCGCCGGACCCGCGGGTCGTGCGCGGAGCCGCGCGTCTTGAGCACGGTCGCGGAACGCCCGATCGTCTCGGCTTCATTGACATAGCGGAGCCGGACCAGGTTGTCCGCCAGGTGCGCGATCTCCCATTCCGTGTCGGCTGCGTCGCTGAACAGGTTGTGGACCTCGTGAGTCAAGACCATGGTCACGCCCAGCTTCGAGAACCGCTGGGTGAGCGAGTAGATGTACTCGTGGAAGCGGACCGCGTCGGGCGCGGTGATGCGAAGATCGGCGAGGCTGTCGATCACCACGCGACGGGCCCTGGTCCGGTCGACCATGTCGAGCAGCTCGTAGACCCACTCGTCGATGTAGACATCCACGGGTGAGCGATACATCATCTCGATGCCGGAGTCGGCCAGATCCCACCCGACGCCACGCATGACCCGCTCGATCTGGGTCGGGTTCTCCTGCAGGGAGGCGAACACGCCGGGTTCACCCGACTCCGCGCCGTGGCGCAGGATCTGGAGGCCGATGAGCGTCTTGCCCGCGCCGCTGGGTCCGGCCAGGAGCGTCGTGGAACCGGGCCACAGGCCCCCGCCAAGCATCGCATCGAGGTCGACCAACCCGGTCGACAGGCGATCGGTCGCCAGCGCGTACTCGGTCTGGAGGGGCGCATCGGCGAGGCGAGGGAAGACGCGAAGTCCGTCGGACGTCAGGCGGTAGGCGTGGCTGCCGGATTGGAAGTCGCTGCCTCGCAGCTTGAGCACCTGGAGCATGCGCAGCGTGCGGTCTCCCTGGCTCTTGGAGGCGAGCGCGATGATGCCATCCGCGACCGCGAACTCCGCGCGCCGGGACACCTCATCGGTGTGGTACTCCCCGACCCAGAAGGCCGTGGTCGGCATGGCGCTCATCCGGCCCGCCAGGTCGGTGACGAACCGCCGGAACTCCATGGCGTCGGTCGCGTACGCCTCCAGAGCCTTGAAGGAATCGATGACCACGATGCCCGGTCGCCGCTCCCGGAGCCCCGCCAGGATGTGCTCCATGGCGGGAGCGAGGCCACCCGTCTGCAGGTCGGGCCCAAGGTCGTCGTAGAACACGGACGTGCCCACCGCGGCGAGGTCGAAGAAGGAGAGGTTCTGAGCGTATCGGACAAGCTTCTCCAGCGGCTCGGAGGCGGTCGTGAAGTAGACCGCCGGGCTCGCCGGCGTCGCGTTGTGGAACACGTACTGCTGGGCGAGCATGGTCTTGCCGGAACCCGGCAGGCCGACGATGACGTCGATGGCGCTGCCGGGGAGGCCGCCTCCGAGGACGGCATCGAGTTGCGGCTGGCCACTGGAGAGTCGATCCATCAGGGTCTCCGCTCCGGTCCGCGCAGGTACGCGCTCTCACCGAGCAGATCCTTGACGCTCGACACGAACAGCAACGGGTCGAGCGGCTTCAGCAGGAACGCGTCCGCGCCCGCCTCGATCGCCGCCTCGCCCACCGCGAGAGAGGAGATCACGAGGATCGGCCGGCTCGTCTTCGCCCGCACCTCGCGGCACAGGGGTCCGCCCATCCCTCCGCCCACCAGCCACTCGATGACGATGAGGTCCGGTGGTGCTTCGTCGACGCGACGACGGGCTTCCGAGACATCGAACACGAGCGTGACCTCGTAGCCCTCCGTGCGCAGGAAGTATTCCGCCAGCTCCGCGGCATAGGGATCGCGTTCCGCGAGCAGGATCACGAGATGTCGCCGCGGGGTCCCATCCCGACCTGGTCTCTGAGGGTCGTCGGCCCCGATCGCAGCGATGCGATGTGCTTCGGCCGCGCCGCTGCCGGTATCGATCAGCCCGCGGATGAGTTGGAGCCGGTCGACCTCGTTTCGGGAGTAGAGGCGCTGACCGCCGGCGCTGCGCCCCGGGACGACGCCCCCATACCGTTCCTCCCAGTTCCGGATGGTCGCCACGGCGACGCCCGTCATCCTGGACACCGCGCCGATGCTGTACACAGGCCTGGCGCTGGCACCCTCGCTATCCATCTGTTCAGGCGCTTGCCGGTCGTACATCGGGCAATGGTGCCGCATCGTGTCAAGGGCTCCTCAGAGCGCTGATGCGGTCGCCCAAGAGACCACTCAGTACGGCCACGTGGCGTCATGCCCGCGCTGAGTACCTCATCAACAGCTTGCCAACGTCTTGACGGAGGGAGTATCCTGATGAGGTTACTTCGTCTGGGGTGACGGACCGGGACTCAAGCACAAGGGGCAAGGGCCGTGGTACTGCGGGATCTGGCTGCCGGCCACGGGACGATGGCATCCGATATGTGGGTGGACATCGACGATGATGGTCACCACTATGCTGTCTCATCGGCGCTGCTCGCGCTGCTTGCCGACGACGTCGCTTCCGCCGTGGATCCGTCGTGGGCCGGCATCGTCGCGGGTGATGCATCATCGCCGGTCGGAGCCTCGCCACTCGTGCGCTGTGCGGACGGACGGTCCGTCCATCTCGAACTCGTCGAACTGCGACGAATCGCCCCGAGGTTCCGGCGCGCCTGGCTCAGGATCCGCGACGAGGACGAAGGATCTGGCAGTCTGGCGACGGTCCTGTCCGAGTGGCGGGCCGCGGGTCGTCGCGTCGGCGAGTTGTCGCGTGACGATTCCGCTCGCGTGCCGGCGCTGGCGGAAGAGCAAC
>JBBQNA010000330.1:0-3000 GCA_038329515.1 Candidatus Limnocylindrales bacterium | reverse complement strand
GTCTCGGACGCCTCCGCCGCGACACGATGAGCGGATCGTGTGGGGGGAGTGGGATGCCGGTCCCGATTGCAGGCCACCCCACCTCTAGACTGGCCACGTGGACCCGAACGATCCCCGCCTCGACGAGATGGCCCGCCGGATGACCGGCGTCAGCAACGCGACGATGCAGCGACAACGGGCCTTCGAGGGGTTCGTCAGCAGCCCGCTCCTCCGGTCGCTCGCGTCCGGCCTGGGCATCGACATCGACGGACTCCTGAGCCAGCAGCAAGAGGTCAGGGAGACCACGGCGGCCACGCTGCAGGCGGCGATCTGGTTCGGACCGTTCGGTTGGACGGTCTCCGGTCCTGGTCATGGTGTGGATCGAGCCTATTCTATTGCCCGTCGACCTTGGTCGACGCGATTGGTCCTTCGTGGCTGGGCGACGCCTGAGCCCTGAGAACCGATCTATCAACTCCTCGCTGACGTCGGCCGCACCCGGAGGTCACGTTGGCTCATCTGCACGAGTCCGTTGTCGGTCCAGTGGTTGAGAGAAGATTCACATGCTGCGAACATCTCGTCGCGCGTCATCTGCTTCAGTCCACGCGTTACGTCACGCCCGGTCCGGTGGCCCGTGGCCGGGTCGCGGCTGAGGAACGCGGAGGATGCCTGCCAATCTCCGAACGCGGCCCACGAGCGCGATCCAGGACGAGGACGCTCGCCCCCTGAGCCCCCTTCGCAGTTATTAGGGACTACGACTCGCGCCAAGAAGCCACTTGAGGATGGTTGCCAGCGACGGCTCCGCGACGCCAGCCGTTGATGTGTCGGGCATCCGGGTGATCGCGTCCCGGACCTCCGCCATGGTGAGCACCTCGGCATCTGGCGCCCCGAGCGCGTCTGGTTGACCCTCGATCCAGGCCGCGGCCGTGATGGGCCGCCGGTGCCCGGGCAGCCTACCCTCGAAGGCGACCGCGATGCGGTCGCCCGGGGTCGCGAATACGGTGGGCCTGCCTCCGCACTCCTCGCTCTGTGGCACACCCGTGGCCACCAGGTCCAAGGTGAGGGTGGGTCCCGGATCGGGACCACGGAGCACCGTGTCCACCGCGATGACGAAGGACGGGGTGATACCGCCCCCCTCTGCTTCGAGGCCCTGCGGGTCCTCGAGGTCCTGGATGACCGTTCCGACGATCACCCGCTCCGCGCTCGGCGCGACAGCCGTGAACGACGGCATCGGCGTCCATGGGCCGATGCATTCGGCCGCGACCGGGCCGGACGGCATGAGAGCCAGAGCGAGCGTCGAGATCACCGCGAAGCGGCGGGTCCATCTCATGTCATTGACCTCCTCAAGGGCACGTCTGCTTGGTGCATATCGTCAGGGAAACGTTGTCCTCGAACGTGTCGGCGGTGGTATACCACGCGCGACAGTCGGTCACGTTCGGGTTGTTATCGTCCTCTTCGCATGGGTCGGTCGGATGATTCGTGTCATTGGTGGAGTGGCTATGGATGCCAGCGACCATCCGGAAGCGGTCACCGGCGAAGTCGTATTCGACCCAGTAGGGCCCGCCGCTGTCCCCGCCGCGGGCGTCCCGATCCATGACGTTCACGCCGTCGATCCAGTAGGTCGTGCCATTGGCGCCGATGGTCTTCTTGAGCTTGTTGCGGCTGGTGATCTGACCGGTCACGATGTCCGTCGTGCGACCGGCGCGCCAGATCCAGTCACCGACCTGCTGCGCGGTGTCATGACGGACCCCATCGAAGGAGTAGATGAGCGTCGTCCTCAGGAACTCATGCCGATCCGTGACATTCTCGTTGCCGTCGAGCTGGAACCAGCCGGCGTCAGCACAGTAATTGCCACCACACGTGTCGTTGTTCGAGTTCAGCGTGTGGTTGGCGGCCGTCCCGAGCGACGAGCCGTTGTGGGTCCAGGTGTGGTCCTTCCGACCGATCATGCAATGCCCGGCGGTCACGAGTCGCAGGTCGCCTGCGTTGGTCTTCGCGAGGAACGCGCTCGTGCAGTAGTCCGTAGGCCCGGCGTCTCCGAGCACATGGAGGCCTCCCTTCATCGGACGACAGTTCGTGCGCGGACAGTCCATCTCTCCTGCTGACGCCCGTTCCACGCGGACGATCGGACCGAACTCGTTCTCCAAGACCTCTCGTGCGCTCGTGACGTCGCTTGCGACGCCGATGGCCATCCGGTTGCGGCGGTCATCGGGCCCCATCTCGACGATCTCGATGCCCTCGCCCGCAAAGGCGCCGCTGCGCCTCGCGACGGCATCCTTGGCTTCCCTCAGCTCCCCGTAGGTGTAGTCGGCCTTCCTAACCTCGTATCGAGCCTCGCCAGGCATGAGGTCGTCGAGTCGATCCCGGCGCTCGTCCAGGTCATGTGTGAACCAGAAGACGGCGGTGCCCTCTCGCTCCTGGTCGATATACATCCCTCCGTAGCCGCCCCAGGAGAGGGCTTCCCTGATGGCCGGCTGCATCTCCTGCCGGATCCGGGACCGTTCGCTGAGGGACCTGAGCTCGTCCTCGTTCAGCGGCAGCCCGTAGCGTTCGCTCGAGTAGCCGGGCTCGGAGAAGCTGTCCGCGACGACCCTGTCGCTGGCTGGCAGGCCCGCGGAGCGCCGGAACGTCTGCGCGTAGTCAAACTCCTCGTCCGAGACATCCTGGCCGGTGGCGGATGTCGGGACCAGAGCGAGCAGTGCGATGGCGCCAATTGTGGCGAGAGCCGCGAGCCTCTTCGACGCTTGGCTGCCGGACCGGGTGCGGATAGTCAGCCCACCGGGTGAAGACCGTGCTCGTCTAGTGCTCAATGGACGCTCCTCTGTGTGCCGAGACACAGTGACGGACAGCGTTCCCCCCGATGTCGCCGTCAGCCGCCGACTCCGACCAGCGCCATGGCCCCCGCGCCGTCAGACCCCCACGAGCGCGGACTCTATCGGTGGTCGCGGGTTTCGGCAAGCCCCGAAGGTGTCACCGATCGATAACGATTCGTGAATCTTGAGTGCTTCGCCGACCTCTCACGGG
>JBBQNA010000329.1:0-3088 GCA_038329515.1 Candidatus Limnocylindrales bacterium | reverse complement strand
ACTGGGGAGACGGACGCCTGCTGGTCGATGGTCGGTCCGATGGCGTCGGTGGTCATGGTCTGTTCGGTCATGGCAAGAGCCTCGTGCGGGAGCGTTCGGACAGCCTAGCACTGGCGCGTCGAGTGGCCGCGCGCCGGCGGTGCGTGCCAGAACTGGTGATCAGACCGGCAGCACGACCGCGATGACACCCACCATCAGTCCGATGATGGCCGCCTCGGCGAAGAAGCGGAGGGCCGCGGCACGGTCGCGACTGGTCGCGTCCGGGTCCGCCACCGATGTCTGGGACCCCAGCTCACCAAGGTTGAAGACACCCTGCATCGCGAAGCCGGCACAGAAGCGGCGGCGTGCCTGGAGATAGCCGACCGCGCCGACCGCGGCCGGCAGCACCACCAGCAGCCGCCAGACCGGCGGCACACCCAGTGCCACGAGCACGATGAACAGGCCGATGCCGAGGATGGCGCCCACGTGACCCGAGCGCCGACGACGGCTGACCTCGGCAGGTCCGATGTTGCAGACGCCAGCCTGGTAGCCGCCAGACGCGGGCGGGGAGGTGCTGGTCATGCGCACATGGTACCCGCAGCGTACGATGTAAGCCATGCAGGTCGAGATCTGGTCAGACATCGTGTGTCCCTGGTGCTACATCGGGAAGCGCCGGTTCGAGGCGGCTCTCGCTGCGTTCGACGGCCGAGACGATGTCAGCGTCCGCTACCGCAGCTTCGAGCTCGCGCCCGAAAGGACCTCGGACCTCGACCAGCCGCTGGTCGAGATGCTGGCCAGCAAGTTGGGCATGAGCCTTGAGCAGGCTCGAGCCATGAACGAACGGGTCACGACCATCGCGGCTGAGGAAGGACTGATCTACCAGCTCGACCGGGCACGACCCGCCAACACCTTTGACGCCCATCGCGTGACCCATCTCGCCGCCGAGGCCGGCATCCAGGATGCGGTCGTGGAGCGGCTCCATGCCGGCTACTTCAACGAGGGTGCCCGCATCGGGGACCGCGAGGTGCTCACCCACCTGGCGTCCGAGGCGGGGCTCGACAGCGAGACCGTGCGCTCGACCCTGGATAGTGGCCGGTTCACGGATGAGGTCCGCGCGGACGAGGCGCTGGCGCGTCAGCTGGGTATCAGCGGGGTGCCCTTCTTCGTCATCGACCGCCGGTATGGCGTGTCGGGGGCGCAGGGTGTCCATGTGCTGCTGGCGACCCTGGAGCGGGCGGCTCGGGGAGTGGTCCTCACCAACTAGGCGTCGTTCGCGGGGTACGCGCGCCGTCGGGCCGGATCTAGCGTCTCGTGGCGACGGGGACCGGCTCTCCACGAGTGACGACGATGCCCGCGGCCGTCCGGAGGTGCTCCGGCAGCGCGGCCGCCTCCTCCGCGGTGAAGCCGGGCCCGATGAGGCTGCCATCCGCTTCCCGGAAGGGGGCATACCGGGCATCGGTGCCCGCGAAGGCGTACGCCTCAGCGATACCCACGCGACGCAGCTCGGGGTTCTGGCCGATCATCTGGTCCGGCGTCAAGCCGCTGGCTCGCATCTCCAGCAGGTTGCGCACCGTCAGCCGTGTGCCATGGCAGAAGGGCTCACCGTTCATCACGAGGGGGTCTGACTTGACCCACTTGATGGTCATCAGATGAGGCTGTCGTCGCCGAGCCCGGCGCCCTTCCAGATGAAGCGCGCGATGGAGTTGCCGGGGTGATCGCCGGCGAGTCGACGGTGGTGCCGGACACGCTCGATCCAGCGGCCGATGAGCTCAGTGGTCGGCCCCGCATCCTCACCCGGCAGCACCGACAACGCGGCCTCACGCAGTCCATGAAGGATGGTCACGTAGTCGTTCATGCGGATGTCCCGGCGCCGATAGATGGGCACGATGTGCTCGCCGTAGTCGGTCACGAAACGCTCTTCGCCGGTCTCGAGTGCCCGCGCGAGCTGCTCGATGTGGCGCTCCTCATCCCGCAGGATCCGGCGCAGGGCGAGTTCGTCGAACCGGTCCCGCAGGGTCGGGTCAAGGCGCAACGACGCCTCCAGGGCAAGTGGCGCCAGTCGGGCGCGCGCCGCGCGCAGGCGGGCAGCCGCGTCCGGTCGTCCGGCGGCGGCATCGGCAGGGGGCAGACCAAGCAACGGATGAGCCATGGGACCGCCAGTCTAGCGGCTAGAGTGGCACGGTGACCCAGCCCGGTGACGTCCGCCCGTCATTCCTTGCGACACCCCCCGGTGACCGATATCGCGTGGCTGCACCGGTGGCTGTCATGGAGCGCCCGCGGATGGCGCGGGCCGTGGGCCTGGGCGTGTCGGCGGTGGTTGTCGTGGCACTGCTGTCTGCCCTGCTGCGAGGCATCCTGGACCTGACTGGCGGCATCATCGCGGTCGCAGTCGGTGGTGGCTGGGCGATCGGTGCGGCCGTCCGACAGGGCGCCTGGGGCGGCCAGCAACATCGCGCATCGTCCGCGCCCGTCTTCCTTGGTGCGCTGCTGGGCGGAGTGTGCTGGCTGGCGGGGCTCATCGGCGCATGGCTGGTCGCGATGGCCATCCTGCCGGGGTCATCGAAGTCGTTCCCGGACCGTCTGGCCGGGACGCCGTTCCTGGACTGGATGGGCCCCCAGCTGGGCGTCGCGGACCTGCTGTCGTTGATGCTGTTCGTGGGCCTCGGCTGGTTCGGGGCACGCTCGGTGGCGACGCGATCGTAGGTCGTCGGGGCCGCCGCGTAGACCGATCAGGCGGCGGCGCAGACGATCAGGCCGTCTCGCCCACGTACGGCATGCCCTGCTCCACTGCCGTGAGGCTCATGCGCAGCGCGGCGGTCTTCTGGGTGGCCACGTCCCGGACGTAGGCCGCCTCCTCGTCCGGCGACATCGGCCGACCACGGACGGCACTCGCCGGTCGACCGACCATCAGCCACGCCATGTGATACCGGTCCATCGACCCCCAGGCTGCGGCGAGCAGCGCGTCGGATGCCTTGATCCAGCCCTGGAGCGCGGTCAGCGTGGGCTCGGCGACGAGTCGTTCGCCTTCCCTGATGAGCGCACCGGTACGCGAGATGAGGTCGATACGGGTCACCCGCCTATCATCGTCGGAGCTGATGTTCTCCGCCGC
>JBBQNA010000328.1:0-3100 GCA_038329515.1 Candidatus Limnocylindrales bacterium | reverse complement strand
TGGGCCTGCTCATGACCATGGGCCTGCCCGCGACCGAGGAGGGTGGTCTGGCGCTCATCGGCCTGTTCGCGGGCATCTTCATCTTCATGGGGTTCATCTGGTCCGTCATCGGCGAGTGACGACATGCCACGGCGGGGCCGCGCGGATCGCCGCCGGGATGCAGGTCAAGGACTCGCGGAATACGCCCTGATCCTGTCCCTCATCGTCATCTTCTCGGTGGTCGCGCTGCTGCTCATGGGCGACCAGATCAGCTCCATCCTGTCGACCATCGCCGGTCAGCTCTGACGGACAGGTAGCGTCCAAAGGCTGTACCGCCTCCCTGGGGCATGATGGTGGCGTGAAGACCGTCACCATCGACTGGGATCCTGTCGGCGAGCGATTCGTGTCCGAGGGCACGATCCGCGGCCGGCGCATCGACATCAACGCCCCCCACGTGCTGCCCGATGGCGAAGGACGCCACGGTCCGTCAGGCTACTCCGCATCCGAGCTGCTGCTGGCAGCCGCCGGGTCCTGCGCCGCGTGGGATGTGGTGGAGATCGCGCGCAAGCAACGCCAGGACGTGACGGGCTTGTCGGTCTCGGTCGAGGGCGAGCAGCACACCGAGGCGCCCTGGGCGTTCCACACGGTCGTGCTGCGATTCACGGTCCAGGGTCGGAACCTGGACGCAGCGGGCCTCCGACGGGCCATCGACCTGGCGGTCGACCGCTACTGCTCCGTGGTCGCGACCATCCGGGGCATCGCTACCGTCACGGCGGAGATCGAGATCGTGGAGCACGCGCCGCCGGTTGACGACCCGGACCTGCTCATCGATGCGTCCCCGGACGCACCCAGCAACTAGCCTCGACGCGTCGGCCCCGCCGCCCCGGACATGGGATCCTTCGAACGACTCGGTCGGGCCATGGCCCGACGACGCTGGTGGGTCATCGGCGCCTGGCTGCTGGTCGCGCTCTGCGCATTGCCCCTTGCTCCCCAGGCACCGGGGGTCCTCCAGCCAGGCGGTTTCACGGCTGAGAACCTGGAGGCGGCCCGTGCACGGCGCCTGCTGGAGGAGCGGCTTCATCTGCCACCGTCAGCGCTGGTCATCGTGGTCCGGTCCACCAACGAGTCGCGTGCCGGCGACCCTGCCTTCGACCTGGCAGTCGGCCGTGCCCTGGCGGGAGTCGCGACCGCGGCACACGTGACGGGTATCCTGCCCCACACCCTGGCTCCCCACCAGGTCAGTGCGGACGGCAGGACCGTGTACGAGGTCGTGTCGCTCGACCTGTCGCCCGACCGGTCACCGGATGCGCTGGAGCCCGTGGAAGCGGCCATCGTGGCCCAGCCGGGGTTGGACATCGCGCTTGCCGGTGGACCGGCGTTCTATGGCGACATCCAGAAGGTGTCCGAGGACGACCTCCGACGGAGCGAGCTCATCAGCCTGCCGCTGGCGGCGCTGGCGCTGCTGTTCGTGTTCGGCAGCGTCATCGCGGCGGGCGTGCCGGTGATCGTCGGGGGCATCGCGGTGCTGGTCGCCCTGGCCGCCATCGTGGTCGTGGCCTCGCTCACGCCGATGAGCATCTTCGTGCTCAACCTGGCGACCCTGCTGGGTTTTGGCCTGGGTGTCGACTATGCGCTGCTGATGGTCAGCCGGTTTCGGGAGGAGCTTCGGCGGCGGGGCGGTGGTCGGCTGCCGGATGGGGTCATGGATCGGGACGCGGTCACGGAGGCTGTGGCGGCGACCGTCGCGACTGCTGGTCGAGCAGTCTTCTTCAGCGGCGTGACGGTGCTCGTGGGCCTGTCCGGGTTGCTGCTGTTCGACTTCATGGTGCTGCGCTCGGTGGGCGTCGCGGGCGCCATGGTCGTCGGCCTGGCCGTGGCCGCTGCGCTGACGCTGCTGCCCGCGACCCTGGCCGTGCTGGGTCCCCGGATCGATGCCGCACCGGTCCGCATCCGACGCCGAAGAGCCAGCACGTCGGCGCCAGTCGACGCGCTGGTGACACCCGTGGACACCACGGAAGTGCTGGAGCACGGCGCCTGGTGGCGATTGGCCCAGTGGGTCATGGACCGGCCGGTGCCCGTATTCGTGCTCACGTTGCTGTTCCTGGTGACCCTTGGGCTGCCGTTCCTACACGTCCGCTTCAACGCACCGGATGCCAGCATCCTGCCCCCGTTCGTGCCCTCCAGGGTGGCCTATGACTCGCTCGTCGCCGAGTTCCCCATCGGTGATTTCGGGCCGCTTGCGCTGGCCATCGAGACCGATGGCCAAGTGACCGACCCGGGCAACGTGGCCCTGCTCTACGACTACTCGCGGCGCATCGCCGCCGACCCGCGGGTGGAGCGGGTGGACAGCATCGTGGACGTCGACCCGCGACTCAGCAAGGCCCAGTACCAGCTCATCCTGTCCAACCCGGCTGGTCCTGCCGACCGATTCGTGGCGGACTCCCTGGCACGCACGACGGACGGCGACCTGACCGCCTTCAGTGTGGTCACGTGGTATGGCGCCAACGACGCGGAGGCACGGGCACTGGTGCGTGAACTGCGTGACCCGGCATCCGCGCTGGCGCCGCCACCCGGCATGACGGTACTGGTGGGTGGTGGTGCCGCGGACGTCGTGGACGTCGTGGACCAGGTCGGCGCCGACTTCCCGCGCACCGCCCTCTTCATCCTCGTCACGACCTACGTCATCCTGCTGCTCCTGCTGCGCTCCGTGATCTTGCCGGCCAAGGCGCTGGTCATGAACACGCTGTCGATCCTGGCCAGCTTTGGTGCCTTGGTCTGGATCTTCCAGGACGGCAACCTGTCGGGGCCGCTCGGCTTCACGCCACCGGGCTATGTCGAGACGACCATGCCTGTGATCCTGTTCTGCGTCCTGTTCGGGCTGTCCATGGACTATGAGGTGTTCCTGCTCAGTCGCATGAAGGAGACCTGGGACCGCACCGCTGACAACCGGGAGGCCGTGGCCAGCGGCCTGGAGCGCAGTGGGCGCATCGTGACCAGCGCGGCGGCCATCGTGGTCCTCGTGGCTGGCTCGTTCGCGTTCGCGGACGTGGTGCTCATCAAGGCCCTGGGCATTGGCGTCGCGCTTGCCGTGGCGCTCGATGCGACCGTGGTGCGGGCACTC
>JBBQNA010000327.1:0-3108 GCA_038329515.1 Candidatus Limnocylindrales bacterium | reverse complement strand
ATGGCGAACACGTAGGCCAGCACCAGGCCGAGCACGAACACGGGCACCGAGATGCCGATGTTGGCGAGTCCCATGACACCCGCATCCGCAGCCGAGTTGCGTCGGTATGCCGAGATGATGCCCAGTGGCACCCCGATGCCGATGGCGAAGACCAGGGCATAGAAGCTGAGCTCGATGGTCGTCGGCAGCCGCTGGATGATGAGCTCGGTCACCGGCAGGCGGAACTTGATAGACGTACCCAGGTCACCCGACAGCAGGTCCTGGGCGTAGAGCAGGAACTGGACGGGGATGGGCTGGTCCAGTCCGAAGCGGATCCGGAACTGTTGGCACTGCGCCGCAGTGGCGCGTTCGCCGAGTGTCGCGATGCAGGGGTCCCCGGGCAGGACCCGCGCGAGCAGGAACACCAGGAAGATCACCGCCACGATGATCGGGATGGTGATCAGGAGGCGCCGGATGATGTACTGGGCCATGTGTCAGGGTCCGTGCCACAGCGAGGGTGCGTGAAAGGGCGCCGCCGGTCTCGGCGGCGCCCTTTCGGGATCGATGCTCACCGCGCGCCAGGCCGGCGCGCGGTCATGCCCTGCGCTATTCGCAGGCGGCAGTGTTCGGCAAGCCGCAGGGGCCGGCCGGGTTGAGGAAGCCGCCGCCGAGGAGGGCGGGCCAGTACTCGAAGGTCGCGGTGCGACCGACGTGCAGCGGGCTCAGGGCATCCCACTGGGCTGCCATAGAGACGACCACGTCGCTGGCGTCCAGCGTCGAGCCGTCATGGAAGGTCACGCCGTCGCGAAGGGTGCAGGTCCAGACCGTCAGGTCCTCGCTCGGCACGCACTCCGTTGCAAGCGCGGGGATGGTGCCGGTGGCACCGACCTCGTACGAGTAGAGCGACTCCTTGACCTGCTCGCAGACACGCAGCGCCTCGCCGTCGGTCTCGTCCGCGCAGTAGAGGCTGCCCGGCTCTCCGTTCTGGACGAAGACGAGGGTGTCCCGATCGCCGGCCTGCATGACGGCCATGACCTCGCTCGAGAGGGGCGAGGAGTGGGCACCGGTGACGTCTGCCTTGAAGGCCGTGGCGGAACCGCCATGTGCCATCGTGACCGCGGGCACGTACTCGCGGATGAGATCATTGGCGAGGCTGTAGGCGGCGATGCGATCGGCGTCGACCGACTTCTGGCCACCGGTCTGCACGGCCTCGACGAGCTCCGGGATGGGGGCACCGAACTTCTTGCCCGCGCCCGCACCAAAGTGATAGTCGAGGAAGTTGCTGGCATCCGGGAAGTCCGCACCCCAGCCGAGGAGGAACAGGCCGGGGATGGTGCCCGCGGCGTTGGCATCCAGGAACGTGACCGACTCCTGGAGGTCCAGGGCGACCTTGATGCCGAGGTTCGTCTCCAGCTGGCTGGCGATCTCCTGGGCGATGGTCGGCGGGTCAGGCAGGTAACCGCGGACCGCGTCGCGGAAGGACAGCGTGGTCTCGAAGCCATCCGGGAAGCCGGCCTCGGCCAGCAGCGCCTTGGCAGCGACCGGATCGAACTCCCACGACTTGCCACCCTCACATGCGAATGGGATGGAGCAGGGCGTGAACCACTCAGCCACGGACGATCCGGGCGGGTAGAAGTTGTCCACGACGCGCTGGCGGTCGATGCCCATGGCGATGGCCTGTCGGACCTTCTGGTTGTCGAACGGCTTGAACGTGTTGTTCATGCCGATGTAGAAGGTGTTCATGCCTTCGCGGGGCTTGAGCTGCAGGGCGGCATCGGCCTCGATGGCCGCCATGTCGTCCTTGCCTGGGTTGTCGATGCCGTCCACGGCACCCGACTGGAGAGCGATGAAGCGAGCCGCGGACTCCGCGTTCCACTGGAACTCGACGTTCGGGGTCAGGGCCTTCTCGCCCCAGTAGGCATCATTGGCGTCCAGGCTGATGCGCGTGCCGACATCCCAAGCGGTCAGCTTGTAGGGGCCGGTGCCGTTGGGCGCGTTGAGCAGCGCACCATCGGCCGCGTGGTCGATGAGGTACTGGGCATCATCGATGGCCAGCGAGGCGAACGCGATCTGCGACAGGAACGCCACGTTCGGGTTGCAGAACGTGAACACCACGGTGTTCGCGCTGGTGGCCTCGATCGACTTGAGGTTGCCGGAGTACGGCAGGCCGTTGAAGGTGCCTGCCTCGCAATCCACGCCGGTCCCGTAGTTCGGGTACATCGTGATATCGGCGGTCGGCGCGGTCGGCTGCTCGACTGGGTCCGGATATGGTGTCGCGGCGGGAGTGCTCGGGCTCTGTGCCAGGCCGGTGGCCGCCATGGTCGCAACGAGCAGGCTCGCGGCTCCGATGGATGCCAGCGACGCCCTGTTGGGTCGTCGGGTCATGTGTGTCAGGTCCTCCATCCTCATCCAGCGCGAAGCGTCGCGCGGCGCTCTGTCACCGGACCGATGTCATGAGCCACTCCTCCGCGGCCACTGACTGGGACACGTATGACGCCGGTCGCCGGGTCCACCGACCGTACCCGAAGGGCGCGGCCAGAAGGTCCCGGAGGCAGGATCGTGGAAGGCTACCATCGAGGGCCGTGAGTGTCACCTATCCGGCGCACGCCGATCAGCGGCCCGGGGCGTGGCTCGCAGTTCGCACTGGCCCGGGGCGTGGCTCGCATTTCGCGCTGGTACTGTGGTGCGAGCATGATGGCACGCACCCACATCTCCCTGACACCGGAAACACACCGGCTAGCCCGGCGGCGAGCAGCGGAGCGAGGTGTCTCCCTGGCGGCGTCTCTGCGGTCACTCGTGGAGCGGGATCTGGCGGGTCCCCCGCGACCAGCCGTTAACATCACGGCCTTGTTCGACCTCGGGGCCTCGGACGGTTCGGATGTGGCGCAGCACAAGGATGCATACGTTGGGGCAGCAGTTGCGGCGGCCCGACCGCGCCGGTGACCACCTGAGCGGCCCGCCATGTCGGGCAGCCCACGTACACTCCGGGGATGGCATCGCTGCGCGTCGCATTGGCTCAGGTCGCACCCCGACTGGGGGCGCTCGATGAGAACCTCGCGCGGCATCACGAGCTGATAGGTGCCGCGCGGGCGGCGTCGGCGGACCTGCTGGTGTTCCCGGAGCTCGGTC
>JBBQNA010000326.1:0-3164 GCA_038329515.1 Candidatus Limnocylindrales bacterium | reverse complement strand
GTGCCGAACGCAGACCACAGGATGCCCTCGACCGCGAGGTCGATGTCCGCGTCCGCCAGCACCATGATGGCGTTCTTGCCACCCAGCTCCAGGGACAGCCGCTTCAGGCGACGACCGGCGGCCTGCGCGATGCGCTTGCCGGTGGTGACGTTGCCCGTGAAGCTGATGAGCGGCACGTCCGGGTCCTCCACGAGCGCCATACCGGCCGCCTCGCCGGGTCCCGTGACGAGGTTCACCACACCCTGGGGCAGGCCCGCCTGCTCCAGCAGCTCCACCAGCAGCATCGCGCAGCCGGGCGTGTCCGACGCCGGCTTGAGGATGACCGTGTTGCCACCGATGAGCGCGGGCATCATCTTCCAGCACGGGATGGCCATCGGGAAGTTCCAGGGCGTGATGAGTCCCGTGACGCCGACGGGCTCGCGGATGCTCATGGCCCACTTGTCGGGCAGCTCGGACGGCACCGTGTCGCCGAACATGCGGCGCCCCTCCCCGGCCATGAGGTACGCGATATCGATGCCTTCCTGGACATCGCCGCGTGCCTCGTCCAGGACCTTGCCCATCTCGGCGGTCATGGCACGCGCCAGTCGTTCCTTGTGCTGGGCCATCAGGGCCCCGAAGGCGTACAGGATCTCGCCCTGCCTGGGAGCCGGGGTGCGGCGCCAGCCTTCCTGCGCCTCGCCCGCCGCCCGGATGGCGGTGGCGACATCGGCCGCATCGGATGCGGCATACGTGCCCAGGACGACTCGGTCATCGGCCGGGTCGCGCGACTCGAAGGTCATGCCGGACATCGCCGGCAGCGACTCGCCGCCGATCCGATTGCCGTGACTGGGTGCCTGCTCGCTCATGAACCGATCGTAGGCGATGCGAGCGCCACTGTGCAGCCGGGATGGGCTGCGGACGGGCCGCCTGGGCCTGCACCAACGCCGCCCGGTATGCTCCGTGCCCATGCTCGACGACCCAACCCATGATCCGCTGCCCGATGACACCCTGACCGACGACACCTCGACCGACGACACCTCGATTCCCAGACCCCGACTGTCTCGCCGGACCGGCGAGGCGCTGCCACCGCCCGAGCTGCGTGCGCTTGCCCGCGAGCGATCGGAGGCGCGCCGCGCCCAGGATTGGGAGGAGGCCGACCGATTGCGCGCGCTCATCGAGGCGCAAGGCTGGAAGGTCGTGGACAAGGGAGCGGAGGGCCGCGTCGTGCGTGCCCATGCCGAGGACGAAGTCGAGGATGACGGCGCGATCCGCTACGGCTGGACGGGTGCGGTACCCGAGTTCGAGGGCAGCCGGGCATCAGGTATCGCGACCATCGTGGCGCGGGCCACCGCCGACCCGACGGACGTGGTGCGGT
Source organism: Candidatus Limnocylindrales bacterium (assembly GCA_038329515.1). GTDB lineage: Bacteria > Chloroflexota > Limnocylindria > Limnocylindrales > CSP1-4 > JAFMJV01. Next base: position 1,810 of record JBBQNA010000326.1, on the reverse strand, counting down.
TGCGATCGCGGCTGACCGGCGCGCCCGCGGGCACCCACCTGCTCATCGTCGCGGATCGGCATGCGCGGCTGCCCGACGACGTCGGTGCGGCGGAGGTCATCCGGATCGGTGAGACCGCCACGGCAGGCGTGATGCTGACCGTCGCGTTGCGCCGGGCCCGCGGCGAGTTCGTGGTCGTTGGTGAGGGCTGGCCGGCCGAGGCGAGCGCGGAGCGCATCCCGGCAGTCCTTGGGCAGTTGGCTGATCCGGCCGTTGGCGTGGCCGGCTGGTGGGGCGTCGTCTCCAGTGACCTGCGCCACCTGTCGCCAGTACCGGCGGCCGGCGAGCCGATCGCCGTGGCCTGGGCCGGCATGACGTTCCGGACCGCCGATGGGTTGGCGCGCGGCCCCATCGACGAGGCATTCCAGGACCCGGCCTTGCTCGCCGCATGGTGGAGCCTGGTGCTCCGGGACGAGTACGATGAAGACGATGCGTCCACGGGCGAGGCACCGCCCCGCACTGCCAGGGCGCTGCTGGATGCGACCAACATGGGTGAGTCGACCGCCGCCCAGGATCGGGCGGTACGGCGTGACCGCTACCGGGTGATGGACCGCTTCGGTCGGCGGACGGACCTGCTTACAGCCCCCAACGCAACGGACCGATCGCCAGCCCCACCGCGATGACCACGGCAAGCGCGCCGAGTCCCAGGATGCCCACGGTGCGGGCCGACACTGGTGAGCGGCCCTTCACGGACGCCGCGCCACCGCTCACGGCGCTCGTCGACCAGTAGGACGCGAGCGTTGCCGCGCCGCGCGGCACCATCGTCAGGCCCAGCCAGCAACCCGCCAGGAGTCCACCGATGTGGGCCGCGTTGTCGATGGACGTGACCGAGAAGCCGATGACCAGGTTGACGCCGATGAGCACCCCGATCTGCATCGTCAGGCCACGCGCGTTGCGGGTGAGGGCGGGCTTGTGCACCCGGTCCGCCACCAGCAGCATCCCGAACAGTCCGAATACGGCACCGCTGGCACCCACCGAGACCTCGGCGTTCGAGAACATGTAGCTGGCCGTCGAGCCGGCCGCGGCGCAGGCGAGATAGATGACCAGGAAGCGTCGGGAGCCGTACAACGCCTCGACCGTCGGGCCGATGAGGTACAGGGCGTACATGTTGAACGCCAGGTGCAGGATCCCCCCGTGGACCAGCACCACCGAGAACAGCCGCCAATACTCACCGGCAGCGATGCCCGACTTGGTCAGCGCCAGCCACTCGAACCAGAGCGACCCTTGGTCAAACACCAGCGAGGACAGGCCGATGGCCACGGTCACCGCGAGGATGGCCCAGGTCATGCTCGGCTGGATCATGCCCCCCTGCCGCGAGCGCGAGAAGTGCCGGCCCGCGGCACGCGTGTCGCCGGTCTCCTTGGCCAGCCACCCGAGGCGGGACGCGATCTCCGCCTGCTCGCTGGCGGGCGCCCGTCGTTCGGCCTCGCGATATGCGCGTGCTGCCCCCGTCAGGTCACCGGTGCGCACCCGTGATGCCGCCAGCTGCTTCCAGGCGCGCCACGTCAGAGGACCCTCCGGCGCCTGCGTGGCGGTGATCCAGCACTGCACGGCGGCTGCCTCGTCATCCATCCGGTAGCGACACTCGGCGAGGCCGAGCAACGCCGCGACATGCAGGTCGGGGTCGTTGTTGCCGACCACCCGCGAGAAGGCATTGGCGGCGAGTTGCCAGTCACCCTGCTCTGCGAGCGCCTGTGCGCGCTGGAGCAGTCCCACCGCGACCGCGGGATCGAGGGGACCCGCGCGCCCGGGGTCGGACATCGGCGTTTGT
>JBBQNA010000325.1:0-3191 GCA_038329515.1 Candidatus Limnocylindrales bacterium | reverse complement strand
TGCGCATCGTGGCCCTCGGCACCGACGCACGGGGCGGCCACCAGGCGCAGGCCCGGACCCTGCGCATCCACTGACGCTGGTCCGTGTCGTCCCGGCGACGCGGACCACAGCATCCCGACCGGCGGCCGACGTGACCGCCGGTCGCGTGCGTCCCGATGCCCGATACTCGGTCGGCGTGGACCCATCAGCCGAGCCCCTGACGCTGTCCCTGTCGATGTCCTACCTGGGTCATTCCACGGTGCTCATCGACATCGGTGGCGTGCGCGTGCTCACCGACCCCATCCTGCGCCGCCGCGTAGGTCCTCTAGTGCGGGCTGGGGCGCCGGTCGACCCCGACGCGTGGCGTCGGGTGGACGTGGTGCTCATCTCGCACTCGCACTGGGACCACCTGGACTACGGATCACTGCGGCTGCTCGGCCAGGGGGTGCCGCTCGTGGTGCCGCTAGGCATGGGCGCGCGCCTCCGGGCGCGTGGTTTCCGGCAGGTCGTCGAGGTCGTGCCCGGGGACGACATCAGGGTCGTCGGGCTGGCCATCGAGGCCACCCGTGCGCTCCACCGGGGCTTTGGGCCACCCATCGGCCCGACCGAGCTCTGCGTCGGCTATATCGTGCAGGGCGCCCGGATGGTCTACTTCGCCGGCGACACCGCCCTGTTCGAGGGCATGGCCGCGTTCGATAGGGGGGTCGAGCTCGCACTCATCCCGGTCTGGGGATGGGGCCCACGAGCCCGATCATCGGAGCATCTGGACCCACTTGGCGCGGCCCAGGCGGTGCGTCTCATCCGTCCCCGGATCGCAGTGCCCATCCACTGGGGCACGCTCCACCCCATCGGGCTGGCACGCGTCCGACCCGAGACACGCGTCGACCCACCTCATGAGTTCGCGCGATTGGCGGCGGCGGCGGCACCCGAGACCATCGTGCGCGTCGTGCCCATCGGCGGGACACTGTCCCTGGATGGCGACCTCAGCAGGTCCTGACGAACTCGGCGACGCGATCGAGGGCATCCTCGAGCACCGGCTTCAGGGTATGCCCAAGCCCGGGGTACGTGACCAGCGACGCGCTCGGCAGACGTTCCGCCACCGCACGCCGCAGCAGGTCGACGCGTGCGAAGGGATCGGATCCGCCCGACAACAGCAGCACCGGCACCGTGATGGCGGGCCAGTGCAGCGTGCGCGTATCCCACGCCGGCTCGCCAGGACGGTGCAGCGGATAGCTCAGGAGTACCAGGCCGTGGATGGGCGCCCCGGGGAGTGCCGCCAGCAAGCTCGCCACCCGACCGCCGTATGACTGACCGCCGATGACCGACGCCGGCGGCTCGTCCGTAGCGAGACCGGCCGCCGTCCGATAGGCCTCGACGGCGCTCTCGGCCTTGCGCACGGGCAGATCGATGGCGGCGGCCTCGATGCCGCGGGCGAGGAGGCCGTCGACCTGGGGTCGCATGGAGGCGGCGGAGCCAGCGGCCCCGTGGGCAAGGATGATGCGCATCCCCTCAGGGTAGCCACCCCGGGGACCTGATGGTCCCGCTGGACGGCAGACCACGCGGAGGGATACGGTGGTGCGGTCATGCAACGCCGCGGTGTCCTGCTCATGCTCGGGTTCCTCGTCGCCGTAGTGGTCGCCGGAGGTGGCGGCGTGCGCGACCCGTGGGCGCCGACGGGCAAACGCCAGGTGGCGCGCTCGGACGCGGCCCATCCCCCGGCACGCATCACCGCGATGTCCCCGCGGATGCGCATGGAGTGACAGCCTAGCTGTCACGCGAGGGGTCGAGGCTGTGGGCATGGAACCTGTGCGCCTCCTCCCTCTCCCCTCACCTGACCGCGCCCTGGCGACCGTCCGGGTCGAAGGTGATCGGATCTTCATCGAGCGAGTCACGCTCGTGGACGCCCACCTCGCGCGGTTCGTCGCGGAGCGACCCGAGGAGGATCGGCCGGGGCTCCTCGATCGCGCCCTGCGCATCGGCCTCACGGCCCTCCAGGATGCGGGCGTGTCGCTGGACGTGGACGTCGTGCGCAGGGAGTTCGAGGGTCTCGTGCGCCAGGCAGAGGCCTCGAGCGAGCGTGCAGCCACGGCCCTGGATGGCGTGCTGCGCCAGAACTTCGCGGACGGTGATGGACGATTGCCACGTACCCTGGAGCGGTTCCTGGGCGACCGCGGACAGTTGCGCACGTTCGTCACTGACCTGTTCGACGAGACCAAGCGCGACTCGGCGATGGGGCGGATGCGCACGATGCTGGGCAGCTACTTCGATGGCGATGCCTCCCGGCTGGCGCAACTCCTCGATCCCACTCGGCTCGGGTCGCCGCTGCACCAGTTCCGGACCGAGGTCAGCGACGGTTTCACGCGCCTCAACGAGCGGCTCTCGGCCATCGAGGCTGCCGGCGCAGCGCGGGCCGGCGAGCGTGCCAAGTCATCGGCCAAGGGCGCCGACTTCGAGGATCTCGTGGGCACGCTGCTGGGGGACGTCTGCCGGGGAACCGGTGACGCGGTCGACCGCACAGGCGAGGAGACCGGCGACATCATCCGGTCCCGCAAGGGTGACTTCCTGCTGACCATCGACCCGGCGCTGACACGCGGTGCCGACCTGCGGGTCGTCATCGAGTGCAAGGACCGTGCCATCTCTGGCAAGCAGATGCGGGACGAGTTGGCGGAGGCCAAGCGCAATCGCGCGGCGCAGGTGGGCCTCGTCGTGTTCACGCCCAATCACGCGCCATCGGGTATCGCGCCGTTCGACGTGCGACTGGGGGACGTCTACTGCGTCATCGATCCGGAGGCTCCCGATGCGGCGATCCTGGACGCGGCTGTCCGGTTGGCCCGGCTGCACGGCATCGCCACCCTTGCGGATCGGGAGCTGGAGGTAGACACCGCCGCCATCGGTGCGGCGCTCATCGCTGTCCGGGGCCAGATGGATGCGATACGGGCGCTCAAGACGCAGCTTACCTCGATGGGCACCATGTCCCGCGAGGTGAACGCCGGACTCGATCGCCTGCGAGAGGGTGTCCTGGCCGGAGTCGCGGACGTCGAGCGGGCGCTCCGGGTCGCCGGGTCCCCTGTGGCTCAGGCGGCTGGCTGATCGCCGATGCGGCCGCGAAGGTGGTGCACCGCGCTCATCACGCGGTCGTACATCCGGGTGTGCCAGAGCACGACCACCAGCCCGACCCACATGACGGCCAGGACACCCGTGACGGCCACATC
>JBBQNA010000324.1:0-3201 GCA_038329515.1 Candidatus Limnocylindrales bacterium | reverse complement strand
GACTGGACACGGATCGAAGCTCCGGGAACGCGGGCAGGGGATCGGCAAGCTGATCCGCGAAGAGCTCGACCCGGCCATCGTCGATGACCATCGTCGCGAGGATACCCGGCCACCACGGTTCGAAGAACCAGCCGTCATCGTCGAACGGGGCCGGACCCTCGCCCGGCAGCATGGCCACAGCCCGGGCAGGGGCGCGAACGTCGAGCGGCGGCGCGGCCGGCTGCCCACCCAGCGCCAGGACGAGCTGGTCGGGCGCTGTCCGCGACCGTGAGGTCATCGCGTGCAGCGGTCGGTCACGGGACCGGCCACGTCAGGCCGACTTGCGGCGTCGCTGCGGCGTTGCGGCCTTGGTCTCGGCCGGCTCTGCTTCCACGGCCGCATTGGGCTTGGCCTTCGCCTAGCCGCGGGAGACCGGGATCGGCTCTCCAGCGCTGGCGCCGGCCCCGACGCTGGCCGCCGCCACTGCCGGGGCTTCGCCGCCGGACGTTGCCTTTCGCGCATCACGCGCGGCCGCGACGCTGGCCTCCAGGACCGCCATGAGGTCGGTCAGGCCCTTCGCTTCGACGACCGCCTCGGGCATCGCGACCGGCTGCCCGCCGACCTTGGCCTCGATGACCTTGAGCAGCGCTTCACGGTACTCATCCCGGTACCGCTCCGGCTCGAACTCGCCGGTCATGGCCGACACGAGCTGCCTCGCCATCGCGATCTCGGCGGGCTTGGGCTCCGTCTCGGCGGCCGGGATGTCCAGCTCCCCCAGATCCCGGACCTCGTCCGGCCAGTAGATGGTCGAGAGCAGCATCGTCGACTGGTACGGGTCCAGCACTGACAGCTGCTCCCGGTCCTTGAGCACGATCTTGCAGATGCCCTGGAGGCCCGACTCGGCCAGCACCGCCTTGAGCAGTCCGAAGGCCTTTCGGCCGATCGGCTCGGGCTCCAGGTAGTACGCCTGCTTGACGAAGATGGGCGCGCTCTTCTGGGCCGCGGTCTCCACGAACTGCTCGATCTCGATGGCGCGCACGGTGCGCAGCGGGACGGCCTCGAAGTCGGCCTCATCGATGATCACGTACTGGCCCTTGCTCCACTCGTAGCCCCGCAGGGTGTCGGAACGGGGGATCTCGCCGTGCTCCGGGCAGAAGGTCTTCATCTGGATGCGGCGCAGGCAGGGGACCATCTCGCCGCCTTCCTTCGCCTCCTTGTGGAGCAGGTTGAAGGACAGGCCGCCCCGGGACTCGGTCGCGAGGTACAGGCGCACCGGGATGGTGACCAATCCGAACTGGATGGCACCGCGCCACATCGATCGGGCCATGGGACCTCCTGATTCGACGACTGCTGTGGGCGGCCCCTCATGCGGGTGCGACGGCGCGCCGCGTCTAGAGGATACGCGTGCAGGGCAAGCGAGGCCACGCATGGCGCGGATGGGTGCGGACGCGGCGCCGTACCCGTCCGGCGCTATCCTCGGCCTCGTGACTCGTCCGTCGTTTGCTCCTCGACCCCTGGTCATGATCGTGCTGGGCATCCTCGCCGTGGTCGGCTGTGCCGGCGTGTCCCCGGATCGACCGGGCAACTCCCTGGAGGCGCTGCCGACCGGTCTCGTGGGACCAGTGGCGCCGACGGTCGGTCCCGGCGCGCTGCGGTTCGTCGTCCTGGGCGACAGCTACCCCTTCGGCGATGGCGTCGCGCAGGCGGATCGGTGGCCGAACCAGCTGGTGCGCATCCTTCGACCGGACGTGGACATGGAGGTGGCCGCCAACCTCGCGGGCCGCACGAGCGCCACGGCCCAGGTCATCCAGAACCAGCTGCCGCAGCTGGTCCAGCTGGAGCCCCAGTTCGTGGGTGTCCAGGTGGGTGCCAATGACGTCATCTTTAGCACCCCGCCGGAAGACTATGCGGACAACATGGCGACCATCCTGGATACGGTCCTGGAACGGGTCCATCGCCCCGACCGCATCGTGGTCGTCACGACCCCCGACTTCACCCTCACGCCCGATGGTCCGTCCCTGGTGACAGATGCCGAGGCGGCCAGCGTCCGCATCCGGGAATTGAATGGCCTCCTGCGCGAAGCGGCCGCCTGGCGCGGCATTGCCGTCGTCGATATCTCGTCCATCAGTGACCGTGTCCGCGAGGACCCATCCCTGGTCGGGTTGGACCAGGTCACTGGCCGGTACCTGCACCCGTCCGGCAAGCAGTACGCGGGATGGGCGGACCTCGTCGCGACCGCGGTCCGCCGGCTGTACACACAGCCGGCCGAGACCGACCTGCCAGGGGTCACGTCCACCGACCCACCGGTCGCTCCAATGGCGTCATCGGGTGTGCCGGCCGCATCGGTGTCACCATGAGCGCTACCGGAGGCCCGCCGGGCAGTGGCCGCAGGTGAGGGCGAGGAGGTCGTGACGATGGCAATGCTGAAGTTCCCCCACATTGATACCGAGGCGATGCTGGACGCCGTGCGCGACCTGTCGCGCGACATCGACACGTCCCGATTGGTCGCCCTCCGGGACGACCTTGGCAAGCTGGAGCTGCCGCGCGCCGAGGATCTGCGTCGAGGGCTGGATCGGCTGGACATGCCCGACATCAGCAAGCTGGAGCTGCCGCGCGCCGAGGATCTGCGTCGAGAGCTGGATCGGCTGGACCTGCCGGACCTTGGCCGCTTGCTTGGGCGCCCGGCGCGCAAGGCGGCGTTCACCCTGCCGGTGATCACGCCCGCGGTCGTCCTGGGTGGCGTCATGCTGCTGGCGGGTGCGGCACTTGGTGGCGTCCTGGCATGGCTGTATCAGCCCGGGGTCGGCGTGCAGCGCCGCAAGGGAGTCCGTCGCCGGCTGCGCAAGCTGCAGCGGATGGTCCAGCACAGCGGCTGAGACCGGGCCGCCGGGTGGCGGCATGCTAGGCTACCGAACATCTCTTGCATGACCGGTCCCGTGAGGCCGGATGCGGCCCAGAGAGGCCGGCAAGGAGGGGGTCCCTTGAACCTGTCATGTCACGACCACCGCCCAACGACGGCCGGTGGTCGTTCCGTGTCCAGCCGCCCGTGACACGCTCCCTGGTCCTGTCGTGACGCTCGTTCGGATGACCGTGCCCGTGCCTGCATCGGCCGTGGTCGACCCGCGCCTCGGGTCCCATGGCCCGGCACTGCTCGCCCTCGAGGATGGCACCGTGTTCCACGGTGTCAGCTTTGGCGCGCCCGCGTCCTCGGGTGGCGATCTC
>JBBQNA010000323.1:0-3244 GCA_038329515.1 Candidatus Limnocylindrales bacterium | reverse complement strand
TGCACCGCGGTGATGGTGATGCCGTGGCTGCCGAAGTACGTGACCAGACGTGCGTTCAGGTCATCCGTGTATGGCGACATCGCTGCCACGCGTCGGACCCCCAGCGCGGCGCAGGCGGCGGCCACGGCCGTGGAGGTGACGATCGCCGGGCAGTGGAGGATGCCGCCGATGCGGTCGCTGATCTCGGTGTCACCGCCGCGGCCGCGGACGAAGGAGATGGACGTGTCCACGTATGCGGCGGCGACAGGTGTGACATAGCTGAGGCGCTCGGCCGCCGCCCCGATCTCGGGGCCTTGCGCGATGCTCGTCACCTCGGCGATCGAGTCGCCACCCATCTCGACATCCGACGCGCCGATCGTCCGGGTCACGAATGGCAGGGCATCATCTCCGGCGAGGAACCAGAACTCGTCATCGATGTGGCTGTCACCCGGGACGACGAGTCCGATGCGGGCGCGCTCGTGCATGGTTGTCATGTTGTCTGACAGTATACAATCGGCGGATGCCGCAACAGGGCCCGTCCGCCAGCCGTCCGACCTTCGGGTTGGCGCTGACCGGCAACGAGCCATGGTCGGTCGTCGGTCCCCGCGCGGAACGCCTGGATCGCGTCCCGGAGATCACCAACCTGTGGGTCTTCGATGAACGATTCGAGCGTGACCCGTGGGTCACCATGGGCATGCTGGCCGCGATCACGGACCGCCTCGACATCGGCACCTGCGTCACGGATGCCCTGGTCCGCCACCCGGCCCTGACGGGGACCGCGATCGCCACGCTGCAGGAGGCGAGCTCCGGACGTGCCGTCCTCGGGCTGGGTGCCGGCATGAGCGGATTCCGCGCCCTGGGCATCCAGCGGAACGCACCGGCCACGGCCCTGCGCGAGATGACCATATTCCTGCGCACGTTCTGGACCTCGCGCGAAGCGGTGGACTTCGTGGGCACGGCGTTCTCGTTCCAGGGGGGGCGCCTCCATCACCCGCTACCCGGCCCCGTTCCCATCGCGATCGCCGGTCGAGGGCCGCGCATCCTGGAGCTGGCCGGTGAGCTCGCGGACATCGCGATGGTCGCGACGTTCACGGAGGGTCCGCTCCTGGACCACGCCCTCGAGCGCGTCGAGGCCGGACTCGCCCGGCGTCCGTCGACGCTGCCGGAGTTGCTTCGCGCGGCGTGGGTGTATGTCTCCGTGGACGATGACCGTGCACTGGCACGGGAAGCCGTACGTCGCGGCATCGCCGTCGCCCTGTGGGGCAGTCGCCCGCTCCTGGAGTCGCTCGGCATCCGGCTGCCTGCAGCGCTCGCCTCGCTCATGGATCGGGTCGCGTACGCGGCCACGCCGGAGGTCCTGGACCAGGCCGCGGCGCTCATCCCGGAGGAGCTGGTCGATGCATGCTCCATCGCGGGTACCGCAGACGAGTGCGCCCTCAGATTGCACGCGCTCGCAGAGCGTGGCTTCGGGCACCTCGCGTTGTGGCCATTCGCGCCATCAGGACAAGACGTCGCATCCGTGGTTGATCGCCTGGTCACGGAAGTCATCCCGCGGGTCGGCAGGCGCGCAACCGGAGAGTCGGAGAGGAACGTGTCGTGAGTCGGTACATGGAGATCAGCCTGGACACCCGGGGCGTTTCGTGTGTGGCGCGGCTCCTGGATGAGGACGCGCCACGGACCTGTGATGCCATCTGGGATGCCCTACCCCTGTCCAACGAGGTCTGGCACGCCAAGTATGCGAGCAACGAGATCTACTGCATGGTGCCGCCGCTGGGCTCGGATCCGGGACTGGAGAACCCGACCCTGACGCCCATCCCGGCCGATGTCATCTACTTCAAGTTCCCAACCGGTCAGTTCCTGCGGTCGTTCCGCCAGGCGCGTGGCATCGAAGGGCTCGACGCGGTCATCGACCTGGCCGTGTTCTACGGTCGGAACAACTACCTCTGGGACCCGTCCACGGGACCGGTGCCCGGCAATGTGTACGCGACCATCGTCGAGGGCTACGAGGCATTCGCCGCAGCCTGCCACGACGTCTATCGCCGGGGGAGCGAGGGAGAGACCCTCAGCTACCGCCGGATCGAGGGACGCTCATGACCACGGCGAGCGTCCCCCGGAGCCGGGTCACCGTCGACGCTGAGCGTCTGGAGGCGCTCGTCGTGCGCATCTTCGGCAGCTTCGGCATGCCCGATGAAGCAGCGCGGATCACGGCCCGCGGATTGGTCGCGGCCGACCTGCGCGGGCACGAGTCGCACGGCGTCTCGAACTACCTCGACGTGTACTATCAGCCCGGTCTGCAGAGCGGGCTCATCAACCCGACCCCTTCCATGCGCCTGCTCCAGGAGACCGAGACCACCGCGCGGTGGGATGGCGACGGGGGCATCGGGTTCGTGGTCGCGGAGCGCGCCATGCGTGACGCCATCGAGCGGGCACGCCGGCACGGTGTGGGCTTCGCCTCCGTCGCCAATAGTCGGCACTACGGTATGGCGCAGCTGTACTCGCGGATGGCCCTCGAGCACGACATGATCGGCATCTCGATGACCAATGGCGGCGCCCTCGCCGTGCCCTTCCGGGGAGCTGACCCGCGCCTCGGTACGAACCCTATCTCGGTGGCCGTGCCCTGCAGCGAGGAGCCGCCGTTCGTGCTGGACATGGCCACCACGGCGGCCGCGATGGGCAAGATCCTCAATGCCCAGCGCGACGGCCTCCCGATCCCCGCCGAATGGGCATTTGGCGTGGCGGGCGTCCCGACGACGGATGCGCAGGACGCCATGGACGCCGCGCGCCTGCTGCCGCTCGGCAGCACCGCGACGGGCGGAGGCCACAAGGGCTATGGCCTCGCGGTCGTGGTCGAGATCCTGTGCGGCGTGCTCTCGGGTACAGGCTTCGGTTCGATGCTGGGGCCGGACAATCTGGGCCACTTCGTGGGTGCGATCCGGATCGACGCCTTCATCCCGGTCGCCGGGTTCAAGGTGATGATGGACGCGTTGGTCCGCGAGCTGCGCGCGACACCCCCGGCGGCTGGCTACCAACAGGTGCTCGTTGCCGGCGACCCGGAGCACCTCGCAGAAGCCGATCGACGCGCCAACGGAATCCCGCTCCATCCGCGGGTGCTCGAGATGCTCCGGACCTACGCGGCCGATCTTGGGGTGCCCTTCGATCTCGTTCGCTGACCCGCCATCTTCCGAAAGCGTTCATCGGAGGCCGTCTCATGACACAGCCAACGCTCCCCGCTGACGCGCCCGTCGTGGTCGTCCACGACCAGCTC
>JBBQNA010000322.1:0-3283 GCA_038329515.1 Candidatus Limnocylindrales bacterium | reverse complement strand
CACGTTGATGCCCAGCGCCCGGAGCGCGGCCCCGGTCCGGGCGCCCTGAAGACGAGCGATTGAGGTGCTGCCGATGCGGCCCATCTGGGGCACCGTCAGGGTCGGCGGTGCCCACGTGACCCGCTTGACCGAGCCACCCTCCTGGTCCACCGCGATCAGCAGCGGTGGCTGGCCGCCATCAGCCGCGGCACGCTGGAGCGTGCGGGTCAGATCGACGAGACCCGTGCGCGTGCGGATATTGGACGTCAGCAGCACCACGCCACCGATGCGGCCATGGTGGATGCGTCGCAACAGGGAAGCGCTGGGTTGACGTCCGGACATCCGGACCACGAGCTTCTGTCCGATGAGCTGTTCCAGGCTCGGCGCCGGTGGATCATCGGCGACGGCCGCAGTCCAGGCAACACCAAGCTCGCATCGCAGGACCTCGATCAAGTCCCGGAGGTCGACGACGGTCGAGAGCGCTGCACATGGCGGCCTCGGTTGCGGGCTGGCCACCTGGGCCCGCGTCGCCGGTGCGACGCCGCCGAGCAGGATGAGGCACAGCGCCACGATGCGGAGACGGTCGATGGAAAAGCGCCGCACGAACGACCTCTGTGTTCGAACTGAGCCGGTACCGCGAGGGGGATTCGAACCCACGAGGTTACCCTCGCTGATCTTGAGCGGCGACGCTGGCGTCGGCCACCGACTGATGATGCAGCATTCACGTGTGGGGCTCGTTCGGGGAGCGCGCCGACCGCCCCGACCTGAGCGATGCGACTGCTGCCAGCACCTGGGGTGAGCCGTTGACTCCGGCGCGCACCAATGCCGTACGTGCCAACGAACCGCGTGCGGCCGCGTTGGTCTCGCGACCCACTCGATGCCCCGTTCGTGACCACCGGCCCGTCCTTCGCGGCCGATCGGCCCTATCGACGGTCCAGCTGAACAGGCACGCTGAAGGTCCAGACGAGCGGCCGCACGAGGGCTCCCAGCCCACCCTGCTTGCCCGAGAGGAGACTTCTCATGCGCGTCCTGGTAGTTACGGCGTCGAAGCACGGCGCCACCTCCGACATCGGGATCGCGATCGCCGAAGGACTCGTGGCAGCGGGCATGGAGACGACCGCCGCCTCGCCCGACGCGGTCGGATCGCTGGAAGGCTATGACGGCGTGGTCCTCGGCAGCGGCATCTATGCCGGGCACTGGCTCGGTTCGGTCAAGGACTTCGTCGATCGGAACGAGACAGCGTTGCGATCGCTGCCCGTCTGGCTCTTCTCGAGCGGACCGCTCGGAGACCCGCTCAAGCCCGACGCGGACCCGGTCGACGCTGCGTCCATCCTCACGCAGGTGCGTGCCCGGTCCCACCGCGTGTTCGGTGGCCGCCTGGACCGCGCCGAACTCGGTCCACGCGAGCGTGCCATGGTCGCGCTCGTCCGGGCGCCGTATGGTGACTATCGTCCGTGGGACGAGATCCGCACCTGGACCGCGGGCATCGCCCACGACGTGGCGACCATGGCCGGCGCGCCCGATGCAGCCTTCCACGGTCCGGGCAATGTCCAGGGGCTGTCATGACCACCACCCATGCGCTGCCAACCCGGAGGGTCCGGATGCTCGCTGCGGGACAGGCGTGGGCGACCGACCTTCGCCTTGGCGGATCGCTCCTGTCCATCGCGGGTGTCGTGATCCTGATGGGGATCATCACCGCGGAAGCGCTCTACCCGACCGGGTATACCACCGGCGGTAGCGAGATCAGCGATCTCGGTGCCACCCAGCCTCCCAACAGCATCATCCATCAGCCGTCGGCGATGATCTTCAACCTCTCGATGATGGCCATCGGCGTCCTGGTCCTCGCAAGCTCGTTGTTCGTGCATCGGGCGTTCGGGCGGAGGTCGGTCACCATCCCGATCACGGTGCTCGGCGTGGGGTGCATGGGGGTCGGCCTGTTCCCGGGCGACACCGGCGCACCGCATGGAATCTTCGCGATGATCACGTTCTTGTCCGGCGGGATCGCCGCCATCACGGCGGCCCAGGTCGCGACGGCGCCCTTCCGCTACGTCTCGCTCCTGCTGGGATGTGTCGCGCTCCTCGCGCTGGCGACCCACATCGTCCTGGGGCCAGCCGGCCCCCTCGCCGCCCTGGGCATCGGCGGCGTCGAGCGGTGGGTCGTGTATCCGGTCGTGCTGTGGGTGACGGCGTTCGGCGGGTACATGGCCGGCCGTGCCGACGGTGACCCGAATGTGACGGCCTCCGCCGCCACGGAACCCGGAAAGGGAACCACCAGATGACTGTCCAACGAACGGATCTCGTGCGCGCGATCGCGGTGATCGTCATCGCCGGCCACGGTCTCATCCATCTCATCGGGTTCGTCGTGCCGTGGCGGATCGCCGTGGTCGAAGGGTTCACCTACCGCACCGCGGCCCTCAACGAGACGATCTCTCTTGGCGAGACCGGCGCCCAGGTGGTCGGCATCGCGTGGCTCGTGATCACCGCCGGGTTCCTGGTGGCTGCCGTTGGCCTGTGGCGACAAGAGCCATGGGCGATGTCGCTGACCGCGGTCCTCGCGGTGTGCTCGCTCATCGTCTGCGTCCTCGGCCTGCCGGAGACCGGCGCGGGCATCGTCGTGAACGGCGTGATCCTCGCTGTGATCGGCTCTCTCACCCTGGCTCGAAGCCGTCGAGCCGTCGTCGCCGCCTCCTGATCGGGAGCGCACGGCCATGCCCAGATCTTTCGACCAGCGGTACGAGGAGGCCGTGGCGGCCGAGTTCGCCCGCCAGCCCCTCGGCCCATCGACGCCGGTGATCGAGGCCGATCTCCTCTCGCTGCCCGCGCCGATTGGCCGGTACGTGCGTGCCTCGGGTGCCATCGGTAGGCCGAGGCCGCAGAACGTCCGCGTCGAGTTCGACGCGTTGATGCGCCGGAAGCCCGGACAGGCACCGATGGTGTCGACGTCGGTCCAGTACAACTTCTTCGTCCGACCCACTCGGCTGTTCCTCATGCAGGCGCGCATGTTCGGGCTGCCGGTCCGGGCCATGCATCTCTACCGCGAGGAGGACGCGACCTTCCAGGTCCGGGTGGCGTCCCTCGTCAATATGGTCGACCAGTCCGGAGAGGCCATCAGCCGTGCCGAAACGGTGACCGTGCTCAACGACGTGTGCTTCATGGCACCAGGTGCCCTCATCGACGAACGGCTCGCCTGGCAGCCCATCGACGACCGAAGCGCCCTCGTCACCTTCACCAACGGTCGGCGAAAGGTCTCGGCGACACTCCTGTTCAACGAACGCGACGAGCTCGTGGACTTCTGGTCCGACGA
>JBBQNA010000321.1:0-3308 GCA_038329515.1 Candidatus Limnocylindrales bacterium | reverse complement strand
CTCGGTCGATGACGACGGTGCGTCGCTGGGCGTGACGCCGTTGCCGCCGCTGACGGCGGGCACGCCCGTGACCCTGTCCGTTGCCTGGCCCGGAGCACCCGGCGGCCGTTCGGCACGCGTCGAGCTGACGACTGATGTGCGCGCCGCGAACGGGCTGTCGGTCGTTTCCGTCAGCCTGCCCATCGATCACGATTCGCTCGCGGGCACGAACGTGGTCGTGGCGCTGCCGGCGGACCTGCCGCCGACGCTGGTCACGGATGGGCTCACGGTGGGCCACCGATTGCGGGTCATCGTCGACCGCAAGATGCGCAGCGACGTCACCGCCGAGCGGCCCATCGTCGTCATCTGACGTGTGCTTGGGCGCCGACATACGGGCTGCCGTCGCGTGGCTGCGGGGGGATGAGGCCAGCAGTCGGGTGTTCGTGGTCGGCTTCTGCTTCGGTGGATTCCTGGCGCGTGGCCTGCGGGGCCAGGGCGGTAGCCCCACCCTCGCTCGCCTCGAGACCTGGCTGGGTGCGCCGATGACGACCGCACCGTCCATCGACCGGATGATCGTTCGATACCTCGGCGCCCTGGGCCGGGCGAGCGTGATGGATTCCCAGAACTGGTCCGGGCTGACCAGGCTCGGCGAGGTGTTCGAGCGTCTTCGGCCGGGTCTCGTCACCTTCCGTACGGAGGGCGGCCGCGAGCTATTCGACGTGCCGGATACCCCGCGAGCCGATGCCGATGTGCGGGCGCCCATCCGGTTCCTGCCCCACTACGACAACCTGCTGCTGGGCCACGCCGACCGCAGCCGCATCATCCCGGGCGACGATCGGGGGGGCTGCCGTGGCCGTTGGTCTGGATGGGCTCCATCCTGGTCGATGGCATGGCCGGTGGCATCTGGCGCGTGGACGATGCGGGGTCGGCCGCCACCATCGTGGTGGAACCGAAAGTGACCCTGACGCCCGCTCAGCGAGTCGAAGTCGAGTCTGAGGCTGCGAGCCTGGTCGCCTTCCTGCGGCCCAATGCCGCAGGGCATGGCGTCCATTTCGTGGACTCGATCGCCTGATGTCGTCGTTCCCGGGGTAGCCACCAGAACGCCTCACGGCGCGTGTGGCGGGAAGACTGGCTGGGCTGGGGCTGGGCCGCGTCGTCCGCCGCTGATCGATCAGCCCATGATCGATGCGTCGGTCAGGGCCTCGTGCGACCACCTTGGAGGCCACTCCAGCCGACGGATGTGCATCGGGTGACCGGCCTGTCGGTCAAACCCGGTCCCGTGCGGCTCTCGACCGACGTACCGTTCACCGGGTGAACGAGCGCCGAGCGAGCCTGCGTGGAGGTTTGGCCTGCTCGTCGGGGGTCCCGCCCGCGCCGTGCACGGATCACCGGACGCGGTCGATCAGGGCGGCCGCGGCGTGGTCCTGCCCCGCAGTGACCCGTCGAGGGTGCGGTCACGGACGTGTCACCAACCCGGGAAACCACATCCATCGCCTCCCCTAGATCGGGTACGGCAGGAACTGCTCCGGCACCACCAGCAGGGTGCCCGCCTCCGACGGGGAGATGGTGACGCTGAACGTGCCCCGGAGCGGGTCGCCGGAGGTGAGACGCGTGGCCGTCAGGGTGAAGTCGTAGGTACCCGCATCGAAGAACCAGCCCGCCGGAGCCTGGAACAGCGACAGTGGCGCGGCACCGCTCTTGGGGCTGACGAGTAGCGGGACCGCATCTGCCTCGTGCCGGTACGAGAGGCCGTTGACGTCGCTGACGAGCCTCACCTGCTCGACCCAGACCATGTCCATCGGCTGCCCGCCTGATACGGGACGGACGTTGACGGTCATGCCCGTGATGACTTCGACCCGGTCGTTCGTGCCCGTGCTCACGAACGCGGGCTGGAGGTACAGGTACGAGGAGCCGGACGCGTGCCCACCGGCCACGCGGACCACGTTGGGCATGATGAGCAGGACCTCCGGCTGGCGCGTCGCCACGTAGATGCTGGCGATGGACAGGACCAGTGACAGCATCGCGGCGATGAGCGGCACCCAGCCGAAGCGCAGCGCTCTGACCATGAGGTGCCTGGGGGACGGGACGGTCACCATCGTGTACGGCGTGGACTCGTCTGCGACGGCGGCCGAGTCGGTCTCGCCGGGCGCGTTCCGGACCCCGGGCGCGGCGGGGTCCTGGGACGGATCAGGCGGACTCGTGTCCCCGGCTTCGGCCGCTGGCTCGGACATTGCCGCACGATAGCATCGGCGACCACGCGCGCAGGTGCGTCAGGCGTACAGGTCGGCGACCGTGCGCAGGATGATGCCGTCGGCCCGGGCGGCCGTCTGGAGCCGCTCGCTGAAGCCATCCCGGGCGTAAACCGCGAGGCGTGTCCGCTCGCTGAAGCCGGGAGCGTGGCGGACCGTGCGGCGCAGCTGGGCGAGGGCATCGATGTCGGCGGTCTCGCTCCACTTGGCCTCTCCCGCGAGGAGCAGGTCGCGGCCGTCATAGATGACCAGGTCGAGTTCGCCACGGCGGGTCCGGCGGGTCTCCGGCTGCCGCTCGTCGGGGATCGCACCCCACCATGGCTCGTGCCTCGAGATCGGTCCGGTTGGCGCGCACGAACGTGAACCAGAACCGGAGGTATGGGTCACTGACGGCCCACGTCCCGTTGCGACGTTCGGTGCCGGTGCCGATGGGGTAGCGGTGCTCGAGGATGTGGAGCCGGGCGAGCAGATCGAGGTAGCGGGGCATCGAGGTCGACGGGACGCCGACCGCGTTCCCGATCTCCGACTGGCGGGTCGCGCCACCCGCGACGGCCGCGATGGTCGAGAGGTAGGTCGCGGCCGTCCGAAGAAGTCCATGACCCGCCCGCACTGCTAGATGTTGCCGAGCATCATACCGAGCGACATCTACTGTCGGAACGAGATGGCCATGGAACCCGCTGCGCGGTCGAGCACGGCACGGCTGGTACACTCCAGCCCGCGCCGACATAGCTCAGCGGTAGAGCAGCTGTTTCGTAAACAGCAGGTCCTCGGTTCAAATCCGAGTGTCGGCTCCACTCCCACGCCAGGTGATGGTTTCCGTGCAGACGGACACTACCGGTGGTGGTCGAGGCCCGTCTCCCAGGTCGCAGACGGCGCAAGATTCGAGCTGAGGACATGCTGTTTTCTCGGCGATGATCTTTACGCCCTCTGCGCAGAGCGGAGGAACACGTGCCCGAAGACGTCACAGACAGCCTCTCAGGGGTCATCGAAAGCTACCTCGCCGACTGCCAACGGCGTGGCCTGCGCCCCACGACACTCCGCGCCTACCGCGCCGATCTGAGCATCCTCGTCCGGTGTCTC
>JBBQNA010000320.1:0-3313 GCA_038329515.1 Candidatus Limnocylindrales bacterium | reverse complement strand
TCCTGGATCTCGACCACCAGCCCGGTCGGCAGATGGGTGATGCGCACCGCGGAGTCGGTCGTGTTGACGCTCTGGCCGCCCGGTCCGGATGCCCGCTTGACGTCGATGCGCAGGTCGCGTTCCTCGTCGATCTGAACCTCTACCTCATCCGCCTCTGGCAGCACCGCCACGGTCGCGGTCGAGGTATGGATGCGGCCGCTCGACTCGGTCTCGGGCACTCGCTGGACGCGGTGGACACCACCCTCGTACTTGAGGCGGCTCCATGCGCCATCGGCGTGGATCTGGAAGATCACCTCGCGCAACCCGCCGATGCCGGTGTCGGATGTGGTCAGCAGCTCCACGCCCCACTTGTGTCGCTCGGCGTATCGGACGTACATCCGGAACAGCTGCGCCGCGAACAGGGCGGCTTCCTCGCCGCCAGCACCAGCCCTGATCTCCACGATGACGTCGCGATCGTCATTGGGATCCGCGGGCAGCAACGCGATCCGGACCCGTTCCAGGATCGCGAGTTCCTCGGCCTCCAGCTCGGCCACGATCTGCCGGGCCATGTCGCGCAGCTCCTGATCGTGCTCCGACTCACGCTCGCGGCGCGAGGTCTCCAGCTGGGCCCGCACGGCGCGCAGCTGCCTGGTGTCCTCCACGATGGGTGCCAGACGCGCTTGCTCCCGGCCCAGCTCGCGGCTGCGATCGGGGTCGGAGGCGACCCCCGGGTCTGACCACTCCCGCTCGATGTGATCGAGGCGGCGCTCGATGTCGTCGAGACGCTCCTCGAGGCTCACGACTTGGTCCCGCTGGACCCCGCGTTCCCTGGCTCGGCTTCGAGGGCCGTGGTGGTCGCTGGTGCCCCTGCAGCGGCTGGCTCGTCGGATGTCGCTCCCACTGCCGCTGCCACGTCCGGCTGCGCAGCGGAGGCTGCCTCACGCGCCTCATACTCGCTGACAAGCTCGTTGGCATCGGGCATCGGCACGCGCTCGATGACCAGGCTGCCCTCGGGGGCCGTCTCACCATTCGCGGCGAGAGCCTCGTGCATGGACGCTATGGCGACCTCGATCATGGAGTCGTCCGGCTGCTTGGTGGTGATGGCCTGCAACCAGATGCCGGGCAGGAACAGCCAGCGCACGGCCCAGTTCTCGCGTCGCTTGGCACCCCAACGAAGGACCTCATAGGCGATCGCCGCAACGACCGGGATGAGCACGATCCGGCCCAGGATGCTGATGATCAGATCCTGGCCCGCCAGGAGGCTGAACAGGATGATGCTGACGAGGATGAACACGACCAGGAACTCGGTGCCGCAGCGGGGATGTGCCGTGGGGTACTTCCGCGCGTTCTCGACGGTGAGCGGCAGCTCGTGCTCGAGCACATGGATGGTCATGTGCTCCGCACCGTGGTACTGGAACACACGTCGGATGTCCGCGGATCGGCTGACCACCAGCAGGTAGCCCACGAAGATGACGATCCGGACCAGCGCTTCGATGAGGTGCTGGACGAACGCGAGCGTTGCACCCTGGATGCCCATCGAAGTCAGCCACCCCGACAGGAACGTGCTCGTGGCTCCCTGGGCCAGCAGCAGCGGCAGCAGCACGAACAAGCCCACCGCGAACACGATGGTGAAGAGGAACGTCAGGGCGACCGCCCGACCGCCCATCGCGACACCCTCGCCGGCCGCGGCCAGGGAACCGGAGCGCATCAGCCAGCGGGTGCCGATGACGAGCGTCTCGTACAGCACGACGACGCCCCGGAAGAACGGCGCCCGCGCGAAACGGTTGCGGTGGAGAACGCTGTTGAGCTTCTCCTGGGCTCCGAAGATCTGCCCATCCGGCCCACGGACCGCCACGCCGATGGCGTCGCGGCCGCGCATCAGGACGCCTTCCATGAGTGCCTGGCCGCCGTAAGCGAAGCGCGCCATGGTCAGGCAGTCCCCCGGATCGGTGTCCCGGCGTACCGCCGGTAGGGCAGGATCATCGCGGGCAGGTCAACCGATCGTGGTTTGATCGGATCTGCCCCGCCATCAGAGCCGAGCCGACCGCTCGAGGCGCTTCTGGAAGCGCTCGACCTGTCCGGCCCGGTCAAGGATCGTCTGCTTGCCCGTGTAGAACGGGTGGCAGTTGGAGCACACGTCGACCCGCAGCTCGGCGCTGGTCGAGCCGACGACGAAGGACGTCTGGCAGGAGGCACAGGAAACCTGTGCCTGGTAGTACGTGGGATGGATGTCGGGCTTCACGAACGTGGTTCTCCGGGTGCTAGGCGACGGGTGCCGCGGGGACGTCCTCGATGATTCGGATCTGCTTCTTGTCCCGGCGCACATGCTCGAATCTGACACGTCCGGTCACGGTCGCGAAGACGGTATAGTCGCGGCCAAGGCCCGTGCCCGGTCCCGCGATGAACGTCATGCCGCGCTGGCGGACGATGATCGAGCCGGCGCTGACCAGTTGGCCGTCGCCCCGCTTCACACCCAGCCGTTGGCCGACGCTGTCGCGGCCGTTCTTGGAGCTGGAGCCTGCCTTCTTGTGGGCCACGGTGCTACTCGTCCTTCCCGGTGTCGCGGGTGGCGGCGTCCGCGCCGGCATCCAGCGTGTCGGCTGTCTCAGCTTCGGCGACCGGCTCGGTCGCATCGGACACGGCAGCAACTTCGGCGACCGGCTCGGTGGCATCGGACTCGGCAGCGTCCGTCTTGACAGCCTGAGGCTCTGCCTTCTTGACGGGCTTGGTTGCTGCGTCCGGTGCAGGAGCGGCGGCGGCGGCTGTTGCTGCAGCAGCCGCGAGCTTTTCGGCGAGTGCCGCATCTGCCGCTGCCTGTGCGGCGGCGGCCGTGGCGGCCAACTCCGCGGCGGCGCGCTGCTCCTTGTCGACCTTGGCCTGCTCCTCGGCGGCGCTGCGGCCGGCCCAGGCGATGTCCGCGATGCGCAGGACGGTCAGGTCAGCACGGTGGCCCTGCTTGACACGGGTTCGCGCCTTGGGCTTGTACTTGAACACGACGATCTTGTCGCCGCGCGACTGTCGCAGGACGCTGGCGCTGACGCGCGCGCCGTCCACGATGGGCTGGCCGATGGCTGCCTCTTCGCCATCGGCGATGAGGAGCACCCGCTCGATGTCGATGGTCTGTCCCGGCTCGACATCCATGCGATCGACCTCGATCTCGCTGCCGAGCTCGACTCGATACTGCTTGCCGCCGGTTTCGATGACTGCGTACATGGTCCCCTGGTGGTGAGACTGGTGAGAAGCGCCTCTGGTGGCACGGCGAACCGGCGAGGAGGACGGGGACATGGATGGTACCCGGACGAGGCGGGACCCGTCAACCGTGCTGCGCTGGCGT
>JBBQNA010000319.1:0-3322 GCA_038329515.1 Candidatus Limnocylindrales bacterium | reverse complement strand
TCAGCCACTTGCCGATGGTCCCCTCGGCGACGCTCTCACCGAGCTGGGGCATGGTCACCGTGGGCATGTGATGTGCGATCCTCCGACTCTCTCCGGCACGCCCGTGGCGCGACCTGCCGATGATACCCGCGGACTCCCGCGTTCGCGCCAGTGTGCGACCTCCGCCATGGCAGACGCGGCCGGACGCACCCGAAACCGGACTCATGAGCGGCCCAGCGACCACTCGCCAGCCTGATCGGTCCCTACTGGCTGGTCCCTGAGCGCGGCGGCACCGCTCGGGAACGTCGCCCGGTCCCGTCGAGGCGGTCAGTGGCTCCCGGGAAGCTCAGATGTCCAGGAATCGCGCGGGCCGGGCCGGTCATCGCCCGGGCGCGTGCTGTCTCATGGTCCGCAGTAAGTGGTGCATAACGCGCGGACGCCAGTATCGGCAGATGGATGACGCGAAGTTCGGCGCTGCGTGCCGGGCAGTCCGGGTCCGCAGGCGCATGACCCAGGCGGCCGTAGCGGAGGCTGCCGGAGTTCGTCGAGTGGAGGTTGGCCGTCTGGAGCGTGGCGCACTGGAGGACATGTCGCTGGCGACCGTGCGCAAGGTGCTTCGGACCCTCGAGATGTGGATGGACATCACGCCACGCTGGCGTGGGCCAGAGCTGGACCGGCTCATCAACGGGGCCCATGCGGCGCTCCAGGGTTCGGTGCTGCGACGGCTCCAGGAACTCCTTGGCTGGATCGGGGTGCCGGAGGTCTCGTTCTCGATCTTTGGCGAGCGCGGAGCCATCGACGTCATGGCGTGGCACGCGCCAACCAAGAGCCTGTTGATCATCGAACTCAAGACCCTGCTGGTGGATCCGGCCGAACTGGTCCGGACGATGGACAGACGCGTTCGACTGGGCCAACGGATCGCGCGCGACCGAGGATGGTCGCCGGCGAGCATCAGTTCCTGGGTCATCCTCACCGACACGCGCAGCAACCGCAGGCACGCCGCGAATCATCGGGCTGTCCTAGCGCCGCTCGCGACTGTGGATGGCCGCCGGATGCGATCGTGGCTGAACGCGCCAGGTGGCCCGGTGGCCGCGCTCTCGTTCTGGCCCGAGCCAGCCGCGATCATCACTCGACGCGTCAGTGGCCCGAGGAAGCGCAGCAAGACGAGGTCTGACGGGCGGCAACGCGGTGAGTCCCGAGACACCCGGACAGATGAGCGGCCCAGCGACCACTCGCCAGCCTGATCTGTCAATTCTGCGTGGTGGCTGAGCGTGACTGCGTGGTGGCTGAGCGTGACTGGGTGGTGCCTGAGCGTGACTGGTGGTGCCTGAGCGTGACGGCACAGCCCGGGGATCTCAACCCGCCCGGTCGAGGCGGTCAATGGCTCCCAGGAAGTACGGTTGTCAAAGGATCTCGGCGGCCAGGCCAGTGTCCCGTCGCGGTCAGGCGTCCGTGAAGAACTGGTCGGATTCCCAGTCGAACCAGGCTGGATCAGGCATCATCCCGCTCTTCTCCTTGGAGTAGACCGGGCCATTCACGCCCCACTCTGGCCCCCGCACGTGGCCCGTGACCTCCTCGTCGACGAGTTGACCTTGATCATTGCGGATACGCCGGATGCTGCTTCGGGTCGGCGAGCGACATGCCGCCCAGTCGAACCGACCCATGCCCGGCTTCAGTATCTTGCTCAGGGGCACCCAGCCGCCATCCACGATCCAGGACGTCTCCTGGTACTTCAAACCCAACGGATCCCCCAGGGCGTAATTGGGGATCCGAGTGCCTGGACCGTATACCTCCCGGTAGCCGGTCGAGGTGCCCTGTTCGATCGCGATGCCGTACTCATCGGTCATCGACGAACCCGCGGGCTGGTGGAACACGATGCTCGTCCCTCGGGGAACGATGGTGTACCCAGCCTCGGGCCTCCAGTTGCCATGCCCTGCGAGCACATTCCGGCGCTTGCCGAGAGGCGGGTAGAGCCGGGGCTCCCTTCCAGACGGGTCCCCGAACGTCAGTGGATCACCTGCTGCGAAGGCGTACGGGTGATGCGTCGAGCCCACCTTTGGGTCGACGGTCAGGAACTGACCGGTCAGCGCGTCATACACCCGGGCGGGGAGAACTTGCAGGCCGGTACCTGGGTCGGTCCAGAGGCCCTGGAACCCGAGCCGGGTCGCCGCATCGCCGGTAGCGTCGGTCTGGACACCGTAGGCATCCCAGTCGAACGTCGCCACGACCTCGCCGGTCGCATCGCTCAGGGCGCGGATGTTGCCCGACTGGTCGGTATGGAACCAGGTGACGGCACCATCCCGGGCGATCTGCGCCAGGGGCATGCCGCCGGGCCCATACACGTAGCGGCTCGTGCCGTCGTCCAGGAGCATGGGGTCGGTGCTCGTGTGCTGCCACGTGAACGCCGCATCGAGCCCACCGGAGGGGACGATGGCGTGTGTTCGAAGGCCATCTCCGTCATAGGTGGACGCGGTGGCGGATCCCGAGATCTGGTCCGTTGCCTGCACCAACCGGCCCGCGCCGTCGTATGCATAGCGCGCCACCACGATGCCATCGTCAGCGGTCTGTTCCACCCGCCGCCCCGCGTCGTCGTAGCCGTAGGTGCCGCTGTTGGGACCAGTGCCGCTCGTCAGCCGGCCACCCGCTGCATACGCCAGGGCCCGGCCACGGAGTGCCCTGAGGTTGCCTGCGGCATCCAGCTCGAATCGCTGGTCACCAAGGGCCGTCAGGCGGCCGCGCACATCGCGGCCGGCGGTGATGGCTGCGGACAGCCGGGCATCCTGGATGGCCACGACCTTGCCGCTCGCATCACGCTCGTATCCAAAGGACAGGAGCGGCTCGCCGTCCAAGGTCGTGTCGAGCTCGTTGATCGCGCCCGCACGGTCGTATCCCATCTGGACCTCGACCCCGTTGCCGAGCGACTCGCCCGTCATCCGGCCTGCGGCGTCATACGTGAATCGGCTCTCGTTGCCGGCGCCGTCCCGGACAGCGATGAGCCGGCCCGCCAGGTCATAGTCGTGGTCCACGACCGACCCGTCCGGGTAGGTCAATGTGGTCATGCCGCCCCGGGCATCCCAGGTCGAACCCGTCGTCTGACCCGAACCGTCGGTCACGGACAGCAAGCGCCCGCGGGCGTCCCACGTGTAGCGCGTGGTGCCCGTGCCGTCCGTCATGGTGGCGCGCCGCCCGTCCGCGTCGTACGTCCAGGACACAGCGGGGGTGCCGTCGCCGTACGACACGCCGAGGAGCTGGCCAGCGGCGTCATACGCATATGTCGTCGTCACGCCACCTGGATCGGTCGTGCTGGTGACCTGATCCGCCGGATCGTATGTCGTGGACCAGG
>JBBQNA010000318.1:0-3334 GCA_038329515.1 Candidatus Limnocylindrales bacterium | reverse complement strand
GGTCGCCAGGGTTGTCGACGGCAGCCTCCGATCCCTGGACCTGACCGAGTCGTCCGTTCGCGACGTCGTCCGGGCTTTCGAGGGCGGCAAGATCACGGCGCTGTACGAATCATCTGCCGCGAAGCCGTATGTCTGACGCGGCGACATAGTGAGGACGGCCGCCGGCACCTGTGTGGTTCGGATTGCCGTGGCCGTGACCCTTATGGCCGGCATCATCGGTTCGCCTGCGGCAGCGCGCCCGCCTAGACCTGACGCGTCGCTCCGGTCCGCGACCTTCGACGCTCCGGACCCAGCGGTCGTCGCCGCTGTCCGCAAGGGCGTAGTGCGCGTCGTCGCGGACACCGTGCGTGTCCAGCCGGACGGGACGGTCGGCCCTGGCTACAGCTCCGGCTCCGGCTTCATCGTCAGCAGCGACGGGCTCATCGTCACCAACTATCACGTCGTCGCCGGCGGCAGCGATCCCTTCGATGTCTACCTCGACGGAGACGAGCGACCCTGGCCAGGCTCGCTCGTGGGGTACAGCGAGTGCTCCGACCTGGCGGTCCTCCATATCGATGCTCCGGGTCTCGCGCCGCTGAGCTGGGCCAGCGCATCACCCGAGGTCGGTCGGGGCATCCTTGCCGCCGGATACCCGGAGGGTGACCCCAGGTTCGCCTTGATGGACGGGTACATCCAGCGCGAGGCAGGTCCCTGGCCCAATGCCTGGTCCGACGTCGGCGCTGCGCTCGAGCACACCGCCCACATCCGCCACGGCGACTCTGGCGGACCACTCGTGGATGCCGTGACAGGGGAGGTGGTCGGCGTCGACTACGGCGGGCTCGACGAGGAGGATCGCTGGTTCGCGATCGGCCTGGATGAGGCACGTCCGGTCGTCGAGGGACTCTCCATCGGGCTTGCCACAGGTTCCATCGGCATCTTCGGCGATGCCATCGCCCCGGCCGGTGACCGACCGGGTGCGATCAACGTCGATGCGATCGCCGCGGGGTCTCGAGCGGAAGCCGCTGGTCTCCTGGCAGGTGATGTCATCACATCGCTGGACGACCAGCCTCCATCTCCTGACGGCACCATGTCGAAGTACTGCGGACTTGCGGCCGCGTCCACGGGCTCACCGATCCCGATCTCCGTCATCCGGGGCTCGCAGGTATTCATGGGCGAGATCGACGGGAGCCCGCTCCAGGCCGTAGCCGAGGTACCGGGCCGGGCTGCGTCCGGATGGGCGCCGTTGCAACGGGTCACGGACGTCGCGGGCTTCTCCCCCCGGATCAACCGCGATGGCGACGGGAACCTGGTCGTCGCATGGTCGGCCGGCAAGCAGACGGACGAGCCCGGGATATACCTCTCCCGGCGGGTGGCCGGCTCATGGGAGACGGAGCGCGTCACCGACGGCTACGACTTCAGCCCGTTCATCACCACGGACGATGCGGGGACCTTTCGCATCGCGTTCGAGCGACACCGATCGCGGGACAGCGAGCGTTCGTCGGGGACCTACCTCGCCACCGGTACCGCCCGGGGCTGGACGCTGGAGCGGCTCTCGTCGGGCCACGACTCGGGGCCGGTGATGCGCCTCCGCGGGCCGACCCAGCACGTCACGTTCACGCGCGACGGTACGGGCATCGTCTACACGCGACGGACCGGCGACGGTCCATGGCATCGGAAGGTATTCCCGGCAGGGGACGACTGTTGCATCGTCGTCCTGCGGGTCGACGATGCGGGTCACGCCCACATCGCCTGGAGCAGCGGGTACACCCTGTTCTACGCGACCGACCGGTCCGGCGCATGGCGACAGCGGTCCTGGGTCTCGAAGCAGGGGCGGCTGGACGACCCGTCGATGTCGATCGGCGCCGACCAGGTCCCGCGGCTCGTGTTCCGGCGGGGGGACTCGCTGGTGTACGTCAAGCTCTCGAATCCTGGTGTCAAGACACTGCGCACCCAGACCATCGATACCGCCCCGGCAGACGCCCTGGGGTCCTCCGCCTTCGGAATCCCGCAGATCGTCGTCAAGGGATCTCGGGAGGTCGTGACCTGGTCCCGCTTCGGTGATGGCCAGGTCTTCGTCGCCCACCATTCCCAAGGCGGGTGGCGGGTGGAGCGCGTCGACGCCGACAGCAGCGACCTCACGCCCTCGGTCATGATCGACGACGACGGCACGGTGCACCTGGCGTTCGGGGAGTACGGCACCGGCATCTGGTACACCCATGAGGCAGGTCGGTGAGTGGGAGCTGCTGGGCCACTCGCCATTCGCGTCAGAGGAACACGTGCCCACAGCCTGCCTCGAACTGGGGCTTGCGCTACTATAGCAACGGTGCTATACAGCGGGTCCTTGATTGACTGTCGACGATCCCTACACCATCGAACTCTCCCCCGACATCGAGCAGGTGTTCTTGGATTCCAAGGAACCGCGAACCAAGGTGGCGGTCTTGGCGGCGCATCTCCGCCACGCACTCGAACTGCTGGCGTTGAACGGGCCACTCGCGAACGGTGCAAAGAAGCTTAACGACCTGGACATGTACCAGATCCGCGTCGACCAGTACCGCCTCTTCTTCGGGCTGGTCCCAGGCACCAGGACGATCGCAGCCACGATGCTCGTGCCAAAGACCACGGGGCGTCTCCCAATGAAGACCTACAAGCATTACGAGAAGCGCGTGCGTGCGCATGTGGACAGCCTGACGCCGTCCACACCTCAAGCACCGAACAGGAGGCCACGAAGGTGAAGTGGCAGGAGCTGCGTGAGCAGCTGGACGCCGATCCCCAGCACAGGGAGACCCTCCAGCGCGAGTTGCCGTATCGGGATCTGGCTCTGGTGGTGGCGAAGATGAGGGCAGCGGAGGGGTTAACCCAGGCCGAGTTCGCCAACCGTGTGGGCATGCAGCAGTCGGTCATCGCCCGGCTGGAATCCGGCCGACATGCACCCAACGTCAAGCAACTGGAGCGGATCGCGGCCGCGTTCGATCGACAGTGGCGCGTCACATTCGAGCCCCAGCGGGCAACATCACTACCCGTTGTCGTCCAACCTCCAGCGTGGACATTCACCGTCCATCCTCAGCCCGCCCGCGAGCAGGTGCGGCACGTCGTCGCGGCCCCACCAGCGATCATCAGCCTCACCATTCCAGCCTCGAGCGCCACACTGAGTCGGACGCCCGCGATCGGGACCGATTGGCGGGTGATGACATTGCGCGACCTCAATGGGCAGGAGTTCGTGAGGCAAGCCCGCGCGGCCGAGCAGCGATATGCGAGCACGCTCCGGCCGCAGTCGTCGCGGTCGGGCCAGGCAGTCGCGTGCTCGCTCGCCTCATGAGCGGCCCCGTGGAGGCTCCGGTCGAACTGCCCTTCAGCG
>JBBQNA010000317.1:0-3395 GCA_038329515.1 Candidatus Limnocylindrales bacterium | reverse complement strand
GGTGTCTCGGTGCCCTTCGTGTGCAGCTACTACGGCACCAGCTCGTCGCGCAGCCTGTTCCTGGTCGGTGACTCCCACGCACAGCATTGGCAGCCGGCGTTCATGGATATCGCTCGGCGCCACGGCTGGCGGCTGTACAGCTCGACCAAGTCGAGCTGCCCCATCCCCAGCGTCAGCATCGCCCTCAACGGGACGGAGCCCGACACCGAATGCGACACCTGGCGGGAAGGCGTCTTGCAAGCGATCGAGGCGCTCCAGCCGGACCTGGTCATCACCGCCAGCCGGAACGACAACCACATCGTGGGTGCAGTCGATATCGACAGCGACGACAACCTCCGCATGTGGCACGACGGCATGGTCACGTCACTCGCCCGCCTGGACGCGATCGCCGGTCGGGTCCTGCTGCTCGGCGACACGCCGCAATGGGCCGGCAAGGTGCCCGCGTGCCTCCAGGCACATCCCCGGAACATGAGTGCCTGCGAGCGCCGTCGGGACGCTTCCCTGAGCACCCGCCGGGCGACCAACGACGAGCGCGCCGCGGCCGATGCGGGGGTCGCCTACGCGCCCACGGCGCAGCTCATCTGTCCCTACGACCCATGTCCGGTGGTCATCGACCAGTTCATCCTGTCCTGGGATGAGCACCACGTGCAGCCGTCCTACGCCGTGTCGCTGGCTCGAGGCCTGGAGCGCCTGTTGCCCACGGCGGACCAGGCAGCGACCGCGCGCATGCAACGCGCCCGGTAGCGAGGCGGCAGGGCATTGCTGACATGATCCGACGCGGAGCAGGCCTACGCTGGAGGATATGAGCGCGCTGACGATCCGATCGGCGTACAGCATGTGGCCGCAGTACGACCGGCGTCTCCGGAACGTGGCGGCGGCGATGACCGATAAGCAGCTGGCCATCCAGCAGTCGCCGGACCGCTGGCCCATCTGGGCCACGGTGGCCCACAGCGCCTGTTCAGCCACGACGTATACCACTGTGGCGAGCTGTCGCAGACGCTGGGCATCGCTGGCCTGCTGCAGATCGACCTGTGGGACTCGCATCGACTGACGACGTCGTACCCTGCGCCTTGCGGCCTGCCCGGTCGTTCATGAGCAAGGAGGGTCGGTCGTGTCCCTGGAACGGGCTGCCACCTGTACTGGCGACTGATGTCCGCCGACCGAGACCGGATGGAGCTGCGCCTCAGTGGCGAGATCTGGTACTGGCGAGGCCCGTCGCCGTACCACTTCGTGGCGGTGCCGGAGGAGCACAGCCGCGACATCCGGGAGGTCGCCCGCATGGTGACCTACGGATGGGGCGTGATCCCTGTCACCGTGCGCATCGGCGGGACCAGCTGGACCACGTCGCTGTTCCCGAGGGACGGGCTGTACCAGGTGTCCCTGAAGGACATGGTCCGGAAGGCCGAGGGACTGGCGGTGGGGGACACGGTCGCGATCCGCCTCACCATCGAGATCTGACCGCTACCTCACGGCTCCTCGAAGGCCATCGAGGCGATCAGCACGGAGATCGATGCCAGCGACGGCGAGAACGCGGCAGCGCCCGCCTCGTCGAGCGTGGCCAGGGCCTGCCGTTGATAGCGTTGCCAACCCGCGTTGCTGCTGACGCGTGCCACCAGGTCGGTCGGGACCTCCTTCGGGAACAGTGTGGTGGTCAGTGGGAATGTCGCCAGGATGGCCGTGGACCCGTCGGTGCTGAGACCCTCGAACATCGCAGTGAACGCGTCAGATGTATATGGGTACGTGTTCTGGACGAACGCCGTGACGAACGTCACGCCGGTCATCTCCCCGGTATCGACGTAGGTAGCGAGCACGCGGATCCCCTGGGCGGCGTCGAAGTCGATCACAAGCGGGATCTCCTGGGGGCTCCCCTCGGCGGTCGGATCGAGGTCCGGTCGTTGATCCAGGATCGACTGTAGATCGCGAAGCGACTTGGACAAGGATCGGTCAGCCTGGAGATCGGACACCCGGAAGAGCTGGATTTCCCCTCGGCCGCCGCCGGCCCTCGGCGACCGGGTCGCGCCGTACAGCGAGAACATGGTCGACGGTGGTTCCGGGACCGTGGGGCCCCCTGGCTCGCCTGCGGTCAGGGTCGAGACATTGACACTCTGGGCGATGTCCTTGGTGAAGGTGAAGGTGAAGCCGTCGAACGCGATCCGATGTGTCACTCCTGACGTGGGTCCAGGGGCGGCCGGGGACTGACCGAGCACCGCGGGGCCTGGGAGCAGCATCGCCGCCGATAGCAGCGACATGGCGATCACTGTGAGCACACGTCGGGGACGCATGGCTCTCCTCCACTGCCTCAGCCCGGGTCTGGGCCGCGCCAAGGGTGCCGAGGATAGCGGACGCCAGGGCAGCCGTGCCCAAATTCCCGGATGTAGGCGGGCGACTATACGGGTAATTGGCGGCCATCCACGCTCATCTGAACTGAGCCGATATTCTGATTTCGCACCAGATGTTGGCGGTATTGTCGGAATGGGACTTCTCGTTGGCGGAGTTTCCCGACGCAGGTATTGCTGTCCTTTGTGGCATCAGGAGCACGTCGGTGGGTGGGATCGCCGTGTCAAGCGGTCGACGTGATTTCCGAGGCGTGAGCGGTCGCTGACCTGTGCTGGGAGGTCTCGGGTCCCCGGTCCACGCATGGCGGTGCACGACTCCCGATCGCTCGACCGGCGGGTCCTGCGTTCGGACCTGGACGCGTGGCCTGGCGTCCTGGAGATCAACGCTCTTCTGGCGTCTCTCCCCCGAACCTTCGACGCGCCACCATTGCTCCAGCGAGACCCACGATCCCCATCAGGATGGCGAGGGAGTTGGCCTCGAACGGCCCTCCGGCGATGACATTCGGCAGGGCGTGGCGGTCCGTGGAGGGCAGGGACCCAGGTGCAACCAGGGCCAGGACGTCAGCCAGGCGATCCAGGCGCCAGATCGGGATGTACTCCTGCGCAGGCCCATCGAGCCCGATGAGCCTGACTCCCGACCCCGCAAGCAGGCGATAGACGACCGTGTTCCGGGCGGTCGGCTCCATGATCTCGGAGGTGCTGACCAAGTAGGCCTCGCCCTTCGACAGGTGCCTGAACGGATGGCATGGCTGCACGTCGTAGGTGATGGTTTCGGCTGGGTCGCCGGCATACACCTTGGAGACGCGAAAGCTGTCCGTGCCAGGCGTCGCGGACGTGTCGCGCCCGAGATATGTGCCGACGAAGGTCGTGCCCTGAACGTCCGGCGGCTGGTCGATGAAGTAGTAGTTGCTCTCGCAGTCCGCAGCCACGGGGCCAGCTGAGAGGACCAGGAGCGGCGCCACGATGCCGACGACGAGAACGGCAGCGGTGACCAGGAGCCGAATGGCAGTGCGATGCATATCCGGTCGCGTCCCGGATCTGCTGGAAAAGCGCTGACGG
>JBBQNA010000316.1:0-3396 GCA_038329515.1 Candidatus Limnocylindrales bacterium | reverse complement strand
ACCACTGAGTGTGCCATCGTCTCGCCCGAGTATCGGCTGGCGCCCGAGGCTCCATTCCCGGCCGCACTCGATGACGCGTATGTGACGCTGGAATGGATCGCACGCAGCGGCGCATCACGGTCTGCGTCGAGATCGGTTGGTCGTGGGTGGGGCAAGCGCGGGAGGCGCGCTCGCCGCAGCAGTCTGCCTGCGGAGCCGGGACCGGGGTGGCCCTTCGATCGTGCAGCAGATGCTCATCTACCCTGTCCTCGATGATCGGCTGGAGACGGCGTCGATGCGAGTGTTCACCGATTCCCCCGTCTTTGACCGACCCCAGGAGGAGTTGATGTGGCAGCGGTACCTCGGGCAGCAGTCCGGGTCCATCAGCCCGTACGCCGCGCCGGCCCGGATGGAGGACCTACGGGGTCTGCCGCCCACGTATGTGCTGACGGCCGGCATCGACCCGCTGCGGGATGAGGGGATCGCATATGCGCTGCGACTCATCGACGCAGAGGTGCCCGTGGAGCTGCACCACTTCCCGGGTGCGTTCCACGGCTTCGAGACCGTGGCCGCATCGTCCCGGCTGGGTCAGCGAGCATTCGCCGACTATGCCGCGGTCCTGCGGGCCGCGATGGCGGACTGAGACGGCGACCGCGTGATCGACGAGTGGACCAGGCGGGCCCGGGAGCTGATGGACGCCGACGGCCGGGCCATCCTCGGCATCGTCGGTCCGCCGGGTGCCGGCAAGTCGACGCTTGCGGAGCGCATCGTCGCTGGGATCGGGTCGCAGGATGCCGTGTCGGTGCCCATGGATGGATACCACTTCTCCAACAAGGTGATGGACGAGCTGGGTCTTCGGCGGCGCAAGGGCGCGATCGATACCTTCGACGGACACGGGTACCTGTCGCTCCTGCGCCGCTTGCGGGACCCTGCGACCGGTGGCCACACGGTCCTCGCCCCGGCATTCGACCGGGCACTGGACGAGCCGATCGCGGCGCGTATCCAGGTCGCGCCCAGCGCCCGCCTCATCGTCACCGAGGGCAACTACCTGCTGGACGTGAGCGAGCCGTGGTCACAGCTTCGACCGCTGTTCGATGCAGTCTGGTACGTGGATCTTGACGATCACGTCCGACGTGCGCGACTGCGGACGCGTCACGAGGCGTTCGGGCGGTCGCCGGCGGAAGCTGCGGCATGGGTGGCCAGCGTTGACGAACCGAACGCCCGGCGGATCATGGCGACCCGCGCCCGTGCTGACCTGGTCATCCACGCGGACTGAGGTCGCCCCTCCTCAGCCCGCCAGGCATTCCCGGATGATGGCGGCTAGCTGGTCCCACTCGACCAGGAACGCATCGTGGCCCTTGTCCGAGCGCAACTCGCGGTAGCGTGTCTCGACCCCGGCCGCCTCGGCTGCCGCGGCCAGCACCTGGACCTGGCGGGGCCCGTACAGGATGTCCCCCTCGATGCCCAGCGCGGTCAGGCGCGTGCCCGAGCTGGCGAGCATGTCGAGCGCCGCCACCAGGCCTCCCCTGCCCTCGCCGATGTCGTGTCGGTCCATCGCCCCAGCCAGGATCCGGTACGTGTCGCCATCGAACCGCTCCACGAGCTTGGCGCCCTGGTAGTCGAGGTAGCTGATGACCGAGAACCGGCCGTCATCCTGCCGCTCACGGCCAAAGCGCTGGTCGAAGTCGGCCTCGCTGCGATAGGTGGTCATGGCCATCTGTCGAGCCAGTGCCAGACCCTCGTCGCCGAGTCGGTCGATGAGCGTGGCCTGGATCCGGTTCCAGGCCATGGCCATGGGACCGGTCGCAGCGGGCGCGGCCATGGGCAGTACCCGGTCGACGCGATGAGGCTGGAGGAGCGCGATCTCCTGCGCCACCATGCCCCCTAGCGAGCCGCCCGTCACGAGCGCCACACGGTCGACACCCAGGGCATCGGCGAGCAGCCAGATCGCGGCCGCCTGATCGCGCGTCCCGACCGACGGGAACGTGCCCCCCCACGGCCGGCCGGTGCCCGGATCGATGGTCATGGGTCCCGTCGTGCCATAGCGGCCACCCAGGAGGTTGGCGCACACGACTCCAGACCTGTCGGTATCGAGTGCACGGCCGGGTCCGATGAGTGGCTCCCACCAGTCGCCTGCCGCATCCGCGGAGCCGGTCAGCGCGTGCACCACGATGACCTGCGGCCCGTCGCCAGGCGCCAGGCCGTCGTGCCGGTAGGCCACCGCAAGGTCGTCGATACGCTCGCCGGACACGAGCTCCAACGGACCAAGGTCCACCGACACGACGGTGCCAGTGGACAGGAGTGGAGCGTGAGGTGGCGTCACCTCGCGCTCGTCCGACGCACTCACCAGCGTCGTGCCGGACATCGACACCCGCCAGGGATCACCCGGCGGCTGCCGCGTCGAGACCCCGTGCGAGGTCGGCGATGAGGTCATCCACATGCTCCAGTCCGACCGACAGTCGAACGAGGTCGTCCGTCACGCCCGTGAGCGCCTGCTCCTCCGTTTCCAGCTGGGAGTGGGTCGTGGAGGCGGGGTGGATGATGAGCGACTTGGCATCACCGACATTGGCGAGCAGGCTGAACACCTGGACATTGTCGATGAGCTTTCGGCCGGCATCCGCACCGCCCTTGACCCCAAAGGTGACCACACCGCCAAAGCCACCCGTGAGGTAGCGCTTGGCCAGCGCGTGCGAGGGATGTGACTCGAGGCCCGGATAACTGACCCAGGCGACGTCCGGTCGGTCTTCCAGCCAGCGTGCCACCGCCAGCGCGTTCTCGCTGTGGCGTGCGATGCGCAATGGCAGTGTCTCGAGGCCCTGGAGGAACAGGAAGGCGTTGAATGGGCTGAGCGCCGCGCCCAGGTCGCGGAGGCCCACGACGCGCAGCTTGAGGATGAACGCGAGGTTGCCGAAGGCGCCGGAGTAGCTGATGCCGTGATAGGACGGGTCGCCGTCCACGAAGTCCTGCTTGAAGCGCGGCGACGCAGCCCAATCGAATGTGCCGCCGTCGACGACCACGCCACCGATGGCCGTGCCGTGGCCGCCGATCCACTTGGTGGCGGAGTGGATGACGATGTCCGCACCGTGCTTGAGCGGTTGGGCCAGCAACGGCGCGAACGTGTTGTCCACGATGACCGGCACGCCCTCGGCATGGGCGATGTCCGCGATGGCCTGGAGGTCATGGACGTCGAGGCGCGGGTTGCCGATGAGTTCCAGGAACACGGCCTTGGTCTTGTCGTCGATGGCCGCACCGAAGGCCGCCGGGTCGGAGCCATCCACGAACGTGGTCGTGATGCCGATCTTGGGCAGTGTGTGCTGGAACAGGTTGTAGGTGCCGCCGTACAGGCTGGAGCTGCTGACGAGGTTATCGCCGGCGCGTGCCAGGTTGAGGATCGAGAGGGTCTCGGCCGCCTGCCCC
>JBBQNA010000315.1:0-3423 GCA_038329515.1 Candidatus Limnocylindrales bacterium | reverse complement strand
GGTCGCCCGCCGGTCTCCACGACGACGACGTGCGTGCCGGGCGTATGGCCAGGCGCCGGGAGGAGGCGGACCCCGGGCAGGAGCTCGAGCTCGCCGTCGACCGGCACGTACTGCACGTCGGGCGGATCGACCCACTCGCGAATCGTGTATTCGTCCTGGGTGCGGGCGTCCTCGAGCTCGCGACGCTGGACGTAGATCGGCTTGCCGGCGAAGAGGTGGTTGCCGCCGCAGTGGTCGAAGTGCAAATGGGTGTTGACGACGATGTCGATGCCGGCGAGATCGACGTCCTGCTCGTTCAGCGGCCGGAGGCGGGGATCCATGTCGGCCACCAACGGATGCAGCTCCGTCATGCCGGTGTCGACCAGCACGCGCGCATCCGGATGGTCGATGACGTGCACGTACACGGGCATGCGCTCGCCCTCGACGTGCAGGTCGGCAACGAGGATCGGGGTGACGGGGATCAGCGGTGCTGCGCTCATCGTTTTCCACCCCCGAAGCCGGGGATCGCCGTCGCCTGCCTCATCCACGACGCAATTTAAAGTTCATCGAGGTCGTCCAAGAATTCGAGGTCGACGCCGCGCGCGGCTTTGCCCATGCCGATCGGGGTCACTGGCGGTACGGGGGTGAGAGCCGTGCCGTGCCCGAACGTGAGCTTGACGTGCCCGACGAAGCCGCCGCACGAGAAGCACCACCCATCACCGACCCCGTACCACGCCATGCCCCATTTCACGGATCGCTGCAGGTCCGGCAGCGTCTCGGCCGCCAGGGCATCGACCCGTTCGGCGATGGACCGTTGCGGCTGCGGCAGGGTTCTGATGTAGGCAAAGACGGGCTCGTCGCCGAGCGCGGCCCTGGCGAGGCTTGCCCGGCCGGTCATCGCGACCTTCAGCGTCGTGAGGCGCGTCGGCGCTGGCTCGATGTCTCGCGATGTCATGGTCGATTCTCCACACAATTCGCCGGATCAGTGCTCGAACAATCGCCAGTGACCCTCGGAGATCACCTCGACCCCAGCGTCGGTGACCTTGATCGCCGTCTGGTCGTCGATCGCGTAGGCCGGCGCGGTCATGCCTGCGGCCCAGCGCTCGGCGTTGGCCATCCCGTTGTGCGGCAGGTCAGGGTGGTCGAGGTGGGGGAAGATCGCGAAGTCCACGATACCCAGGGTCGAGTCGCCCTCGCCGGTCGGCGGTCGCCACTCGACGAAGTCCTGGCCGATCCGCGGCGCCATGACCATGCTCCCGGCGCTGAGCCCGACGTACACCGTGTCCGACAGGCTCGGCAGGAGCGCCGCGAACCCGGACTCCACCATCCAGTGGTGGAGGTACATCGGGTCGCCGCCGTTCACGAGCAGGACATCCGCCTCTCGAACCGCGGGCATCCACTGCTCGGCGGCCAGGCTCGACAGCGCAGTCAGCTCCAGCACGCCGACCGACTTCCACCCGAGCGCGGTCATGGGACAGTCGGGCTCCTGACCGGCGATGAACCGCCAGGCAGCGATGGCACCTCGCTCGCTCATGCCGTAGGACGCCGTCGGGATGCACAGTGCTGTCGAGTCGGCGATCGACTTGCCAAGCAGGTCGATGAGGGCCGCCTTGATGCTGGCGTTCGTGATGCCAGCC
Source organism: Candidatus Limnocylindrales bacterium (assembly GCA_038329515.1). Classification (GTDB taxonomy): domain Bacteria; phylum Chloroflexota; class Limnocylindria; order Limnocylindrales; family CSP1-4; genus JAFMJV01. The sequence goes on along the minus strand of JBBQNA010000315.1, from coordinate 1,807 downwards.
GATGCGAGGAGCAGTTTCACGGGTGTCGATCCTCCTGACGCGTGGGTCGTCGAACCATGGACGGCCGATCTGACCGAAACTCATCGGTGCCAATCGTGCGATCGTGGCCCGGACAGAAGCAGGGAGGAGACCGTGCGCACGCAGGCCGAGCAGATCGCCGCCATCCGGGCCGACCAGGAATTCTGGCGAGCCATCGCCGCCGAGGTCGGCCCGGACCGCTACGCCGAGCCCGGCCCGATGGGCGAGTGGAGCTTCGCCGACATGGCGGGTCACCTGGCGGGGTGGCGGGAGCGGACGATCGACCGAGTTCTCGCGGTGGGACGTGGCGAGCCCGAGCCCGCGCCGCCGTGGCTCGTGGAGCCCGACGGCGAGGATGAGGTCCACAAGGTCAACGACTGGATCCGCGACCAGCACGCCGGCCGCTCACCCGCGCAGCTGGTGGCCGCGTATGACGCGTCCTACGACCGCCTGATCGAGGCCCTCGAAGCGGTGCCGGCCGACCTCCGGACCTCGGTTGTGCCGTGGGCGGAAGAGCCGCTCGTCGAGGTGGACTTCACGGGCCATCTCCACGAGGAACACGTCACCCCGGTTCGGGCCTGGCTCGACAGACCGCATGACTGATCGCGCGGCGGCCGACGAGACCCGGATCGATCGCTGGCTGTCTGCGGTTCGTCTCGTCAAGACCCGTCCCATCGCGACCCAGCTGTGCGAGGCCGGGCACGTGCGGATCAACGGCAGCAGCGCCAAGGCGTCGAGCAAGGTTCGCCCCGGTGACCGGGTCGATGCCTTCATCGCGGACCGGGGGCGGACCGTCGAGGTCGTCCGGCCGATCGAGTCGCGGGTTGGTGCCGCCGTCGCCGTGACCTGTTATGTCGATCACAGCCCGCCGCCCGTGGTGTCAGCGGTGCGACCGGGCATCCTCACGGTGCGCGGGGAAGGCCGTCCGAACAAGCGCCTGCGGCGCGAGCTCGAGCGCCTGCGGCGGCCCACCGACCGCTGACGGGTTAGAACTGCCAGGATCGTCGACGCCCGCTACCGCGTGGGGCGTTCGACGACGTTCGCGATCGAGTCGTCAGCGACCCGGAAGGTGGCGCCAGGTCCGCGCCTCGGGATCGGGGTCGGCTCGAACGATGCGCCACATCCAGAACAGGCCAGCGGCCAAGCCGGCGATCCCGAGTGGGGTCACCACGCTGAGCGGCAGTCCGAATGCCTCCGGCGGTGTCGCGAACATCGGGCACATGCACTGCGGTGGCGCAAGGACGAACGCGGAGACCAGGAACACGACCAGCCCAGCCGTCAGGACAAAGATCAGTCGGGCGATCGCGCGGCCGAACCGCGCTCGCCTGCTCGATTCGGCCAGGAAGTCATTCAACTCATCGACGTCCATGGCCGGCAGGATCCTCCTTGAGCAGCGTGTGGTCAACATCGTCGCTCACTCACGGGCCGCCGAGGATCTCCGGTGCCGCGTCCGGATCTTTCATGCCGGTCCCCGGTGGGTCATCGAGCCGATCGCTCGCTTCCCAGGCGGGCTCGCCCGTCTCGTGATGCCGTTCCCTACCTGCCTCGCGGCGCTCGTGGCGCGGAGGCGGCTCCGCGTCCGACGCGTCTGAGGCGCCCGACAGGAATCGCCGGATCATGGACACGAGTGACATCGGGTCTCCTTGCCTGGGACGTGCTTCGTTGATTGGATGGTGCAGCACCAGTCAACCCAGGCGTCACCATCGCCGGAATCCCGAACACCCGCCTGTCAGCCCGCCGCTCTCTCCTGAACAATCTCGGCGACGTAGGCAGCGAGGTTGCCCAGGGT
>JBBQNA010000314.1:0-3455 GCA_038329515.1 Candidatus Limnocylindrales bacterium | reverse complement strand
CTCCAGGGTGAGCGGATCGTGGGCTTCGCGACCACCATCGCCCGTGACGATCATCTGGAGCTCGACGCGCTTTTCGTGCATCCCGACTGGATGCGCCGTGGTATCGCCAGCGGCCTCGTGCAGGATGCGGTCGACTTCGCCCGGGCGACCGGCGTCGCGGCCATCGAGGTCACCGGCAACGACCACGCCCGCGAGTTCTACGACCACGCCGGGTTCATACCGATCGGCGTCGAGATGACGCCCGGTGGCGTGTCGGCGGCACGACTCCGCCTGGACGTCTCGACAGAGGCTCCAAGCGATTGAACGCCGACCGCGGTCGGGCGGTCGACGTCAAGTACGGGCACGTGTGCAGGTAGCCGCGCCAGGATTCCCGCGGCTGCCGATCTCGTCGGTCCCACCCGTCCTGCTCAGCCACGGGCGACTCGAGCCTCAGACCAGTCGACGATGCAAACAAAACCGGGCCGCCTCGGATAGTAGTGGTGACGGCGACCCGCCGTGGCGACGCAACCGACTGGATGTGTGATGGAATCCGAGCGCATCGCGATCGCGAGGCTGAAGGCTGGCGACATCGGCGGCCTCGCGGCACTGGTAGAGCTGTTTCAGGTGCAGGCCATCCGGACGGCCTACCTGATCTCACGCGACCGATCGCTCGCGGAGGACATCACGCAAGCGGCATTCATCCGCGCGTATCAACGGATCGACCAATTCGATGCCGACGCGTCGTTCGGGCCATGGTTCCTTCGAAGCGTTGCCAACGATGCCATCAAGGCGGTCGAGCGTGGCCGCAGGACAAGCTCGCTGGACATCGAGGACCACGCAGCGAGGAACGAGATCCCGGATCCAGCAGCGGGACCCGCCGCCATCCTGGAGCAGGCAGAGGATGCAGCCGCTGTGTGGGAGATGCTCGGTCGGCTGCCCGCCGAACAGCGATCGGTGATCGTGCTCCGCTATTTCTCCGGTCTCACTGACGCCGAGATCGCGCAGCGCCTCGATGTCCCCGGAGCCACGGTCCGCTGGCGCCTCTTTGCCGCCCGGAAACGGATGCGGTCGTGGCTCCCGGCTCGGGCGGACTGACAGTCGCTCAGCTACGTCGAGCGACGCAGACGGCGGTCGCCACTCCGATCCAGCAGGAGCAACAGACATGCACGATCACGCACTTCGCGGGACGCTCTCGAGTATCGCGGCCGAAGCCGTGCCAGAGACGACCGATCTTTGGCCCGACATCAGGCGCCGCCTTGCCGATGGCGTCCAGCCCACTCGACCGTCGCTCCCTCGGCGTCGGGTCGTTCTCGTCACCGCGGCCGCGCTCTTCCTGATGGTCGGCTGGACGCTGGGCGGCGGGTGGTTGCCGGGCCAGTCGGGATCGGCCCAGGCCGCCGAGCTTGCGCGCCACGATCCGACGGTCGCGGCGGCCCTCCACGGTGACATCGCAGATGTGACCGTCGCCAATGTGGTCGATCAGGTGGCCACAGTCGTGGTCCGGGATGGCACTGGCCACCAGGTCACCGTGACCGTCGATCTGGTGCACCAGATCGTGACACGCGTTGATACGGGACCGGTGCTGGCGGCCGGGCTCCAGGCGCAGGCACTGTCGGTCGTTCGCACCGATCCTCGCTCGGCGGAACTCCTCGCACGAGGTGCCACCATCGGACATATCACACCCATCAGCGTTCAGGCCGAGAAGCTGGATGCCGCGACGGGCAAATCAACCATGGTGGCGGAGACGTGGGCCCAGGTCTTCATCGCACTCGGTGGCGCCGAGTGGGTCGCGTATGTCGACCTGAACGGCGGCAAGATCGATCAGCTGGTCGACCCGCAGGGGAACCAGGTGCCCTTGCCCTGACGGGAGCCGGTCCCCAAACCCGCCGGGTCAGACCCGCTCGGCCACTGCCTGCAGTGCGTCGGCGAACGCCTCGAAGGTCCGCGAGGTGCGCCCAGACATGATCCGGCGGGGCGGCGATCCGGCGTGTGACGTGGGATCGGGGTGCCCTCATCTGGCCCGCATCCGGTTGTTGCGCGCGTTGTGCTCCACCTCAGCGAGGTCGAGTACCTCCATCACGGGCGGCACGTAGTTGCCGAACCGACCGCGCAGGCCCTTCTTGATGCCGTACCAACCGCTGACGGGATTGTCGGCTGCGCGACCCCACGCCTCGACCGTGCCCGGCGTGGCCTCCTTCTGTTCGTCGGCGCTCCCGAGCGGCACCCATTCGCCCTGCGTCGCGAGCATGGCGTGGAGGTCGTCGATGCAGCGGAGGTGGTAGCGCAGTTCCGTCGCCCCGACCTGGACGACAAGCGCCGGCGGCTTCGCATCCGGGTCTCGGTACGCCTCGAACTCGGACGACCCCGGTGGGGTCCGCAGTACCCAGGGATCCTCCTTCGTCCCGGTTCCCTCGATGTCGACCATGGTCAGCTTCCTCCACGCTGCAGTCCGCGCGACGTGCACGGCACCAGGTGACGATACCGAGCAAAGACCGCCATCATGTGTCGGGTATCCCGTGTTCATGGCGACAAGCTGGGAGGGTGGGCGGTGCGGGCTGGGCGGCTGGTCACGCTGCTGCTGCTGCTGCTGGAGCGACGTGGCCGGATGACCGGCGGGGCGCTCGCGGCAGAGCTCGAGGTCTCGGAGCGCACGGTCCTGCGGGACATCGAGGAGCTGTCTGGTGCCGGCGTACCGGTCTTCTCGGTCCGCGGGCCCGGCGGCGGCTACGAGTTGCTGGAAGGCACCGGGACTGCGATCCCGCACCCGGGGACCTGGCAGCCGATGGACCGGCGGGCGGGCCGCTTCCGGCGCGCCGCCGTCCGCATCACACCCGATGGCCGACGCCTTGCCGCAGTGCTCGGGCGCCTGCAGCCCTTGCGGGTGCGCCACTCGGTCGCCCCGGACGCCGCCGGTCGGTTGGAGGCGTCGTTCCGGATGGGGACATTCGAGGGCGCCGTACTCGATGTCTGTTCGCTGGGCCCGGACATCGAAGTGATATCGCCCGAGGACCTCCGGATCACCGTCGCCACGCGCCTCCGGACGTCTGCAGCGCAATACCCTGGAGCTGACGCCGACTGAGCGCCTGCGGCCCGTTGCAGCATTTGGCCTGATCGAGCGATCGGTGGGCCATCGGACCGAGTTGGCCTGACGATGGCGTGCCTTGTCCACCAGCATCGACTGGTTCGGCACGGGCGGCCCGGTCGCGTCGAGCTGGACCCCGGATGGGATGGGGATCAGCATCACCAAGGTGGGCGGGACGGGCCTCGATGACCTCGGGGAGCGCCGAGTCGCGTTCATGGACCTCGATGGCTCGAACCTGCGGGCGATCAACGGATACCTCGGCACTTGCCCACGATCGCAGCCAGAGCCCTGACCCACCCGGGCCGCAGATGCTTGCCGGACAGTGGCCAAGCAGGCATTTCTGTTCGGTGTCCGGCACATCCATGCGGTGCCGCGGTGGCAGCGTACGGGTGCG
>JBBQNA010000313.1:0-3465 GCA_038329515.1 Candidatus Limnocylindrales bacterium | reverse complement strand
GCGACTGGGAACCCAGTCGTCAGAACGGTGCGACTGGGAACCCAGTCGTCAGAACGCGTCGGAGCGCGCTGGCCCACAGATCACGCGGCTGCGACCTACCGTCCAGCACGGTCGGGGGACAGGTCCGACCGGGATGCTGGACAATGGCGCGATGCGTGTCTCTGCCAAGGCTGACTATGCCATCCGCGCCGCTGCCGAGCTGGCCGCGGCGGATGCGACCGTGCCGCTCAAGGCGGAGCGCATCGCGGACGCCCAGGGCATCCCCATCAAGTTCCTGGAGACGATCCTGCTGGAGCTAAAGCATGCCGGCATCGTGCGCAGCCAGCGCGGCCCGGACGGTGGCTACGCGCTCGCGCAACCGGCCGCCCAGGTCAATCTTGCGGATGTCATCCGGGCCGTCGACGGGCCGCTCGCGAATGTGCGCGGTGACCGGCCCGAGAACACCACCTACACCGGCGCGGCCAAGCCCCTGACCGACGTCTGGATCGCGGTCCGTGCTGCACTCCGGGAGATCCTGGAGCACACGACGCTTGCCGACCTGGCCGCGGGCGCACTCCCTGCGCGGGTCACCAGCCTGGCCGCGAACCCGGAGGCGTGGCTGTCCCTGGGGCGCTTCCCGGGCGCAGGGCGACCCGAGGCTCGCACGGACAGAGCGGCAGCGAACCCGGATCTTACGCCGCGCTGAACACCCGGGCCTTGCTCGGCCGGACGTACACGACCTGGCCCCGGGTCAACTCCAGGCTCTCCGCCTGGCCCCTGGGCACCTGCGCCCAGACGTGGCTGCCATCGGTGCGCAGCAGCTCCACCCGGACCTCGAAGCCGAGGTAGACCACGCGCTCGATCATCGCCTCCGTGGCGTTCTCGGTGGGCTCCGTGAGGATGTCCAGGTCGTGCGGCCGGACCCAGCTTTCGTCGACCCGGGTCACAGGACCCACGAAGCTCATCACGAACTCATTGGCGGGGTGCTCGTACAGGTCGCGGGGTGTGCCGACCTGCTCGATGCGCGCATTGCCCATGACCACGATGGTGTCGGCGACGTCCATCGCCTCCTCCTGGTCGTGGGTCACGAACACCGTCGTGACGTGCGTCTCGTCGTGCAGCCGCCGCAACCACGACCGCAGCTCCTTGCGCACGCGTGCATCGAGCGCCCCGAAGGGCTCGTCCAGGAGCAGCACCTCGGGCTCCACGGCGAGTGCCCTGGCCAGCGCCATGCGCTGCCGCTGACCACCAGACAGCTGGGCCGGGTAGCGATCACCGAACTGCTCGATCTGGACCAGCTGGAGCAGCTCCTTGACCCGATGCTCGATCTCCGCCTTGGGGCGCTTGCGGATGGTCAGGCCAAAGGCCACGTTGTCACGCACCGTCATGTGCTTGAACGGCGCGTAGTGCTGGAACACGAAGCCGATGCCCCGCTGCTGGGGCGGGACGCGGGTGACGTCGCGGTCGCCCAGGAAGACGGACCCGGAATCGGGCGTCTCCAGGCCGGCGATGATGCGCAGCAGCGTGGACTTGCCGCTGCCGGAAGGCCCCAGAAGCGCTGTCAGCTCCTCCCAATCGGCGGCGACGATGCCCGGCTCCACGAGCCGCTCGACACTGACCAGCTCGCTGGCGAACGTCACAAACGGGGGCGGCTCGCCAGATAGACTTGCGCCGGCAGCGTGAGGAGGGTCACCGTGGAGGCTCCGGCGGACCGAAAGCGGGAGTGGGCCTGGTTGGCTGGGCTCCTGCTCCTCGCCCTCGTCTGCCGCCTGTCGGTGATGATCGCGCTCCCCAACATCCACTACGGGGACGAGATCTATCAGGCGCTCGAGCAGGCGCATCGCGTCGTGTTCGGCTACGGCGTCGTGCCGTGGGAGTTCCGGGTCGGCACCCGGTCCTGGATCCTGCCTGGCCTCCTCGCCGTGCCGATGTGGGTGGGAGGGCAGCTGAGCGATGATCCCGCGTTCCTGACCATGCTGGCCGGTGCGTGCCTCGTGCTGTCGTCGCTGCTCATCGTCATCGGGGCCTTCGTGTTGGGCCGGCGGGTCAGCCTGACCCACGCCATCACCGCTGGCTTCGCGGCGGCGGTGTGGTTCGAGCTCATCTACCACGCCGGACGGTCGCTGACCGAGGTCGTCGCGACGGTACCCCTGGTGCTCGCCCTCGTCCTTGCCTCCGCGCCCCGGCCGGGGCGGACCGCGCTCGCATGGACCGGGCTGCTCCTCGGGCTGTGCCTCGTGCTGCGCTTCCACCTCGCGCCGGGCCTCGCCGTCATCGTCCTGTTCCTCGTCTGGAGGCATGGCTGGCGGGTGGTGGGGCCGCTCGCCATCGGGGCACTGATCCCGTTGCTGGCCGCCGCTGCCATCGACGCCTGGACGTGGGGTGTTCCGTTCGCCTCGATCGTGCGCAACTTCGGTAGCAACGTCATCGAGGGCCGAGCTGCGACGTACGGTGTCGAGCCGATCTATGACTACGTGCTCAGCATCGGCGCGCACTGGCTGGTGGGGGTGCCCGTGCTGGGGGTGCTCATCGCCTTCGGCGCGCGACGTTTCCCGGTGTGGCTGGCCACGGCGGCGACGATCATCGTGTCCCACAGCCTCATCGACCACAAGGAGTACCGCTTCATCTTCCCCGCGGTCACCTGCCTGGTGATCCTGGCGGGCATCGGCAGCGCAGACCTCGTGAACTGGCTGCGGCGGGTCGCCCACCCCCGCGTGGTGCGTCTGGCACTCCCCGCCTGTCTCGTCTCGTGGGCCGTCCTCTCACTCGGACTGAGCGTTGGCCCGTGGCAGCGGAGCGCGTGGACCAACGAGCGTGCCGCGTTGCAGGCGTTCCACTGGGTGCACGACCAGCCCGACCTGTGCGGCCTGGGTCTGAGCGGCCTGGAGTGGGCCGAAACGGGCGGGTATGCCCACCTCCATCGGCCGGTGCCGCTCTATACCGGACGATGGCAACGGTCGCTCCCCTCGCTGACCGATGCCTTCAACTACCAGGTGCACCGCACGTCAGGGGTAGGGTCGCCGTCGGCCGCGTACAGCCGCGAGACCTGTTTCACGGACTCACGGGGCGAAGTCTGCATCTACCGGCGGCCTGGCACGTGCCAGGCCGAGGAGTCGTTCGCCATCAACGCGGTGCTCGTGGCGACGGGCCAGTGAGGCGCATCAACTCACGGGTCAGGGCGCGATGCGTCCCTGGTAGCGCGAACGAGCCACCATCGCGGCATACGCCGCGAGGGCGGCCGCAGGCTGGGTGAGGCGCCAGTCTGGCTGGCCGTACACCGGGTAGTTGAAGTAGACGACCGCGGCGATGGCTGGATACGCGTTGTACACGCCCGGGTAGCCCAGCTTGATCCAGCGGGCCTTGTCGCCAGGACCCTGTGCCGTACCCGTCTCGCCCACGATGATGGGCTTGTGGGTGATCAGCCGGATCGCGTTGTAGGACGACTTGAACACGGTGACCATCGCCCGACTACCGCCCCAGTCGAAG
>JBBQNA010000312.1:0-3514 GCA_038329515.1 Candidatus Limnocylindrales bacterium | reverse complement strand
CGGTGGCCCTTCCTCCAGGATCCGGCCGGCGTCCAGGAAGCAGACCCGGTTGGCGATGTCGCGTGCGAAGCCCATCTCGTGGGTGGCAAGGACCATGGTCATGCCCGTCAGGGCCAGCTCGCGGATGACCGACAGCACCTCCGCCACCAGCTCCGGATCGAGCGCGGACGTGATCTCGTCCAGCAACAGGATGTCAGGCTGCATGGCCAGCGCCCGCACGATGGCCACCCGCTGCTGCTGACCACCGGATAACCGGTCGGGCACCGCATCCCGCTTCTCGGCCAGACCGAACCGCAGGAGCAGCTCATCCGCGCGGGCTTCGGCGTCGGTCTTCCGTATCTTGAGCACCTTGATGGGCGCTAGCGTCACGTTGTCGATGACACTCATGTGCGGGAACAGGTTGTACGCCTGGAACACGATGCCGATGCGCCGCCGGACCTTGTCCACGTCGACGCCCTTGGCGGTGACCTCCGCGCCGCCGATGAAGATCCGTCCCGCGTCGATGCCCTCCAGCAGGTTGATGCAGCGGAGCAGGGTGCTCTTGCCCGATCCGGACGCGCCGATGAGGCACACGACCTCGTGCTCCGCGACGGTCAGGCGGATATCGTCCAGGACGAGGTGGTCGCCGAAGGACTTGCGCACATCCTCCACGCGCAGCGCCTCGCCACCCAGCGCGGGGCCAACCGGCCGCGTGACGGGGCCGCTCACCGGGCACCTGCCAGGTAACGCTTGCGGTCACGTGCCACGATCCGGTCGACGAGCCGCGCGAGCGGGATGGTCAGGATCAGGAACAGCATCGCCGACACCAGGTACGGCGTGTAGTTAAACGACGCCGAGGCGTCGATCTGGGAGCGCCGGAAGGCCTCCACAGGTCCCAGGAATGACACGAGCGCAGTGTCTTTCATGAGCCCGATGGCGTCGTTGAGCAGCGGCGGGATGACCCGCCGGACCGCCTGTGGCAGGACCACGAACCGGAAGGACTGGAGCCCGGACAAGCCCAGCGAGCGGGCCGCGGCGTCCTGGCTCGGGTGGACGGAATCGATGCCCGAGCGGTAGACCTCCGCGACGTACGCCGTCCATACCAGCACGAGTGCCACGACACCCCAGACGTACACGTCGCTGGTCAGGCCAGGGATACGCAGCGCCGGGATGCCCAGGCCCAGGACGTAGATGATGAGGATGCTGGGCAAGCCCCGGAACAGGTCGATGTACACGATCGCGAACAGGCGCAACGGGAAGAACACAGGGTCCTTGAGGCTGCGCATCGCTGCCAGGATGAGCGCGAACACCAGCACCATGGCCTGGGCGACCAGGAAGATGCTCATGTTGACCAGGAACCCGGCGAAGATCTTGGGCAGCGTCTGGTTGAACTTGTCGGCGCTGAAGAACAGCGCCTGGACGCGCGCCCAGCCCGGGGCACTGACGACGACGTACAGCACCAGCCCGAATACGACGAGGGTGCTGACGGTCGCGACGAGCACAGCGACGCCGCGTGACCGCCGAAGCGATCGACGCGGCGCCGAGTTCATCGTCTGGGTTTGGCCGCCGGGACCGTCGCTCACGGCCGGCCGGCGGACCGGGTGCTCACTGGAAGGTCTGGATGTCCTGTGCGGTACTGATCCACTGGTCGTAGATCGACTGGAGGGTGCCGTTCGACGTGATCACCGCGAGCGCCTCGTTGACGCAGGCCGTGAGCGTGCTGTCCTTCTCGAGCACGATGCCCATCTGGTTCTCCTGGGCGAGCTCGTCGAACTGGCCGACGATGGTCGCCTCGGGGAACGGGGTATCGAAGCTCTCGAGCTGGGCGTCACGCATGAAGAAGGCCGTCTGGACGTCCACGACGAGGCCATCGATCTGCCCGTTCTGGAGCGCCTGGAGCGCGGCAGCGTTGTCGTTGAAGACCTGTGCCGTGCTGGTCGGCTGGATGACGTCCTCGATGAGCGCGAAGCTCGTGGTGCCCACCGCGGCGCCCAGCCTGAAGGGCTTGAGCCCCTCGGTGGTGGTCACGCCCACGATCGGGTTGCTCGGCACCGCCGCGACGGCGTCGGGTGTGGCGCTCGCATCAGGCGCTGCGCCAACGGGATAGGTCATCGCCAGGATGGCCTGGTGCGAGTCGAAGTACGGATCGCTGAAGTCGATCGCCTGCGCGCGCTCCGGCCGGATGGAGATCTGGGCGAGGTGGAAGTCGAACGCCTTGGGGCCCGGCGCGAACGCGTTCTCGAACACGGTGTTCGGGACCCAGTCCGTCTCCTCGGGGGTGAAGCCGAGGGCAGCGGCTACCGCAGCCGCGGTCGCACCCTCATAGCCCTTGCCGTTGGCTGGATAGCCAAAGGCCCAGTCGCTGTCGGCGGGCTTGTCGGCGTCACTCCACCAGGGCGGAAAGGCCGGATTGTCGGTACTCAGCGTCAGGCGCCCCGGGTTCTTGAGTACCAGGGCGTCCTTGGCGCATTCGGGGCCGATGACGGCGGGCGCCATCGAGGCGGCCGGGGCCATGGACGCCGCGTCCATCGAGGCATCCGGCGACTGTGCCGTGGCACTGAGCGTGCTGCCGAACAGCAGGGCGCATGCGGCGATCGGGATGATGGCTGCTCGGTCGAGCAGCGAACGGGATCGTTCCATGTCGCGCGTGACGAACCTCCTGGGGTTGTCTGGTGGCTGGGTGGGGATAGTCCCACAGACGACCGCTCCCTGTCACCCGGTCAGAGGCTCGGCAGCTCCTGGTCGAAGTCGAGCGCGCCCGCGAACAGGTCGCCGACCTGCGCCACCCGGGCGGGCATCGAGCGCAGGTCCCAGCGATCCGGCCGCAGCGTGGCATCTTCCAGCTCGTCCCAGGTGATGGGTGCCGAGACCCCCGCACTCGCCACCGGCCGCACGGCGTACGGTGCCACGAGCGTCTTGATGGGCGTGTTCTGGGTGTAGTCCAGGCGTGCCTTGCCGCCCCGGTCAGACTTGGCCCAGTCCCACGACACGAGCTCAGGCACGGCGGCCCCGACCGCTCGTGACAGGCCCTCGACCCAGTCGCGTGTCTGGTCCCAGCTGTACCCCGGCCGGACCGGCACCCAGACCTGGATGCCCCGCTTGCCGGTCGTCTTGGGGTACCCACGGACGCCGAGGTGTCCCAGGGCGGTGCGATACAGCCGGGCCAGGACGAGCACCTCGTCCCAGGTCGTTCGCTCGCCGGGGTCGATGTCGATGAGGGCATAGGTCGGGCTGCGGTAGTCCGGCAGGCGTGAGGTCCAGGGGTGCAGGTCGATGACCGCCTGGTTGGCCAGCCACGCCATGGTCGCCACCCGGTCGACGACGACATAGGTATGCGACTGATCCTTGCCCGCCTCGGGATAGTCCCAGCGGGCCACCCAGTCCGGAGCACCCTTGGGGATCTGCTTCTGCCAGAAATGGTGGCCCGCGATGCCGTCTGGCCATCGGTCCGTATTCAGGGGCCGCTCGCGCAGGTACGGCAGCATGAGCGGTGCGATGGTCACGTCGTAGCGCACCAGGTCGTGCTTGGTGTAGC
>JBBQNA010000311.1:0-3530 GCA_038329515.1 Candidatus Limnocylindrales bacterium | reverse complement strand
CCACCGGGCGCCACGCGGGACAGGATCTCGCTGACTGCCTCGACCGCTTCCTGGTCCACGGCAACGGACAGCTCCAGCCAGGTACCCGCTGCCATCCCCTCGCGTTCGGCAGCGGGACCCGACGTGGTGACAGCGACAGGGTCGACCGACCCGGCGACGGTGCTCAGCTGATGGCGTCCTTGAGGCGATCGGTGATGCCCCGCTTGTGACGACCGCGCCCCTTCTTGGGCGTGCCTCCGGGCGTCGTCGCCGGCGGTTCATCGGTACGCTCGCCCGACTCCATCGCGAACTCCTCCAGCAAGGCCCGCTGGCGAGGGCTGAGCCGGGTGGGCACCTGTACGTCGACCATGACGTGCAGGTCGCCGCGCACCCCCGGTCGACGCAGGTGGGGCACGCCGCGGCCACGCAACCGGATCTCGGCGCCGGGCTGGGTGCCGGACTTGACCTCGATCAGCTCCTCGCCATCAGGTGTCGGCACCGGCACGCGCGCACCGAGTGCCGCCTGGCTGATGGACACCGACAGGTCGAAGTACAGCTCCGTGTCCTGTCGCTTGAGGCTGGCGTGCGGCTGGATGTGGGTGACCACGTACAGGTTGCCCGCGACACCACCACGGGGGCCTGCCTCGCCCTCGCCCGACAGCCGGATCTGGTGGCCGTCATCGATACCCGGCGGGATGGTCACGCGCAGCGTCCGCTTCTGTTCGCTGCGGCCCTCGCCCCGACAGACTGGGCAGGGCTTCTCCACGATCTGGCCGGCCCCTCGGCAGCGGCCGCAGACGGTCACGTTGACCATCTGGCCGAGCATCGTGGATCGGACCTGGCGGACCTCGCCCGAGCCACTGCACTGGGGGCACGTAACGGGCGATGAGCCGGGCTCCGCGCCACTGCCGGCGCACGTCTCGCAGGTACCCAGGGCCGTGAAGGTCACGTCCTTCTCGGCACCCCGGATGGCCTCATCGAAGGTCAGTCGCAGGTCATAGCGCAGGTCGGCGCCGGACGGCGGTCGACCCTTGCGGGCGTTGTTGGTGGTGGCACCACCAAAGAACGCATCGAAGATGTCACCAAAGCCGGAGAATCCGCCAAAGGGCCCGAATCCCTCCGTGCCCGCGCCACCGACGCCGGCACGCCCGAACGTGTCGAACGCCTGACGCCGCTGGGGATCGGACAGGACCTGGTATGCCTCGTTGAGCTCCTTGAACTTCTCGTCCGCCTCCGGCGTGGCGTTGACGTCCGGATGCCATTGCTGGGCGAGCCTGCGGAAGGCGCGCTTGAGCTCATCGTCGGATGCGCCCTTGGCGACACCCAGGATCTCGTAGTAGTCACGCGTGGAGGCCATGGTCGCTCCGAGTATAGGGAAGGTCGGGTGCGACCTCGATGGGAGTGGTCCGGTGGCGATCAGAGCGCCAGATGCAGCCGCAGCGCCTCGTCGATCTGGAGCATGATCCGGGCGGGTACCACCCCCAGCCTGGCGCCGATCCGCTCGACATCGATGGAACGGACCTGTTCTGTGTGGGCTTTCGAGTCGCGGCTCAGTCCCGTGTCAGCCGCGGAGAGCAGGACCTGGAAGGGGTACACGGACTCGACGTTGGAGGTCACCGGCACGACCGTGACGACACCTCGTCCGAGTCGCACGCCCGTGCGATTGGCAGCGTCGTTGCTGACGATCACTGCCGGGCGGCGCTTGTTCGATTCCGAGCCCCGCACGGGGTCGAGGTCGACCGCGTGGATGTCGCCACGGCGCATCAGGTCCGCTCCCCATCGCCTGCTACCGATCCCCAGGCCTCAGCGTCGCCATCCGTGGCCCACTGCTCCCAGGCGCTCTCATATGCCACACCCAGCTCCGCGGTCCGCAGCAGCCGCACAGCCTGGTGCAGGGCGGCAGAGCGGGACTCAAGGCCCTGCTCCCGGACGTACGCGTCCAGGAACTGGACATCCTCGTCGGGCAGGCTGACACTGACCTTCATACCCGTGATGCTACCAGAGTAGTAGTGGTGGTAGCCACCGGCGTGCCACGGTCAATCGGCGATGACTTCCACGTGACACTCCAGACCAGACACTCGCGCGAGGCGCGCATCCAGGGTGAGAAGCGTGCCGTCGAGCGCTTCCGCGAGGGCGACATAGAGCGCATCCCACGTCCGTACCCGGTCACGCAGCTGCCAGGCACGCTCGATGAACGGGCGGTGCCCGAAGCGCTCGCCGGGCCACTCGTACAGGTCGTCCACCGCCTGATCGGCCGCGGTCCGGTCGAGGCGGCCGAGCATGAGGTCACGACGGATGATACCGAGCACCTCTGCATCGATCAGGTGCGGAGCGGCCTGATCCGTATCCCGGGACAACCTGGCCCGAACCGCTTCCGAGCGAGCCGTGTCTGCAACGACCTCGTACAGGCACGAGGCGTCAATGATCAGCATCCGGCCACGGACCTCGCATCTCGTCCATGGCGCCCAGGACCTGGCCGCGGGTGATGCCCGACGGACGCCGCCGAGTGCGTGCGAGCCACTCTTCCATCGACGGCCTCGACGCGAGCCGCGCCGCCTCCCGCCGGAGCAGGTCAGGGACGGTCAGGCCGGCGTCGGCTGCTCTCCGGACCAGGCGTGCGTAGACGTCATCGTCGACGTCGCGTATCTGGATCGTCTTTGGCATGGGCGCACCATATCATGCGTTCTCGCATGACTGCATGCATATCACTCAGACGCGCACGATTCCCAAGCGCTCCAGCGGGCTATCTCGAGCGCCCGTGAGTCGCCCAGCGATTGAGTGGGCGGATGAACGTCGAAACCGAGGCGTAGATCGGCCGATCCAGTCGCCACACGGCTAAGCTGGCCGCGGAATGGCCCCTTGGTGCCACTTCGTTGGCCCGTTCAGTCGCCACTCGACTGGCGGGCGCCACGCGACTGGCGGGCGCCGCGCGACTGGCCGGCGCCACGCGACCCATCACAGCCACGAACCTGCCACGACCTGACGCGAGCCCACCTACCATCGGATGCGTGGACGACATCCGACGCATCGATGCCCAGACTGCCCGCCGGTTCATGGTGGATCGCCATCACCTCACCACGCCGCGCTCGCTGGAAGCCGGCCTGGACGGGGTCCGAGCCGCGTTCAGCCGACTGGGCTCGGTCCAGTTCGACCCCCTGGGTGTCGCCGGGCGTAACCACGACCTGGTGCTCCACGCACGGGTGCGTGACTACACGTCTGCCTGGACTGACAGCCTCCTGTACGGGACGCGTGAGCTGTTCGAGGCCTACAACAAGGGCCTCAGCCTGTTGCCCATGGCGGAGTTGCCCTGGTATCGCGTCGGCTGGGAGAGCTCGGAGTACCGCAGTGGCGTGCTGGCCACGCATTCGGACGCAGTGGCCGCGATCCTGGAACGGATCCGGCTGGAGGGGCCGCTCAGCAGCCTCGACTTCGAACGCAAGCCGGCCATCGACTGGTGGTGGGGACCGACCAGCGAGGCGCGGGCACTGCTGGAAGGCCTGACTGCCTCGGGGATCCTGGGACTCGCTCGTCGGGAGGGCAATCGCCGCTAT
>JBBQNA010000310.1:0-3538 GCA_038329515.1 Candidatus Limnocylindrales bacterium | reverse complement strand
ATCAAGAACGCCCTCGATGCCATCGTGGATGAGATGGCCATCGCGCTCATGCGCTCCGCGTACTCGACCAACATCAAGACGGCCATGGACATGTCCTGCGCCCTGTGCGATGCACAGGGCCGGCTCATCGCCCAGGGGCTGACGTTGCCCCTCCACCTGGGCTCCATCCCGGATGCCATCGCGGAGGTCATCCGCAAGTTCGAGGGGCGCGTCCTGCCGGGTGACGCCTACCTGCTCAACGATCCCTACCAGGGTGGCACCCATCTGCCCGACTTCTACCTGTTCAAGCCCATCCACGTGGCCGGGTCGCTCATCGGCTGGTCCGTGAGCATCGGCCACCAGACAGACGTGGGCGGCATGACCGCGGGCGGCAACGGGTCCGACGCGACCGAGATCTACCAGGAAGGGCTGCGCATCCCGCCCATCAAGCTGTACGACCAGGGCCAGCCGGTGGAGGCGATCTTCGACCTGCTGGAGAAGAACGTCCGGGTGCCCATCCAGGTCCTGGGTGACGTGCGGGCTCAAGCGGCGGCGTGTCTCGCGGGCGAGCGGGGCTACCTCGCGCTGGTCGCCCGATACGGCATCGCGGATTTGGCCACCGCTTCCACGGCCCTCCTGGACCAGGCCGAGCGGCTGGCCCGGAATGCCATCACGGCGATGCCCGACGGGGTCTACACCTTCACGGACCATATCGATGAGGACGGACTGGATCCGGAGCCCATCCCCATCGTGGTCACCATCACGGTCACGGGTGACCGGATGCTGGTCGACTTCGAGGGCACCTCCAAGCAGGTCCGGGGCGCCATCAACTCGCCCATCCCGTTCACCAAGTCGGCGGTGTACGCCTGTGTCCGGCACCTCATCGGTGGCGATCCACCCAACAACGAGGGGTATTTCCGGCCCATCACGGTCCGGGCGCCCGCAGGTACGCTGGTCAACCCGGTACTGCCGGCGTCGGTCGCTGCGCGCGGCCTGACGGGCTTCCGGGTGGCCAACGCGGTGTTCGGCGCGCTGGCCCAGATCGCGCCCGACCGGGTGTTCGCGTGCGAGGCGGGTGGCGACACGGGTATCAGCTACGGCGGCTATCACCCCGATGGCCGGCCGTTCGTGTTCATCGAGTTCCTGTACGGCTCGTGGGGCGGTCGTCCGACGCGGGATGGCGTGGACGGCTGCAGCAGCTCCGTCGTCAACTTTGCCAACAACCCCATCGAGATCATCGAGGCCGAGCAGCCGCTGGTCATCGAGCAGTATGGGTACGTGGCGGACACGGGCGGCGCGGGCGAGTACCGGGGAGGGCTGGCGCTCGTCCGCGACTATCGCTTCGAGATCGATTCCGCGACATTCCAGATGCGCACCGACAGACGGCGCTTCACGCCGTACGGGCTGGCGGGCGGCCAGGATGGCACGCCGTCGACCAATATCCTTGACCCGCACGGCGAACCCCGGGAGCTGCCGACCAAGGTCCGCCTGACCGTGCATCGGGGTGATGTACTCCGCCACCGTGTGGCCGGCGCCGGCGGCTGGGGCGATGCGTGGACCCGGGACCCGGCGATGGTCCTCCACGATGTCCGCGAGGAGAAGCTGACGGTGGGCTACGCGGAGCGCGAGTACGGCGTGGTCATCGACCCCGGGACGCTGGCGCTGGATGTGTCCGCGACCGACCGGTTGCGTGCGGCCGGCAGGCCGCGACCCGCGACCGCCTGACCGTGAACGGCGGCGCGGCGGTGGTGGGTCAGCCCGTTACGTCGGTCGACACGCCCGCGCTCGTCGTCGACCTGGATGTCCTCGATGGCAACATCGCGCGCATCGCGGGCGCCTGCCGCGATGCCGGTGTCGCGTGGCGTCCGCACGTCAAGGGCATCAAGGTGCCCCAGATCATCGAGCGGTGCATCACGGCGGGCGCCATCGGGGTGACCTGCGCCAAGGTCAGCGAGGCGGAGGTGTTCGCCGCGGCGGGCATCACCGATATCCTCATCGCCAACCAGGTCGTCGGGCCGGTCAAGCTCCAGCGGCTGATGGCGTTGCGGCGGGTCGCGGACGTCATCGTGGCCGTCGACCATGTCGACCATGTGCGCGCGCTGGGAGCGGCGGTACGGACGGCTGGCGTGACCCTGCGGGTCGTGGTCGAGGTCGACCTGGGTCTGAGCCGCGCGGGCCTGCTGCCGGGACCCGGGGTCGTGGCCCTGGCACGTGCCGTGGAGGATGAGCCGGGACTCGTGTTCGCGGGGCTGATGGGCTGGGAGGCCCGCACCACCACCATCGCCGACCCGGCGGCCAAGGCGCTTGCCGTCCAGGCAGCCGTGGCCGGCATCGTGGCCAGTGCCGAGGCGTGCCGTGCGGCAGGTCTGCGCGTGGGTATCGTGAGCTGCGGTGGGACAGGCACCTACCCCATCACGGCAGGCATCCCGGGCGTGACGGAGATCCAGGCTGGCGGCGGGGTGCTCTCGGACGTGCGCTACCGGACCGCCTTCCACATCGATCACCCATACGCCCTCACAGTCCGGTCGACGGTCACCAGCCGCGCCGATCCGCGCCGCATCGTGTGTGATGCTGGACGGAAGGCGATGACCACGGACGGTGGCACGCCGCTGCCGCTGGGCCTGACCGGGGTGCGCTCGTTGACCCTGTCCGCGGAGCACACCACCATCGAGCTCGAGCAGCCCACCGACCGACCCTGGATCGGCGACCAGCTCGTGTTCGCGGTGGGCTACGGCGATACCACGGTCAATCTCCATGACGAACTCGTCGCGGTGCGGGACGGCGTCGTGACAGCCATCTGGCCGGTCGCCGCGCGCGGCCGGATCCATTGATCCGATAGGGGGAACGATGCGCCTCGGCCTGATCCAGATGCTCCAGGAGACGGACACCTTCAACCCGGTGCCCACGACCCTCGCCGACTTCGCGGCATTCGGCTTGTACGAGGGCGCCGAGATGCTCCACAAGCAGCGCGGTAGCGGCACCGTCGGCGGGTACATCACGGCCGTCGAGGCGTCCGGGCTGGACATCGAGACGGTGCCCATCGCGCGGGGCTGGGCTGGTGCTGGTGGGCGCATCACGACCGAGGCGCTGGACTACTTCGCGGACAAGATCCGGAGCGGGTTGCGATCGGCCGGCCAGCTGGACGGGCTGGCGCTGCAACTCCATGGCGCCTGCTCTGCGGTCGGTGTCGATGACGTGGAGGGTCTCCTGGTGGGCATCTGCCGCGAGGTGCTGGGTCCGGATGTGCCCATCGTCATGACCCTGGACCACCATGGCAACCTGACCCAGGCCATGGTCGACGGGTCGGATGCGGTGATGGCGTACCGGACGCAGCCACATGACCCATACGAGACGTCGGTCGCGTCCACGGAACTGCTGCTCCGGATCGTCGCAGGCGAGGTCCAGCCCACCAGCGCCTGGCGCAAGCTGCCGCTCTACTCGCATCAGGAGCAGTACCTGACCTCCGGCGGCCCGATGAAGATCTGGTTCGACCGGGCGCGGGAGCTGGAGCAGGACTCGCGCGTGCTGACCATCTCCAACTTCCCGGTCCAGCCATGGC
>JBBQNA010000309.1:0-3538 GCA_038329515.1 Candidatus Limnocylindrales bacterium | reverse complement strand
GGCGCGCGGCACCTCAAGCACGACCTCGTCGTGCACCGAGAGCAACATCCGTGCCGGTGATCTGGCCGTGCGCAGTCGCTCGTGGAGTCGGATCATGGCGATCTTCATGATGTCCGCGGCGGTGCCCTGGATGGGCATGTTGATGGCCATCCGTTCCCCGGCCCCTCGCAGCGAGGCGTTGCGCGCCTCCAGCTCCGGGATCCAGCGCCGCCGCCCGAGCAATGTCTCCACGTAGCCGCGCTGCTTGGCCGTCTCGCGGATGTGGAGCATGTAGTAGCTGATGCCGCTGTAGGCCGCGAAGTAGCTGGCGATGAAGTCCTGTGCCTCCGCCCGGGGGATGCCGGCACGACTGGCCAGACCGAAATCGCTCATGCCGTAGGCCAGGCCGAAGTTGACCATCTTGGCCATCGAACGCTCGTCGCCGGTCACATCGGCCGGGTCCTTCTTGAGCACTCGGGCAGCCGTCTCGCGGTGGATGTCCGCGCGGCGCTCGAACGCCTCCTTGAGATGCACGTCGCCCGACACGTGGGCAAGGATGCGCAGCTCGATCTGGCTGTAGTCCGCGGCCAGCAGCACACAGTCCGGGTCGCCGGACACGAACGCGTGCCGGATCTTGCGCCCCAGCTCGGTACGGATGGGGATGTTCTGGAGATTCGGGTCGACCGATGACAACCGCCCGGTCGCGGCGACCGCCTGCTGGAACGTGGTGTGCAGCCGCAGGGTCGCCGGGTCGAGGAGCATCGGCAGCGCCTCGATGTAGGTCGAGCGGAGCTTGGTGTACAGCCGCCAGTCCAGGAGCGCGGGGATCATCGGGTGCGCGGCGCGGAGGTCCTCCAGCACCGAGGCATCCGTGGAGTAGCCGGTCTTGGTGCGCTTGCCACGGGGCAGGTCCAGCTCGTAGAACAGGACCTGCTCCAGCTGTTTGGGGCTGCCAAGGTTGAACTCGTGGCCGACCGATTCGAATACCGTCTCCTGGAGCTGGGCGATCTCGGCGCTGAAGACCCGGCCGAGCTCGGCCAGGCCCGGCACATCGATGGCGACGCCGGTCGCCTCCATGTCTGCCAGCACCGGGATGAGTGGCAGCTCCAGCTCGTCCAGGACGCGCTGCAGGCCGGGTTCACCCGCGAGCGTGCGGGCGAGCGACTCGCGCACCGCCGCCGCCGCGAGCGCCGTCACGGCAGCCTGCTCCGGGCCACGCAGCTCACCGGCGCGGGGCAGCTCGATGTCCAGCCGCTCGGCGCTGATGTCCGCGAGCGACTGCGAGCGCAGGGCGGCGTTCAGGATGTAGGCAGCGATCTGGGTGTCAAACACGACGCGCGGCAGGGAGCCGCCACTCTGGCTGAGGCTGGTCCGGGCATGTGGGTCGCGGCGGGACAGCTCCCACACGAGCAGCGGCTTGACGTCGTGGCCAGCCAGCGGCTTGCCGGCAGTCATGACCGCGTCGGCCAAGGCGTTGGCACCATCCGTCGCGGCCACGACCACCCGGCCGTCGGTGCCCCGGACCGCGAGGCCAAGGAGTGTGCCTCGTCGTGGACGCACGTCGTCGAAGGCGGCGCCAACTGTCAGCTCCGCCTGGCACGAGAGCCACGGACGGAGGTGTTCGGTCGGCGCCCAGCCGCTCACGATGGACGGGTCGGCCAGCACGGCCCGCAGTTGCTCGACCGGGTCATCGGACCCATCCTGGCTGTCGGACGTGGTCGATGCGGCGGCTGTCGTGAGGGCGGCTGGCGCAGGGACCTGCGTCGCGCCTCCCCCGGGGGCATCGAAGTCGAGGCTCATCTGGAGCCCACTCCCCTCGCCCAGGAGCGTCGGGCTCCGTGGGGCGCGGCCGGCGACCTGGGCCGCCGGCACCGGGCCCGATCGGTCCGCCTCACGCAGCAGGTCACCGGGCGCCACGGCGTCCTCACCGTCCATCGCCGGCAGCCGCTCCACGAGCGTCCGGAACTCGTATTCCCGGAACAGCCGGATGACCTCCGACCGGTCGTACTGGCCAAGCCTGGCGGCCTCCATGTCCAGTCGCACGGGCGCATCCCGGTCGATGGTCACGAGTCGCCGCCACAGCAGCACATCGTCCTTGTTGGCGATGAGCTTCTCGCGCAACTTGTCGGGTTTGACATCGGCCACGTGCTCGAACACGCCGTCCAGCGAGCCGTAATCCTCCAGCAGCTTGGCGGCGGTCTTGTCGCCGACACCGGCGAGGCCCGGGATGTTGTCCGTCGTGTCGCCCTTGAGCGCCTTGAAGTCGATCATCTGGCTTGGTGTGAGGCCGTAGCGCTCGTGGATCCGTGCCGGGTCGTACATGATCGTGCCGCCGGCGCCCATGCGGGTGAACATCAGCTGGGTGCGATCGGACACCAGCTGGAGCATGTCCAGGTCGCCCGAGACGATGACCGTGTCGACCCCCTGCTCCTGGGCCTGCAGACTGAGCGTGCCGATGAGGTCGTCCGCCTCGTAGCCATCCAAGTCGAAGATGGGGATCTGGAACGCGGCCAGCGTCTCGCGCACGATGGGGAACTGCTCCCGGAGGTCATCGGGTGTCGGTCGGCGGGTGCCCTTGTAGGCACCGTACATGTCGGCGCGCTTGGGTCGGCCCACGTCGAAGCAGCAGATCACGTGGTCCGGGCGAGCGTCCTGGAAGCCCCGCAGCACGATGCTCCAGAAGCCGAAGGCGGCGTTGACCAGCTGGCCTTTGCTCGTCGAGAGGGGTGTGTCGATGAGCGCGAAGTACGCGCGATAGATGAGGCTATGCGCGTCGATGAGCATCAGTCGGGGCACGGCCCGAGTGTACCCGCCCGATATGTCCGGGCCTGTCAGGTTCTGCGGGTCAGCGCAGCAGCGGGTCGCGAGACGAGTGCCGGACGATCCAGGTCAGCAGCAGCACCAGCAGACCGGTGCCGGCCAGGACGATGCCCAGCAGTGTCAGCGCCATGGCCGTGTCATCCGCGGACTGCACGCCAGCGCCAGCCGCCACAGTCTGCTGTCCGCCGGCTGTCGGCGAGTCGGTTGCTGTGGGCACACCGTTCACGACGGCCAGTTCAGGATCGGCAGTGGCCTCCGGGGTCGCCTTGTTGGTCACCCGTTCGACACCTGCCCCAGCGGTCGCCTCGGGCGACGCCATCATCGTGATCATCATCGGGTTCGGGGTGGCCTCCGGGTCCATGCCGGCGGCCGTCTCCGCACCACCCGCAGATGGCGTGCCCTCGGGTCCGGGCATCGAGTCCATGGCATACGGGTTGGGCGTACCGCTCTGGACGGGCGCCTGCATCTCGGCGGCAGGTGGTACGACCGGGGGCTGGATGGGTCCCTTGATGGAGGGCCCAACGACCACGAGCACGATGCCGAGCGCCAGGCTCGCGCCAGCGAGTGGTCGCAGCATTGCTCCACGGGGCGAGGCGATCCAGCGGCCGAGCCGGTCCAGGACGCCACCCCGGGCACTCGCAACCTGTTCTGGCGTCAGCCGGAAGTCGCGCGGTCGCGAGGGCACCACGGACACGGCGGTGGCATGGGTGATGGTGGTGATGTCTGCCGCCAGCGAGGC
>JBBQNA010000308.1:0-3562 GCA_038329515.1 Candidatus Limnocylindrales bacterium | reverse complement strand
GACTGAAAAGAAGTCGTTGAGATGACTGTATTCAGAGGTAGCCCATTATTAATGGCCTGGCGTATAAACCAGACGGCAGGCCGGCACCGACTGCCAGGCCAGCCACGAGCGCGATGGTGGCCACGAGCATGGCCGGCGCCACGATGGGCCCGATGACCAGGTTCGCGACCGGCGACACGAGCGACAGCCGCCCGAAGTGGAACAGGACCAGCGGCAGCGTCGCCGCCTGGGCAGCGAGTGACACACCCAGCGACTCCGCCAGCCAGCTGCGAGCCCGGCCTGGATCGGCGCCACGCAGGCGCTGGGTGAGTCGTGATCCCCATGCCAGCAGGCCTGCCGTCGCGCATACGGAGAGCTGGAAGCCGATGTCGAGGGACATCGCGGGGTCCAGCAGCAGCAATGCCCAGACAGCAAGGCCCAATGCTGCGGCAGCACTCCCGGGACGGCCGGTCTCCCGGGCGATGAGCGCCACGCCCCCCATGAGCGCGGCTCGAACGACGCTCGCACCGCCACCCGCCAGGAGCGTGAACCCGGCGAGAGCGACCACGATGGCGACCGTCCGCCAGCGTCGCGCGAGACCCATGGCGCTGAGCAGGCCACCGATGACCGCGCCCAGCAGGCAGATGTTCCAGCCGCTGATGGCCACGACGTGGCTCAGGCCCGTCGTGGTGAAACTGTCAGCGACCTCGCGCGAGACCCGATCCCGGCGTCCGACGAGGATGCCCGAGGCCAACCCTGCCATGGGCTCCGGCAGTACGCGCGCGAGGGCCGCGTCCGCCGCGCTCCGAACCCGTTCCGCGATACCGAATGCGTCAGATGATGCCTCCGCGATGCGCAGGCTCGAGATGCGCACCGTGGCGTCGGCGTGGATGCCCGCGAGGTAGCCAGCAAACTCGCTGCCGTCGGCACGGATGGGTTCCAGCGTCGCATCGAACGTGATGTGGTCCGTGGGCATGACGGCTGGGTAGCGCGGCAGCCAGGCGTACGTCCGCCACGGCCCCTGGGTCAGGCCGCTGGCGTCGGCGCCCGACCGGACCACGAGCATGGCTCGCTGTATGCCGCCGGCCGTGGAGCCGAGCGTCAACACCTGGGCACTCCATGTGCCAGCGATCGCGACGGCGGGTGGCGCGACGGCGTCGGGTGCCGTCAGGCCACCCAGCATCAGGCGAAGGCCGATGCTGGCGACACCCACCGCGAGGGCTGCTGCCCGGGCTCGGCGTTGCACCGCCAGGACAGCCGCGACCGGGAACTGGAACAGGGCTGCCGACACCAGCAGTGGCGCGAGCAGCCCAGCCCCGACCAGGGACGTGACCAGCGACACACCCAGTGCCCCCACGGCCAGCCAGGCACCCCGAGGCATGGCCCGGCGACCGTCTTTCCCTACCGCCCGACCGCGACCAGGTCCTGCAGCTTCTCGAACGTGGCTTCACCCAGGATGTCCCGGGTGCGCAGGTCGGCAACGGTGGCGAACGGCGCGGACTGGCGGGCGGCCACGATCTTGGCGATGGTCGCGGGTCCGACGCCGGGCAGCGCGTCCAGCTCGGCTTCCGTGGCCCGATTGAGGTCCAGGGGGCCACCGCCTGCTGCGGGTCCCGTTCCTGCCGGGGTGGTTGCCGTACTGCCCTGGCCGATGGCCGGCACCACGACCTTCAGGCCATCGCTGACCGGTTGGGCCAGGTTGAGCTCCAGGGCCGCGCGAGTCAGGTCCGCGTTCGGTGCGAAGCCGCCGGCCTTGGCGAGCGCATCGCCGACACGCCCGCCGACCGGGATGTGCACCAGGCCCGGATGTGCCACGGCGCCCTCCACATCCACGACCAGGTCACTCGCGACCGCGCGACCCAGCCCGCCGGGCTCGAGGCTGGCCCCGGCGAGTGCCGCTGCCGATGTGGACGTGCCGGATGATCGGTCGTCGATGAGCACGCCGTCCGTGCTCGGCAACAGGGCCAGGAAGACAGCGGCGCCCGCGAGGGCAGCGGCCATCAAACCGGCGATGACCCAGCCAAGGATGCGTGGGGTGACCTGGATGGACCGATGTGTGCCTCGGGCCTGCCCCTGGGCTGGTGTCTGGGCCCCGGAGGGCGAGCCATCACCAAGTGCCCGCCAGTCGGGCGCGAGCGGTTCCATATGTGGACCTCCATCCGGCGGGTGGAGGCGGGAGGTGCTGGTAGGCGGCGGACTGTTCGGCGGGCCGGCGGTGGCGGGGGCGGCGGTTCGTCGAACGGGATGATCGTCCCGGATGTGCATCCGGAGCGATCCATGTGCAGGCTAGCGGTGGCCGCTTACCACGCCCTTATGCGCAGGGTGTCTCGAAACGCGTCGCCCGGGTGTGCGGGATAGATCAGACGCCCGATCGATCGGCGTCGAGACCGCGTAAGCCCGCGATAAGAGGCCGACCCTACTCTCCGTTGTGACCGGCGATCGACCGACGTGCCCCGGGACGTCGCCCAGGTCGATGCGCTGCCGGATGGGGGATATACCTTCGTCCGGCAGCGCCCTTCAGTGGTCGCTGATCATGGCCTCAAGCCGGGGCCGGACCTCGGTCGCCATGCGGGTCATGGACTCCTCGTCAAAGGGCGCCGGGAAGCCACAGATGATGTGCCGATAGCCAAGGGCCACGAGCGGGGCCAGCTGCTCCACGATGTCCTCGGGCGTGCCGACCGGCTGGTCCTCCCACAGGGGCGCATCGCCATTCGCCTGGAACAGCCGCGCGTGGACCCGCTCCGCCTCGGCGCGGGAATCACGTATGACGGGGACGCCGATGCCGAAGGTCCGCTCGATCTCCCGCTCGTCGCGGCCGATGGTCTCGCAGTGGCCGATCAGTGCCGCCTCCTTCTCGGCTAGGTCGGCGACGGGCCCGCCGAGGTTGCAGGCATCGGCGTACTTGGCGACCAGCTTGAGCGTCACCTTGGGACCGCTGCCACCCAGCAGGATCGGCAGCCGTGCCTGGATCGGGGCTGGGTCATTGCGCACGGCGTGCGTCCGATACGTTCCCGTGTCAACAGAGGGCTCCGTGCCGTCGAGCATGCCGCGCATGATGGGCAGCGCCTGGCCCAGCCAGCGCAGCCGCTCTGGCGGCCCATCCCCGAACGGGATGCCGAAGGCCGTGTGCTCGGTCTCGAACCACGCGGCCCCGATACCCAGCACTGCCCGGCCGCCGCTGATGTGGTCGATGGTGGTCATCATCTTGGCCACGAGCGCCGGGTTCCGGAACGTGTTCGCGCCGACCATCAGGCCGATCGTGGCGCGGGATGTGGTAGCAGCGAGGGCACTGATGGACGTGTACGCCTCCAGGATGGGTCCCTGCCAGGAACCCACGATGGGATAGACGTGATCCCAGGTCCACAGGGAGTCATAGCCAAGGCGTTCGGCGCGCTGCTCCGCGGCGAGCCAGCTCTGCCAGTCGGTGTACTGGTTCCAGCAGTTGGCGCCGAGCTTGAGCGGCGCGGTCATATCGGGCATGTGCGGCATCTCCGGTCTGTGATGGGTCCTGATATACAGGCTAGTCCATCGTGCCGGACATGCAGAACGGCCAGCCCGTGCTGGGCTGGCCGTTCGGTGCTGC
>JBBQNA010000307.1:0-3587 GCA_038329515.1 Candidatus Limnocylindrales bacterium | reverse complement strand
GACCACCAGCCTCGACTGCGGCGACGCCGACCTGGGGCGCTGCACGGAGCGGGCGGACGCGGCCATCCGGCGGGTCCTCGACGAGCACCCCGATGCCACCAGCATCTCGGCCTCCCTCCTGCCCGAGGTCATCGTGCGGGTATGCTGGACCGCACCGTCAGGTGATGGGTGTCTGGAGGTCGCCGACGCGCCGGGGATGCAGGGGTCCATCACGTATCGCATCGCCGTCGGCTTCGACGGCCATGACTTCACGGGGCTGCCGGTATCCCTGCCGGCAGGTAGCCGGATCTCGGTCATCGCCACGGGGACCGACGGCGTGATCGTGGAGCTGCTGCGCCGTGTCGATGGCATCACGACCCCGTGGCCGGAGCTCCTCGCGTCACCCGAGTCCCAGGCGGGCCGGATCACCGTGCCGGTGCAGCCGATCTACGCAGCCGCCGGCCAGGTGGCAGCGCGGACCCTGCCACTCGACACACCGGGTTCCTACCTGCTCGGCGGCTACACCGTGCCCCCGGAGGATGCGAACGGCGACAGGCCCTACCCCTCGATCGGCTGCGCCGAGGTCACGGTGACGGGACCCGGATCGAGCCCAGGCCCCGTGCCCTCGCCCGCTTCCACGATGACGCCGCCACTCTGTGTGCCACGACCCATCTCGCCTGCGATGACGCCGAGCCCAGGCCCATGAGTGGGGGTGTCAGGTCTCGCGGGCGACACGTCGGGCGGCAATCGCAGTCCGCCCGGCGCCCTGAGCCGATTCCGTCCGCAGGAGGTCAACGACACATGGAACTCCCGCACCGCACCCGGTCCCGTGGTTCGAGGCTGCTCATGTGCGTGCCTCTGGTGCTCACTGCCTTCTCGCCGGTCGCGGCCCAGTCGACAAGCCCCTCCCAGTCACCAGGACCGACGGCCGACTGGGGTCCCCTCGCGGTCCTGGACGACCCGACCGCATCCGACGGCCTCGACGCAGGCAACGGCCCCGGCCGGGTCCGCATCACCGACACCTGCGTGATCCTCCATCACAAGAGTGGTCACGAGGACACCCTCGCCTGGCGGAGTGGCGACTCGGGTTGGGACGCGACGACCCACGAGATCGTGTATGCCGACGACACGCATGGGGTCATCCGCCTGTCGGACGGTGACCGCGTGTCGCTCGGCGGCTTCGGCGGCTTCACGCTCGCGGAGCCACCCGACGGACCGTCCATCAAGTGGCTCATCGAGCCCGACCCGTCCTGTCCGCGGTCCATCTGGTCGGTGCAGGAGGTCGTCCTCCTCGACGACGTGCCTCCGGTCAACCTGCCCGGCACCGGCACGATTCCCGTCAAGGTCCCGAACCGCGCATGCGTCCGGTCGCAGTACGCTGATCCGCGCAGCCATCTGCGCGAGGACATCGTCCTCGACGCCAGGCAGCGTGGCTGGACCCGGCAGCAGGCGGAGATCAACTACTGCTCGACCGAGGCCATCGGCCGGGTCGCCATCCAGGTGGCCGACGAGGACGAGGCGATCTTCATCGGTTCGGCCCTGTCGGCGGATCCCGTGGGTGCGCCGTCGCTCTACATCAAGGGCGCGGCGCCGGCCTGGGTCCGCGAGCTGATCGACAAGGAGTCCGTGCCGATCGAGCTCGTGGATGGGCAGCCCTACAACTTTGACGAGCTCGATGAGCGTTCGACCCGACTCGCTCAGGCACTCCTGGCCCTGGGTTACGGCGGCGTCGTGACCCACAGCAACATCACGGGCGCGGGCATCATCCCGGCCTGGGTCGGCAAGACACCTGGCCTGTCGACCGATCCGGACGAGATCAAGGCACTCCTGCCGGCGGACCTCGCGCCGTTCGTGGTGCTCACCGTCCGCCTGTCGCCCAACGAGCGCCTCCTGCCATCCGCGGCGCCGTAGAGCACACTGCGATCGCGGGATCAGGGCCCTCGTACCGAAGCCCGCCGGAGGCGTCCGAAGGACCGACCGGGAGCGCCAGGCGGGGTCAACGGCCACCAGCCGTTGCGATCGTGTGGGGTGGCGTGTCACGCGTGGACCACCGACACTTCGGCCCGCGCCCATGTGGAGGCCAGTCGGGGCGCGCCCACGGTTCGATCGTGAGCAGCCCTCGGCCTTGGTCACCCTGGCCCAGGCGCGTTCGGCTCGACCCCGCGTTCGGCTCGAACCCGCGTTCGGCTCGACCCCGGGCGATGCTACTTGTCCAGGATGTCGTCGGCCTTGCGGTCGATCGTGCGGTGCTCCGCTGCGGTCAACTCGCCCTGCTCCTCAATCGGTCGCGCTTCCTGGCTGTCAGTTCCGACATCGGTCGTCTCCCGTGTGGCTTGTGAGGGCTCCGTTGTACCCGGACCACCGACTCACGCTGATCACGGCCCGGCCCGGATGCCTCGCATCGACGTGGCAACTCGTGGACGGGCTTGCCTGACACGTCGGCCTCACACGCGTATCGTTCGCGACGTGCACCCGACGAAAGGGACTCATGCCCGAGATCGATGACGACATCAAGACCACGGCCGATGCGATCGTGCAGGACGCGGCGACCATCACCAGCATCGAGGAGGAGAAGCTCCAGCTCGATCCGCATGACCCCAGGGTCGCCGATCTGTCCGCACAGGCAGTGGTCGTCGCGACCCGTGTGCTGCAGGAGGCCAAGATCGAGCGCGCGCTCGTCGCGGAGGCGAACCAACCGGAGACCCAGACGCCCTCGCGATAAGGACGTACCACACGACCAGGGACCCGTCGGGGGCCGGACGAACGATCGCGGCAGGTCGGGAGGATCGAGATGACGAAGGTGGTGGCCGGGATCACGGTCTCGGTGGATGGCTACATCGCGGGGCCGAACGATGGGCCGGAGCGGGGCCTTGGCGAGGGCGGCGAGCGCCTGCACTACTGGGTGTTCGGCGGACCCTGGTGTTCGCGGTCCACACGTCGTATCGCGTGGACCGCTGAGGTTCGCCGCTGATGACCACGATGACCGCGTCGCCACTGACGATGTTGTTCGACGCCGACTGCGGTTTCTGCGGGCGATCCGCGATGCTCGTCCGGCAACTCGATCGACGACGAGCGATCCGGATCGTGCCCCTCCAGCGAGCTGCGGCCCGGGTGCCAAACGCCCCGCCCGTCGAGATACTCATGGAGACCATCCATGTCGTGGATGCCGAGGGCCACTGGAGCACCGGTGGAGCAGCGTGGCTCCGGATCATGGATCAGGTCCCGGTGCTGTGGCCACTCGCCGTCATGGTGCGGACGCCGATCATCCGACCCTTCGTTGAGCCTGTCTACGCCTGGGTCGCCGGACATCGGCAGCTGCTCAGTCGCCTCCTGGGCGCACAGGCCTGTCGATATCGACCGCAGACCGTGGCACCCGACCATGCGGGCCGCCGCGATCCCTGATCAATCGATAGCTTCCGGGGGAGGATCGGCTTCCTGGCGCGAGACGCGCATGCGGAGCGCGTGCACGAGGTGGATCACGCCCAGGCAGAGCGCCACGAGCACCGCGGTCATGCCCAGGACCACGACCACGGACCCGATCCGCCCGACATGCAGCCCGACCAGATCGAGCGCTCCCCGGCCGAGCGCGTCGTAGACATACGCCGACA
>JBBQNA010000306.1:0-3628 GCA_038329515.1 Candidatus Limnocylindrales bacterium | reverse complement strand
GTTTCGATGACTGCGTACATGGTCCCCTGGTGGTGAGACTGGTGAGAAGCGCCTCTGGTGGCACGGCGAACCGGCGAGGAGGACGGGGACATGGATGGTACCCGGACGAGGCGGGACCCGTCAACCGTGCTGCGCTGGCGTTGATGCCGGTGCTGGGCCGGTCGATTCCCGGACCACCAGCTCCGTGGCCACGACGATACGCTGGGCCGGCGCATCTGGCTCGGCGAGCAGCTCCATCAGGCGCCGGACCGCGGACCCGCCCATCTCCCGGAGTGGCTGGCGGACGGTAGTCAGCGCCGGATCGACGTACGACGCTTCCGGCACATCGTCGAAGGCCACGACGGACAGGTCCTCGGGCACTCGGAGGCCAGCCTCGCGCGCCGCGCGCAGGACGCCGATGGCAGCGGCGTCGCTGGACGCGAAGATGGCCGTCGGCGGCTCCGCGAGCGCCAGCAGCTCCCGGGTCGCCTCGAAGCCACGTGGCTCCAGGAAGTCGCCCGGGACGACCAGCTCCGCCGCGAGCGATATGCCCGCCGCCATCAACCCACCCCGGTAACCGCCCAGGCGTTCGTGGGTGGAGCCCACGTGCAGCGTGCCGGTGATGAACCCGATGCGTCGGTGACCGAGTCCGACGAGATGCTTCATGGCCGCCACCGTGCCCCGTCGATCGGCGGCATTGACGACGTTGCAGCCAGGCGCCTCGTCGTCATGGTCGATGAGCACGAACGAGAAACGCGCCGCACGCAGCGCCTCGACGTGGTCCGGCAGGCCCCGCGGCAGGATGATGAGCAGGCCATCGACCATGCCGTGGGAGAGACGCGCGACATACGCCGCCTCCTTCTCGCGCCGGTCATGCGTGGTGCACAGCATGAAGTCGTACTCGGCGGTCGAGACCTGCTGGTCGACGCCACGCACGATGCCCATGAAGAAGGAGGTCTCCAGCTCCTGGGCCAGGAGCCCGACCACCTGGCTGCGGCCGCTGGCGAGGGTGCGCGCCGAGACATACGCCACGTAGCCCAGCTGGGACATTGCCTGCTGCACCCGGCGGCGTGTCTCCTCCCGGATGTGGGGGTGGCCGTTGACCACCCGCGACACCGTGGAGTAGGACACCCCCGACACCCGCGCGACGTCGAAGATGGTGGGTCGCCCGGAACGAGCCCGGACGTTGCCGGTCGGGGTCCGGCCACGACCATCCGTCCCGCCGCCTGTCGCCTGCGCCATGGGCTAGAGCGATCGCGATTGGGGATCGCAAGCGCTTGCACAAAAGTGGTCGACTCCGCCACCAGTCCGTACACCGTGGCGTGGCGCTCGCGTCACCGAAACCCTTCAGGAAGCGCTTGCAGAAGCGCCCACGGCCGGGATCGGATGAACGAGTGCCTGAGGAAGCAGGGACGCCGAGGCATGACTGATGCGGACTTGCGTGGTCAGCTCCCTCCCGGCTTCCAGTGGGGAGCCGCCACCTCGGCATACCAGATCGAAGGGGGCGTTGGCCAGGACGGCCGAGGGTCGTCCATCTGGGACACATTCGCCGCCCGCCCGGGGGCGGTCCGGGATGACAGCACCGGCGACGTGGCAGCCGACCATGTCCACCGATATCGCGAGGACGTCCGCCTGATGACCCACCTGGGTCTCCAGATGTACCGCTTCTCGGTCGCCTGGCCGCGCATCCAGCCGAGCGGCCGGGGCCGCGTCAACCAGCAGGGGCTCGACTTCTGCAGTCGCCTCGTCGACCAGCTGCTGGCCCACGGCGTGTCACCAAGCGTGACCCTGTACCACTGGGACTTGCCCCAGTCGCTGCTGGACGCAGGTGGTTGGGCAGCGCGAGACACTGCCTACCGGTTCGCCGACTACGCGCAGGTCCGGTACCGCCATCTCCACGACCTGTCGGCTGGTGGAGCACCATCAACGAGCCGTGGTGCGTGGCGCTGCTGGGACACGCCGCGGGTATCCACGCGCCGGGCATCCGGGACCCGCGCCAAGCAGTACGTGCGATCCACCATGTACTGCTGGGCCACGGCCTGGCTGTCCGCCAGCTCCGTGGCATCGACCCTGACCCGCGGCACGCCATCGCGCCAACCTCGCGCCGGTCCGGGCAGCCGACCGATACCCGGTCTCGTCCCTGGTCAAGGGCGTACGCCTGACCGATGGCTACCGCGATCAGGTGTGGCTGGAGCCCCTATTGCGCGGTACGTTATCGAGGGCGGGAGCCAGAGGGGTAGCGGTCGGGTAGGCGAGGTCGGCACAGTGGTCTGATCTGCTAGTGTGCGGTGCATGAGCCTCGCACCGCCGACGTCCCAGGGACCCGGCACGGCCACGCGTCGGCTGCGATCGCCGACGCCCCGCGCGGCGCTCGCCGGCATCACCGCCATCCTGCTCATCATCGTCGGGCTGCAGGTCATGGACGTGCTTGCGCCGTTCGTGCTTGGCCTGCTGCTCATCTATTTCCTGGCACCCAGCGTCGACCGACTGTCACGGGTCCACCTGGGACCGCGGACCATCCCCCGCTGGGTGGCCATCCTGGTGCTGTACCTCGCCATCGTGGTCGTGGTCGTGCTGGGCGCGATGCTCGTCATCCGGCCCATGAGCGACCAGATCCAGCGCTTCGGGGACGAGCTGCCGGCGCGCCTGGATAGCCTGCGCGGCTGGTATGCGGGCCTGGACCTGCCCACGTGGCTGCGCTCGGCCATCGACCACATCACGAACTCCGGCTCGTCCGAGGAGGAGTCTGGTCCGGACCTCGGTTCCTTGCTGCCCCTTGCCCGCAGCCTGGCCACCACCCTCGTGAGCACGTTCGGCTATCTCATCATCCCGGTGTGGGCGTTCTATATGCTCAAGGACCTCGGCCGACTCCAGGGTGCGTTCGTCCAGGCACTGCCATCGGGCTGGCGGCGGGACACGCTTGCCGTGATGGGCATCGTCGACCACACCTTTGGTCGCTGGGTGCGCGGCCAGCTGTTCCTGGGTCTGGTCGTGGGCATCGCGACACTGCTGGGCCTGATCCTGCTGGGTGTCTTCGTGGACCCCGTGTTCCTGGCCTTCGCCGTGCTGCTCGCCGTCATCGCGGGCATCTTGGAGTTGGTGCCCATCATCGGCCCCATCCTGTCCATGATCCCGACCCTGATCCTCGCGCTGACGGCCAGCGACCCGGTGCGGGCCGCGATCGCGGTCGTGGCGCTGTATCTGGTGGTCCAGCAGCTCGAGAACCACATCCTGGTGCCCCAGATCCAGGGCGACGCCGTGGAGCTGCATGCCTCCGTCGTGATCCTGTCCCTCATCGTTGGCAGCGCATTGTTCGGGCTCCTGGGTGCCATCCTGTCCGTGCCCGTCACGGCGGCTGGACGGGATATCTATCGTTACCTCTTCCGACGCTTGAGCGAGGACGATCCGGACGTGCCTGATCCGGACGCCCCCGACCTGGCCCGGAAGACCGGTCGCGGCCCTCGGGCGGGTGGACCGGAGATGATCGCGCCGGTCGCAGACCAGCCCGCCGGGGCCGCGCGCGGATCGTTGGCTGACATATCGGAGGCCGCGGCAACGTGATCGGTCGCAAGAACTACTACCAGGTGCTGATGGTCGACCAGGCCGCGGACGCGGACATCGTGGCCGTGGTCCATCGACGGCTGGCGCA
>JBBQNA010000305.1:0-3634 GCA_038329515.1 Candidatus Limnocylindrales bacterium | reverse complement strand
GACGCACCCCATGTCGTCGTCCTCACCGGGGAAGGGTCGGGGGTCCGCGCCGTGGACGAGATCCGCTTCACGCCCACCGGGGCCGGCACACGCATCGACTACACCGCGGATATCACCCTCGGTGGCGTGCTCCGTCTGGTGCAGCCCTTCCTGGGTGGCGCGTTCCGGAAGCTGGCCGACGACGCGGTTGGGGGTATGCGCGAGAAGCTGGACGTACTCGCCGACGCGCAGACGGCCCAGCCCGTGCCGTCGGTCGATGGCCAGCCCGCGCCGGCGATCGCTGTGGACCCGGCGCCATGAGGGTCGCTGTGATCGGGTCCGGCGTCAGCGGCCTGACCGCGGCGTACCGCATGCGCACCGACCACGAGGTGCGGGTGTTCGAAGGCGAGAGCGCCGTCGGGGGCCATGTGCGCACCGTCATGGTGGACGGCCCCGCTGGCCCGGTCCCGGTCGACACCGGCTTCATCGTCTACAACGAGCACACGTACCCACTGTTCGTGGCGTTGCTGGCGGAGCTTGGTGTCGCCACCCAGCCGACCGAGATGTCACTTGGTTCGGCATGCCAGGAGTGCGGCATCGAGTTCGGTACCAATGGCCTGCGCGGCCTGTTCGCGCGGCCGAGCGCACTTACCCGGCCCTCGCACTGGCGGATGATCGGCGACATCCAGCGGTTCTACACCGACGCCCGCCGACGGCTCGATGTCGGTACCACCACGCGCCAGACGCTGGGTGACTTCCTGGACGCGGGAGCGTATGGCCGCGGCTTCCGCAATCACTATCTGGTCCCGCTCACTGCCGCGGTCTGGTCGACGGCTCCCGAGCGGGTCCTGGATTTCCCCGCCGACTACCTGCTGCGCTTCCTGGACAACCACGGCCTTATCGGCCGCCACAGCGGTCTCCAGTGGCGAACCATCACCGGCGGTTCCCGGACGTACGCGGAGCGCATCGTGGCGGCACTCCCACCGGGCGCGGTCAGGACGGGCGATCCGGTGACGGCCGTGCGCCGGGGCCCGGACGGCGTCACGGTCGCCACGCGCGCCGGGGTCATGGAGCGTTTCGATGCGGTCGTGCTGGCGACCCACGCCGATGACGCGCTATCGCTCCTTGCCGACGCGGATGCACGGGAGCGGGAGGCCCTGGGCGCCTTCGAGTACACCAGCAACGAGGTAGTGCTCCACACGGACGACCAGCTGCTGCCCCGCAGCCCGCGGGCGATGTCCGCATGGAACGTGGATGCCGCCAGCTGCCGACGGCTGGGTGACGCGCTCACGATGACCTACTACATGAACCGGCTGCAGTCGCTCGCGGGACCCACGCAGTACTGCGTGTCCGTGAACCCAGGTGATCGGGTGCGGCCCGACCGGGTCATCGTCGAGCGGTCCTTCAGCCACCCCTTGTACACGTTCCGGACGCTCGACGCGCAGGCAGCCCTGCGGCAGCTCCAGGGCAGTCGGGGCACCTGGTACGCGGGCGCCCATCTTGGTTACGGCTTCCACGAGGACGGTTGTCGCGCCGGGTCCGAGGTGGCACAGGCCGTGTCCATGTCCGCGCTGGAGCGTGCCGCATGAGGTCGCACCTGCTGGAGGGCAAGGTGCGTCACCACCGGCATCGTCCGTTCAAGTACCAGCTCGAGCACGAGGTGTACTACTTCGCACTCGACCTGTCCGAGCTGGACCAGGTCTGTCGGAGCGTGCGCCTCATCGGCCGCAACCGGCCCAATGTCGTGACACTTCGCGACCGCGACCATCTGCTGCCGCCGGCCGAGGACATCGATGTCGCGGTCCGGCAGCACCTGCGCACCGAAGGCCACGAGCCGCAGGACTGGCGGATCACGCTCGTGACCAACCTGCGGGTGTTCGGGTACGTGTTCAACCCGGCCAGCTTCTATCTCTGCCGTGATGCCGCGGGCCAGCTTCGGGTCGTCCTCATCGAGGTCCACAACACCCACCACGAGCGCCACCTGTACACGCTCCAGCCGGACCGCCAGGGGTCGGCCCACGTCGCCGCGATGGACAAGGAGTTCTACGTCTCGCCATTCATCGACATGGTCGGGCGGTACTCGGTGCTGGTCCGGGACGAGCCCGGCAACCTGCGCATCACCATCGACGAGCGCAAGGACGGGGAGCCGCTCCTGAGCACCAGTGTCCAGTTGCGTCGGCTGCGCCTGACCGACCGGACACTCGCCCGGATGCTGGTCCGCCACCCATTCATCACCCATCGCACGATGGGTCTCATCCACTGGCACGGCCTGCGCCTCTGGCGCCGAGGCGCGCCGATCCACCATCACGGAGCAGCACCGCGATGAACACCCGCTCGCTTGGTCGCAGGTTCCCGTTCGCGTCCGGTCCGGTGCTGGGCACGCTCGCTCAGCGCGTCACCCTGGGCTTTGGCGGCCAGGTGCGGGTCGGGCGTCTCGACGTCGTGCTGCCCGACGGCGAGCGACGCACATTCGGCGACGTCAGCTCGGATCGTCGGGGTGAGATCCGGGTCCATGACAGCGAGGCATCCGTGCGGCTGCTGATGGGTGGCGCCACGGGTGCCGGCGAGGCGTACATGGACGGGCTGTGGTCCAGCCCTGACCTGACGGCAGTGCTCGAGGTCGGTGCCCTCAATCGGCGGTCGGCCGGCACGTCGGGCGGCTGGTGGCGGGCGCCAAACCGGCTTCGTTGGTCGCTCACCCACCGGGCCCGGCGGAACACGCCCCACGGCAGCAAGCGCAATATCGCCGCTCACTACGACCTGGGCAACGACTTCTACGGGCTGTTCCTGGACGAGACCATGAGCTACTCCAGCGCCGTGTTCGAGACACCCGGCCAGTCTCTGGCGGACGCCCAGCGCAACAAGTACCGGATCATGGCGGAGCGTGCCGGCCTGACCGGTGGCGAGCATGTCCTGGAGATCGGGTCCGGCTGGGGGGGCTTCGCCACATACGCCGCGGGCGAGCTGGGCTGTCGCGTGACGACCATCACGGTGTCGGCCGCTCAGCATGCCCTGGCCGCGGAGCGCATCCGGGCGGCCGGGCTGGCCGACCGCGTGCACGTGCGACTCCAGGACTACCGGGACGTGACCGGCAGCTACGACGCCATCGTGTCCATCGAGATGCTGGAGGCCGTTGGCGCCGAATTCCACGCAGCGTTCTTCCAGGCATGCGACCGGGTCCTCACCCCGGGCGGTCGGATCAGCCTCCAGTCGATCACCTTCCACGAGGCCGACTACGAGGCACAGCTGCGGGGGGTGAACTGGATCCAGCAGTACATCTTCCCGGGTGGCGTGCTGCCGTCCCTGGGCGCCGTGCAGCGGGCCATCGAGGGTACCCAGCTACGGCTGGTGGACGTGAGCGACGTTGGCCCCCACTACGTGACCACGCTGCGAGCCTGGCGTACCCGCTTCCTGCAGCACCCCGACGCCGTCCGGGCACAGGGCTTCGACGAGCGTTTCATGCGCATGTGGGAGTACTACCTCGCCATCAGCGAGGCCGGCTTCAGCACAGGCGTCACGCAGGATCTGCAGATGGTGTTCGTGAAGGGCCGCGCAAACTAAGGCTCGGGTGGAGGACGTCGATCGGCAAAACCCGGCAGGCACAGCCGTTGTAGACGACTCGGCCGGCGACACGGTAGAAAGCCATGATCTGGTC
>JBBQNA010000304.1:0-3642 GCA_038329515.1 Candidatus Limnocylindrales bacterium | reverse complement strand
GGCGCGCTCGCCCGGATGGTCAGGCGCTCGTGCTCCACGGTCGTGCGCACGAGGCGCCCTCGATAGCGCACCGGCACCTCCAGCAGGCTCCAGCTGGGTGGCAGGCGAGGATCGATGGCCAGGCCGTCCTCGACGGGCCGGATGCCCGCGAAGCCGGTCGCAAGCGCCTGCCACAGGCCGCCCATGGTGGGGATGTGCAGACCCTCGGCCGCGGTCCCGGTCCGGTCGTCCAGGTCGAGGTATGCGGTCATGTCCAGCGCCTCGAGGGCCGCATCGAAGCGGCCCGCCCGCGCCAGCAGCTCGGCGTGCGTGCCAGGGGAGAGCGAGCTGCCGTGGGCGGTGCGCGGCTCGTAGTAGTCAAGGTTGGCCTCGAGGGTCCCGGGCGCTACCTCATCCGGCACGAGGTGATGGAGCATGAGCACGTCGGTCTGCTTCACGACCTGTGCCTGCTCCGTCCGCTCCCGACCCAGGAACACGTCGCCCCAGACGGGTCGCCGGGTCAGCGCGGCGATGCGCACGTCCTCCAGGGCATGGAACCCCGCGAACTGCTCATACACACCGGTTGCCGGATCGAAGCCATCGACGATCTGGTCGGCGACCGTCAGCCAGTCGTCGACCTCCGCCGGGCTGACGTCGTCCGCGCCGCCGCCGTCGAGTCCTCCTGTCCGCGCCGAGGCAGCAGGTGCGCGGCCCTCGCCACGCCGCACCGCAGCGGCAGCGGTGCGCAGGTTCCAGCGCGCCATGACGTTGGTATACGCGTTGTCGTCCACGAACTCGTGATACTCATCCGGGCCGATGATGCCCCGTACATGGGCCGAGCCGTCGGGGTCGCGTTCCAGGCGCGATGCCCAGAAGCGCGCAGTCTCCACCAGCAGCCGCCGGCCATCCCCGTCGAGGAAGCCCTGGTCACCGCTCCAGGCGGCGTACCGGACCGCCGCCCAAGCGATGTCGGAGATGACATGCAACTCCCGGAGACCGGTCCAGATGTAGATGGGCTGGCCGTCCGGGCCGGGGACGACACGCGGCGTCACGTCGCGCCCGGATGCCGCTGACTCCCACGGGAACCACGCACCCCGGAGGCCTGCCTCGCTGGCCGCGGCCTGGGCGGCCGCGAGCCGACGCACGCGGTACTCGAGCATCGCCCGCGCGGCGGACGGCCGGGTCGCGGCGAAGAACGGCAGCACGAAGATCTCCGAGTCCCAGAACACGTGGCCCTTGTAGCCGGGGCCGGTCAGGCCCCGCGGGCCCAGCGGCGCCTCCCGCTGGGTGGCGATCGACGAGTCCAGGTGGAAGAGGGAGAAGCGCACGGCGCGCTGGAGCCGCTCGTCGCCCTCGATCCGAATGTCCATCTCATGCCAGCGACGTGCCCAGGCGCTGCGCTGATCAGCGAGCAGCCCGTCGACGCCCCGCGCACGCGCCCGACCCAGCAGCCGCGATGCGCTGGCGATCGTCGCCGGTCGCGTCGGGTCGATGCGGTATGCCGCCAACCGCTCGAGGTGACGACCGGAGGGGCCACGCACAGCCCGGTCGATGGCGGCGAACGCGACCCCGCCTGGGTTGCCCTGCAGCCGACCAGTCGCCACGTCCGGATCTGAGCCGGCGCGGCCGACACCAGCGACCGCTCCCCGGGTCCCCTGGATCGATGCCAGCGGACCACGCCGATCCGCGCGAGCACCAGGGCCCACGGCTCGC
The DNA here is from genome assembly GCA_038329515.1 of Candidatus Limnocylindrales bacterium. Classification (GTDB taxonomy): domain Bacteria; phylum Chloroflexota; class Limnocylindria; order Limnocylindrales; family CSP1-4; genus JAFMJV01. The sequence continues at coordinate 1,950 of JBBQNA010000304.1, read as the reverse complement.
AGCACACCCACCCCAGGCATCGCCCGGGAGGCGAGTGTCACGGCCTGGAACCAGCCCGCTGTGCTGGTCGCGACGTGATGCAACAGACCGGTGCGCAGGTCCAGTACCCGACGGATCGGCTGCTCAGCGGACAGCGCTCCGGTGAGGCGGGTCCAGTCTGGCAGTCGCAGCAGGTCGGTGGACGGCCCATCCCCGATATACGCGTTGGCAGCGATGACCTCGCGGCGCGCTGGCTCGTAGCCCGTCAGGGGACTGCCGACGCTGCCCACCAGTCCGTCCGCGATGGTCAGCCAGGAGTCCCGGACACGCTCGAGGCCTGGCTCAGCGCCAACGACATCGATGGTCCAGCGGGGGTCATCTGGCACCGCTGGCAGCTCCCCGGCTGCGCGCCGGCGGGCGATGGCTGCCAGAGCGGACGTGGCGCCCGTCGGCAGGATCCGCACGATCCCCTCGGGCGTCCGGCACGCGCCGTCGCAGCCATCGACGTACAGGATCTCAGCGGGTCGGATGCCACTCCGCTGCCAGGCCGCGGTGACCGCGCGGGCTAGCCCGGGACCGCCATGCCCCAGCAGCTCCATCACGGGAACGCTCATCGCGCGGAGCTCGTCCAAGGGACCGTCGAGCGCCTGGCTACGCCCGTCACCAGTCGCGACCACGATGAGCTCGATGCGCCCGATGCCCTCGGGCGTCTCCGACGGCGATACCACATGGGCCGTATTGGTCGATCGAGCAGACATCTGGCGGCCCCCATCCATCATCGTGGCGTGCCCGGAAGGCCGGCGGTGCGACTCAGCCGCGAACCGGATACGGACCATCGTACGACCGTTGTCGCGCACGAGACGTGTGGCCCTCGCACCGGCCGTCGCCCGGGCGCGACTGGTACTCGCGAGATGGCGCCATCTGGCCGGAGGGAGCCGCGCGACGCGTAGTCACCGGCAACCCGTGCGACTCGTGGTAGCGACGGTGGCGACCAACGGCCGTAGTGGCGACCACCACTCGCACGTTTGATCACCAGGACGTGCGTGTGCGCTCGCCAGGGCCTCACTGGTTAACCCACAGTGTCGGATAGACCCATCTCGCGAGTACCAGTCGCGCGGCGAGCAGCGGTCGCGCGGCGAGCAGCGGTCGCGCGGCGAGTACCAGCGTCATGATGGCGTGGTCGGATCCCGCCGGTACGACATGGACAAGTTTCTGACGAAGGGGCCATGCCATCGCGGACCTTCGGCACTGGGTGGACATGGTTCGCGGGACTCGTGTAGAGTCGTGGCCTACTTCCACAGCAGGAGCCCTCGCCCTCATGGGTCAGCAGCACCGGCATCGACGCTTCGCAGCCATCGCGATCCGCGCAGATGGTCGACACGTGCCCATGCAGCTGCCGGACGACTCCGACGTATCCCTCCTTGCCAAGCTCGAGCTCGTAGTACTCGAGCTGATTGCCATCCTTACCGGCTCCCGGCGGGAGACTGGAGGACGACGGAGGTAGAGGCGCTGCGAAAGCAGCCCAGACCACGATCCACCAGGACCCTCGCCGGGATGCGAGGGTCTTTCGTTTTGTCAGACGACCGACAGCCACCCACGACCGACAGCCACCCACGACCGACAGCCACCCACAGACGACCGCCCATGATCCACTACCGAAGACCGATCACCGAGCAGTGACAGGAAGGGACCATCGAGATGACCACCGAGCACAGCCGGGCGACAGCCCCGGCAGCACCCGAACCAGGGGCCACGACCCAGGCCGCGGGCGGGGGAGCGGCCACCGAGGCCGCGCCGGCGCTCGCGGCCACCACCACCAAACGTGCTCCTGCCATGGGCCGCCACGTGCCGGGCGCCGGGACCGAGGCTGCCGCGGAGATCGAGCGTGCCCGCAACGCGATGCTTTCGGACGCACGCCCGAAGGACCGGCGCCGCATCGGCGCTGACGTGCTGTGCGAGGCGCTCATCCGG
>JBBQNA010000303.1:0-3701 GCA_038329515.1 Candidatus Limnocylindrales bacterium | reverse complement strand
GAGACGTACAGCACCCGCAGCCGGTCGAGCGGCTCGGCCGGCACCGGGTCACCCATCAGCCGGTCAAGACACCACAGGAACGCCGCGAGGGTCTTGCCGCTGCCGGTGGGGGCACAGATGAGCGTGTGGTCACCCGCCGCGATGGCCGGCCAGCCCTGCGACTGTGCCGCGGTCGGCGCCTCGAACGAGGACGCGAACCAGTCGCGGGTCGCGGGTCGGAACGACTCGAGCGGGTCGATCGGGGGGGCGGGCTGGGCTGCGCGAACTCGACTGGGCACTGGACGAACCAGTATACGTCGATGAGGCGCGAACCGAACGCCCGTTCGTTTCGCGCCTCGTGGCGCGCTCGCCGGCCGGGAGTCGAACGAAGCGCGCTAGCGGACCGTCACGGTCACGACCGCGGTCCAGTCGCCCACGTTCCCCGCCCGATCCCGAGCTCGGATCCGGAACTGGCGGACGGTTCCCTTGGCGTACGACGTGGTCATCGACCGTGAGGTCGTACGGGCGCGGATGGTGGACCACGTGCCACCCTTGGCCCGGGAGCTGACGTCGTAGTTCGCGATGCCCGCGGTCAGGGTGGCAAGGACAGGGTCCGAGCCACTCCAGGCGAGCTTGACGGCGTGCGACCCGGAGGCACTCGATGCCTTCGTGAGGACGCCCTTGGGGCGGGTCCGATCGGGGCCGTGGATGAATTCGATGGTCCAGATGGTCTTGGCGCCCACGGGTGCCACACCGACGCCCACGTAGTTGTAGTGGGCGCTCAACACGATGGCCTTGTGGGCGCGTGAAGACATGAACATGTCCATGGCCTGTGCGGCGGCCACCTCGAGGGTCGGTGCCTCGGTCCTGGCGATGATCTCACCCGTGCGGTACCAGGCCACCTTGTCCTGGTCCAGCATGTCAGCAGCGGTGGTGCCGTCGAGGCCGTCGTGGGCGAGATAGTCATTGGCAGCCATGTCGTCGGAGCGATCGCGGGCGACCGTGGCGACACGCGCATCCAGCCGCAGGGCTCGCAAGCCCGCGTCCGAACGCAGCTGGTTGAGGATGACGAGCGCCTGCGACTCGCCGGTGGTCCGGGCCGAAGCCGTGATCGTGGTGGCCGCGCCGGCGAACGTGGACAGGGAGGAGACGAACATCAGGGCGAGGGCGCTCGCGATGAGGACGGGTCGGGGACGCAGCCTGGCTGCCTGGAAAACGAGGGGTTTCATGGACCCACCGTGACACAGATGTGCCTATCTCACAGGACGATAGTCAGGGGGTCCCTTCGTACCATACCAGACCAAACCGGAGTGCACAAGTCGCTGTACTCGTCCGGCACGTCCGTTACACATCTGTCTCCTGCGAGGCCAGGAACTCCGCTGGGGTCAGATAGCCCAGGGACTGGTGAGGGCGGATGGTGTTGTAGACGTGCTCCCATTCAAGGAGCGCCGCCTGCAGGCCCTCCAGGTCGGGCTCGGCGTCGGTCACCTCGTGGAACTCCTCGGTGTGGGTGCGGTTCGCCCGCTCGACCGCCCCGTGCAACTTGGGCGAGCGGGGTGGCAGCACGTACAGCGCGATCCTTCGGTCGGCGCAGGCCTGCTCGAACTCGGCCATGAACTCCGAGCCGTTGTCGATGCTGATCGCGCGCACCCCGAAGGGCATGCGATCGGCGAGGGCGTCGAGGATCGAGACCGCCGAGCGCGCGGTCGCGCTCCGGCGCAGCTCCAAGGTGTCCCAGCGGCTGACGACATCGCGCGCGGTGAATTGCTTGAGGATGGTGCCCGGCACGGGCCGGATGTCGAGGGTGTCCACCTGGACGAGGTCACCGGGATGCACGGGACGATGGCCCGCCGGTGTCCGGACCGCCCACGGTCGTGTCCACGTCCGGCGCCGGACGCTGACACGCCGGATGACCGGCTCCCGGAGTTCGCCGGTATGCAGGAGCCGGGCGAGGATGCGGCCGACCATGGAGGTCGACAGGCGATGATCCTGCCGCCGGAGGATGACCACGAGCTTGTCCTTGCCCCAGCGGGGATACCGCTCCCGGGCTGCCTTCACGACCCGCAGCTGGGCCACGGTCCAGGTGGGCCGGCGGCGCCGGATGGGCCGGTCACTGCGGTCCTCGAGGCTCTCGAGGCGGTGGCGGTCGAAGCGCCCCAGCCAGCGGTACACGGTGGGCCGGCTGAAGCCGAAGTGGCGCGCGGTCAGGCTGACACTGGCGCCGTTGGCCCGGTGCCAGTCGAGCATGACCAGCCGGACCGTCGCCTCGCGGGACAGCGGGGGTGCGGCCGACCGGGCCACGGGACCATGCTCGATCCGGATGGCGTCGCGCCTGGTGGTGGTGCCGAAGGAGACATGCCGAGGTCTAGACTTGGGCATCGAGGGCCCTCCACTGCTGATGTCTGAACACCACCAGCGTAGAGGGCTCTCAGCCTGTCCCCGGGCCATCGGCGAACCCTTCCGCATCCAGGGCCGGTGTCACGGACCTATCTGGACGGATTCAGTCGCGCGTCCACGTCTCCGCCGCGGTCATCCGCGCCTCAGCGAATCCCTGGCCTGGGCGAGCGAGGCTGCCACGATGCGCGCGTTGCGCTCCCCTACCCCGGCGGGCTCCGGCGCGGCCAGACCGGCCGGGTCGATGAACGTCAGTGGCAGTGGCGCCTGGTCGTGCTGCTCGGCCTCCGCAGACCACCGCGCGCGCCATGCCTCGGGCACGACCTCCGGCACATCCCGGTGTGCCTGGGCCAACCAGACCAGTGCCCACGAACGGGGCACCACCCGATACGCGTCGTAGCCACCGCCACCGGTGGCCAGCCAGCGACCATCGCACCAGGTGTGCGCGATCTCGTCCAGCAGACGCGTCGCCCGGGCATAGGCGGCAGTCGTCAGTCGCAGGTGCGCCAGGGGGTCCAACACGTGGCTGTCGCAGCCATGCTGGCTGACCAGGAAGGTCGGCCGGAACGCATCCGAGAGCGTTGGCACCACCGACTCCACTGCCGCCAACCAGCTGGCGTCGCCGGAGTAGGCATCGAGCGGCAGGTTGACTGCCGTGCCACGGGCTCCCGGTCCACCGGCATCGTCCACATCACCGGTGCCCGGGAACAGCGTGCGCCCCGACTCGTGGATGGACAGCGTCAGCACCTGCGGGTCGTCTGCGAACAGCTCCTGGGTGCCGTCGCCGTGATGCACGTCCAGGTCGACATACAGCACCCGGTGCCCAGCATCCCTCGCGGCCGCGACAGCGAGCGCGACATCGTTGTAGATGCAGAAGCCGGACGCTCGCGACGCCATCGCGTGATGCAGCCCACCACCAGGATTAAAGGCATGGACCGCATCCCCCGCCAGGATCCGATCGACTGCACCGATGGAGCCACCTGCGACGAGCGCCGAGGCCTCGTGGATGCCGTGGAACGGCGGGCAGTCGCCAGGCCCGATGCCCATCGCGGGCGGCTGCCACGGGTCTGCCGAGAACGACTGGACCTGGCGGATGTAGCGAGTCGAGTGAAGCCGTGCGAGCTGCTCGTCCGTGGCTGGCTGTGGCGCCACGATGCGGGACGCCCCGACATCACGCAGCAGCTCGATACCGGGACCGAACCGCCTGGGTGTCAGGGGATGCGACGGCCCGAAGTCGTAGTCCCGGATGGCCTCCGACCAGACCAGGATCGGATCATCGACATCACCTGCGGTCACGCGGCGTCCTCCGAGACCTCCTCGCGCACGAC
>JBBQNA010000302.1:0-3718 GCA_038329515.1 Candidatus Limnocylindrales bacterium | reverse complement strand
CGTTGTCCAGGGGCACACCCATGTGCGCGGCGACGGCGTTGTAGTGCACCGGAGCATTCGTGGAGCCGCCGATCGCGGAGCACACCGCGATGAGGTTCTCGAACGCCTCGCGCGTCATGATCTGCGACGGCTTGAGGTCCTCGCGCACCATGTCCACGATGCGCGTGCCGGCCCAGTAGGCATGCTGACCGCGATCCTTGTGGGGCGCCGGCACGACCGCAGAGCCAGGCAGCATCATGCCGACCGCCTCCGCGAGTGAGTTCATCGTGGTCGCGGTGCCCATCGTGTTGCAGAAGCCGGGCGAGGGCGCTGCGGACGACACGAGGTCCGCGTACTCGCCCCAGTCGATCTTGCCCGCCGCCTTGAGCTTCTTGGCGTGCCACTTGATGGTGCCCGCGCCGGTCCGCTCGCCCTTGTACCAGCCGTTGAGCATGGGACCGACCGACAGCGCGATGGCCGGGATGTTGACGGTGGCCGCAGCCATCAGCTGGGCAGGCGTCGTCTTGTCGCAGCCGGTCATGAGCACGACGCCGTCGAGCGGGTACCCGAACAGCGTCTCCACCAGGCCCAGGTAGGCGAGGTTCCGGTCCAGCATCGCGGTCGGGCGCTTGCCGGTCTCCTGGATGGGGTGGACCGGGAACTCGAAACAGATGCCGCCGGCCGAGCGGATGCCCTCACGCACGCGCTTGGCGTTCTCGATGTGCGAGCGGTTGCAGGGCGACAGGTCCGAGCCCGACTGGGCGATGCCGACGATGGGCTTGCCCGACTGGAGCTCCTCGCGTGTCAGCCCCCAGTTGAGGTACCGCTCGATGTACAGCGCGGTCATGTCCGGGTCGTCCGGGTTGGCGAACCAGAGCTGCGAGCGCAGCAGGGGCCGCGAGCCGTCAGCGGGGTCGTGCGCCATCGTGGTGAGTCCTTCTGAGGCTGGTGGGAGGTGTCGCGTTCGAGGCTACCCCACTGCCGACCCTCACGCTGACCGTGTAGGCAGCCACGGAGCAGCCACGAGCCGCCCATCCATGGTCACGAGGGTGAGGCCGTACACCAGCGCCGTCGCTGCGAGGAAGCGATCGGCGGGATCGCGATGGTCCAGGTCGAGCTCGTTGCTGCGCTGCGCGACCTCCGTCGTGACGGGCGCCTCGCTGAGCGGCAGAGCTCGGAGGGCATCTGTCACCCATCCACGCGGTCCTGGGTCGAGACGGACCCGCCCGCGCATGTGGAGCAGACCGAGCTCCCACACCGAAACGGGCGAGAGCCACAGGGCTCCGGCGGCCTCTGCCAGCTCCGCTCGAATCGTGGGCGCCAATCGGTCCGAGCCATGGACGTACCAGAACCAGATATGCGTGTCCAGCAGGTAGGGCGGACCGGCGATCAGCGCAGCACCTCCCACTCGTCCTCGTCCAGCGGCGCCACGATATCGCCCACTTCGATGGCCCTGCCCGCCATCACGCCGAAGCCACTTCCGGGTGACTCTGCGGGTGGCGGGGGCAGGACCTGCGCGATGACGATGCCGCGCTTGGTGATCAGCAGAGGCCGCCCGGTCTGCCGCACCCGCTCGAGGCGCTCCAGGCAGGTGGCCTTGAACTGCGAGATCGTGATGGTGTCCACGGCACGAGGTTACCATGGTCATCGACCATGGTCAGAACATCACCATGCCGCCGCTGACGTTGAGATCCTCGCCGGTGATGAAGCCGGCGCCGTCCGAGAGCAGGTAGCAGATGGCGGCGCTGACCTCTGCGGCTGTGCCCGCGCGACCCAGCGGGTTGGCGCGCGACCGGGCGGCGAACCGCACGTCCGGCGAAGCCCCCAGCTCGTCAAGGCGAGCGTCGATGTGGCCGTACATGTCCGTGGCGACCGGCCCCGGGCAGACGCAGTTGACCAGCACGTCCGGCGCCAGGGACAGGGCGGCGGAGCGGGTGAGGCTGACCACGGCCGCCTTGCTCGCGTTGTAGGGCGCGGTCCAGGCGGTCGGCAGCTTCGCCCCGATGGACGCCACGTTGACCACGCGGCCCGGTGCGGCAGCCCGGAGGAGCGGCAGGGCGTGCTTGATGGTCAGCCACGTGCCCACGACGTTGACCGAGAGGACCCGCTCCCAGTCCGCCACAGCGAACGACTCGAAGCGCCCGACGACGATGACCCCGGCGCCGTTGACGAGGCCCGCGAGTCGCCCGTCCGCGCGCTCGCCGATGGTCCGGAAGGCGTCCGCGACGACGGCTTCGTCGGTGACGTCGAGGGTGATGGGGTCACCTGTGCCACCGGCGGTGCGGAGGCGGTCCACGGTCGCCGCGAGGCCGGCCGCGTCGCGATCCAGGCACCAGACGTGGCGACCCGCCGCCGCGAGATCGAGGGCCACCTGGGCGCCGATGCCGGCGGCCGCCCCGGTGATCGCGACGTGGTGCACCGGGCTCAGCCAGGCCCCGTACCCGGCGTGGCGAGGTAGTCGTGGATCACCCGACCTTCCACGAGCGCGAAGTCACCCCGCCAGTGGTAGCCCTCGAGGAAGTCGAGCACCGGCAGGCGGTACAGCGGCACCGCCGCGTTGGGCCGCAGCTCCACGGTGCCGGGGCCCGTCCAGCACTCCCGGATCCGCACGTCCGCGAGCTCGCGTGCCACGAGCTGCCTGGCGATGACCGTACCGTCGATGCCGGGCACGATCCTGAGGTTGATGTTGGTGACCATGTCCACGCGCGAGCGCAGCGCCTCGAACGGCGCCTCGCGGATCTTGTAGGGCAGGGTGCCCGTGAGGACATCGATGCCGTTGGCGGTCACGGTGCCGACGACCAGGTCGCCACGCGTCTCCAGCTTCACCGTCGCCATCCGCTTCGCCTGCCCCTGGACCTCCCGGCCGATGGCCACCGCCCGGTCGTTGTCCAGGAAGAAGTACGGCGAGTAGGCACCGAACACCGGACCGGTGGGCGTGTCCAGCCGGACGCCGACCATCACGTTGCACTCGTGGACGTCGGCGCCGATGCCGGGCACATCCCCGAACCGCGCGACATGCAGCAGCACCGTGTCCCCGGTGGACTGGAGCGGCTCCGGCAGCAGCCGGCGGATGGCCTCGGGGTCGGTCCGGTACTGCAGCGTGAGCAGCTCGAGATCCCGGAACGGCACCGGGAAGCGCGGATACATCGGCGCGTCGAGCGGCGTCGCCCAGGCCGCCAGCGGATCGACGCGTGCGGTGCGTTCGGGATCGGTCACCGGGCCGCACTCACAACGGCAGCCCACTGAGCGTCGTCTCCAGGCGCCACAGCCTGCCCGTGTCGTGCGCCTGGTCCCAGTCAGTCCGGACGTCCGTGACCCACAGGGTCGTGCCGTCGAAACAGCAGTTGGTGGGCACCACGTCGCGTGCCCAGGTGATGCGCTCGATGCCCCGACCGGCGTCCTGCCACGCGATGACATCCAGGCCGCCGGAGAAGAGCGTGGCCACCACGAGGCGGCCGTCCGACGCGTAGGCGCAGCCGTCGGGGGTCGTCTCCGGACCGAGCTCGGCCAGTGGCTCCCAGCCGCCGGTCGGCGTCTCACCGACCGCGCGCCTGCGGTGCGATTCCATCCAGACGAGCCGGCCCGCCGGGTCGAACGCGAGGCCGTTCGGGAATGTGTTGTCAAGCTCGTGCCGCACCTGCGTGCCGCCCGGCGTGTGGCGGCAGATCCAGCCGCGCAGCTCGCCGTCGGGCAGGAAGTCGTCGGGATCGGTGAAATAGAGCGCTCCGTCCGGGCCGAA
>JBBQNA010000301.1:0-3767 GCA_038329515.1 Candidatus Limnocylindrales bacterium | reverse complement strand
CCCCGGCCTGGTCACCCGGTGAGCGGGCATGGCCACCTGCGGCGTGCGGGTGCGGTCAGCGCGTGGCCACCGCGGCGGCCGGCGGGTGATCAGGCCGACGAGGTTCCCGGCATGGGTCGTGAGACGGCCCTCAGTGGCCGGTTGACCCGCCCGCAGACTCAGATGGCCGATCTGGACCCATCACGACCGGCCACGCCACGGGTCCCCGGCCTGATCACCCGGTGAGCGGGCATGGCCACCGCGGCGGGATGCCCTGAGCGGCACTCGGCGCCGCCGCACGACCCAAGCGGCACTGCGGTCACTCGTCGGGGTTCAGCTCCACGGTCGGCCCGGAGGTGGGCAGCGCATCGTCCATGGGTGGCATGTCCGCGCCATCCGGATGGGCGCTGCTGCCGGGCAGGGGCAGCCGGTCGGTGACGTCGTGGAAGTCGTAGATGTGGGCGTTGTCGGGCCAGTCGTAGGAACGGTCGGGGAGGGGCGGCAGATCGGTCCCGAAGTAGGCGTCGAAGAGCATCCGGAAGGTGTTCACGTGGGTGTGGTCGGTGGGGAAGAAGCCCGCCGGCTGGTCAGGCAGGTAATACGCCGCGAGCACGCCGAAGCGGATGCCGAGCCGGATCACGGACGGGTCGACACAGTCGACATTACGGCACATGAATGGGCCCTCGTCGCCCATGATGATGATGATCGGGTCGCTCTCGGGCGGGCCCGCCAGCAACGCGTCGACGGTCTGTTCGACCTGCGAGTTCGTGAACGTCAACTGGTTGGCAAACAGCTCGGCCTCCGGCTGGAGCTCGGCCGTGGCTTTGACCACGGGGCCGCCCTGGGCGTCGAACACGTACGGCGGGTGCGGCAGCAGGATGTGGGCGAACACGAACTTGCGCCCCGGCACGGATGGCAGTCGCTGCAGCTGGCGGAACTGGAAGGCTGCCCGTGCCCGGGCACTGTCGCGGAATTCGTCGCCCTCGCCCGTGGTGTTGCCCAGCAGCCGGTCGACGGCGGGCAGGATGGTCGATTGCCGGAGCACCGACTCGAACTCCGTGGACGATTCCCAGGACAGCGTGACGTCGGCCAGCTCGTTGGTCTGGGTTGGCCCGTACCAGGAACCCATCTGGTAGTAGGTGTAGCCCTTGTCCTGCAGGAACGCGGCAGCGGCCGGGCGCACCAGCCGCGAGCGCGCCGCGGTCCGGTCGCCGGAGTCGCGGCCCGGGTCGATGCTGTACTCGTCGAGCATCTCCATGCTCAGCATCGAGGACAGCGAGAAGTCGGTCGCCCGATAGTTCGCGCGCGCACCCGCCACCACCTGGAACCCCTCGCCCGTGAGCCACGTCGGCAGGTCGTTGTCGGCGATCTCGAAGCGATGCTCCAGGGACCACTCCGAGCCGTAGCGATCGAGCACGATGAGGTAGATGTCCCGGTCAGGGACACGCGTGGACGTGATGGCCGCTGTCGTCGCCGGATCCTCCGGTGTCTGCGCGGACACGCGGCTGGTCTCGTAGGGCACGATGTTCACGAGGGTCATGCCCACCAGCAGCAACGCGAACAGGTTGAGGGTCAGGGTCGCCGTCACCAGGGAGCCGCGCGCCCGGATCGCGAACGCCACGGCCGCGATGACGAGCATGGCCCAGGCGACGAGCTGGACGTCCTCCGGCGCTCCGATGCCCAGCAGCTCCGGGGCCAGCCGGCCGAAGAACGCGAATGCCACCACCACGGCGGTGGCCACGACGGCACCCCGTCGCCAGTCCCGGAACAACAGGGAGGCAACGAGGAGCGCCACGGCTGCCGCCACGACCGCCCGCGCCAGGGGACCCAGCGGCCCGCCCAGGTCGACCGGCAGCACCTCGGTCAGGTTCTCGGCGTAGACCGACAGGACGGCGAACGCGGCGAGCAGCAGGGGATGCAGTGGCAGGCGGGAAAGGATGGACACCGCGGGGCACGTTAACAGATCGGGAGCGCCTCTGCGCAGCGTCGACCATGACGGACCCTGACAGGGTCGCGATGTAGGATCTGCGAGTGACCGATGACCCTGCCGCGCGAGCCGCGGAGCTGCGCCAGCTCATCGCCCAGGCCAACCGGGCCTACTACGAGCTGGACGCGCCGGTGATGGCGGATGCGGACTGGGACCACGCGTTCCGGGAGCTCCAGGACATCGAAGCCGCGCATCCGGAGCTGGTCGCGGACGACTCACCGACGCGGGCCATCGGCGGGCGTCCGAGTGGCGCCCTCTCCGAGGTGGCCCACCTGGCGCCGATGCTCAGCCTCGGCAATGCGTTCGATGAGCCAGAGCTGCGAGCGTTCGATGCGCGAGTGAGGCGCCTGCTGGGCGTGGACGCGGAGCCGCCGCGCTACATCGCGGAGCTGAAGATCGATGGCCTGGCCATCTCGCTGCGATACGAGGCGGGCCGCTTCGTGCAGGGCGCGACGCGCGGCGATGGCACGACCGGGGAGGATGTGACGGCCAACCTGCGCACCATCGCGGCCATCCCGCAGCGGCTCGCCGAGCCACTGACGCTGGAGGTGCGGGGCGAGGTCTACATGCCCAAGGCCGAGTTCGCGCGGGTCAACGCGGAGCGCGAGGAAGCCGGTCTGGCGCTGTACGCCAATCCCCGCAACTGCGCTGCCGGATCCCTGCGCCAGATCGACCCTGCGGTCACCGCATCACGGCGACTCTCGGCGTGGTCATACATCCTCATCGAGGATGGGCCGGACGGTCTGCCGTCCACCGAGCGTCAGTCGGATGCACTCGATCGGTTGGAGCATCTGGGCTTCCCGGTGGAGCCGAATCGCGAACGCGACCTGGGCATCGATGCGGTGCTCGGCTTCCTGGAGCGTTGGGGAGCACCGCGTCACCACCTGGCGTACGAGACGGATGGCGTGGTGGTCAAGGTCGACCGGTTCGACCAGCAGCGCCGCCTGGGCATGGTCAGCCGGGCACCCCGCTGGGCCATCGCCTACAAATTCCCGCCGGAACAGGTCGAGACCCAGGTCGAGGACATCGTGGCGTATGTGGGCCGCACCGGCTCCCTGACCCCGGTGGCGCACCTGGTGCCCGTCAAGGTCGCCGGTTCCACGGTGTCGCGGGCGACGCTCCACAACCTCGACGAGGTGCGCCGCAAGGACATCCGCATCGGCGACCACGTGGTGTTGCACAAGGCCGGCGACGTCATCCCGGAGGTGATCCGGCCGATCGTGGAGCGGCGTAGCGGCGATGAGCGCGAGTTCCTCATGCCCACGTCCTGCCCGGTGTGTGGCACGGCCGTGATCCAGGACGAGGGTGCGGTCCGCCACTATTGCCCCAACGTGGCCTGCCCGGCGCGCGTGGGACAGGAGTTCGGGCACTTCGTGGGTCGCGCTGGTATGGACATCGAGGGCGCCGGCTGGATGGTCCTGTCGCAGCTGCTGGAGCGGGGCATGATCCACCGCCGTGGCGACTTCTACCGACTGACGGTCGAGCAGCTCGAGACGCTGGACCGATTCGCGCGCAAGAGCGCCGAGAACCTCAAGGCGGCCATCCACAAGTCGCGCGTCCGGCCGCTGGCGCGCATCCTCAACGCACTGGGCATCCCCCAGGTCGGGGAGCAGACCGCCATCGACCTCGCGACCTGGATCGCAGGCACCTGGCCCCCCGCCGAAGCGGAGCCGATGGGCGGACCCGATGGCTGGTTCGCGCGGATCACTCGCGAGTTGCGTGAGCTGCCCGCGGAGCGGTTCACGGAGGTCATGGGCATCGGGCCCACGGTGGCGGCCAGCGTCGCGGCGTGGTTCGCCGC
>JBBQNA010000300.1:0-3769 GCA_038329515.1 Candidatus Limnocylindrales bacterium | reverse complement strand
AGGCCGCGCGGGCGCACCGGAACGTGCCATCGAGATGGACCGCGAGCAGTCGTTGCCAAGCCTCGTCGGTGACGTCCGCAGACGGGTGGGGATCGATGATCCCGGCGCAGTCGACGAGGGCATCGAGCCTCCCGAAGCGCGTGACCACGTCGGCGATCATCGCGTCCACGGACTCGCGGTCCGTGACATCCACGCCCAGCCCGAGCACACGCCGCCCGGACGGGTCGAGCCGCTCCGCGAGTTCCGTGGACGCCCGGCGATCCAGATCCGCTATGGCTACCGAGTGATCACTGGCGACGAATGCGTCGCTGGTCGAAGCGCCGATCCCTCGCGCACCTCCGACGACGAGCGCGACTCGCTGGTCTGACATCCCCCTCCACCCGATGCTGTCCGCCACGACTCGGGAAACATCGATTTTCCAATCGACCGGGAAGGTATACCCTCGCTCGGCACCACTGTCAAGTGGATGCTGCCGCTTGCCAGCGCCATCGGCTACCCATCAGCGCAGCGCGGAGCGGCGCAGCATCGTCGAGTGATCACGCCGGTCGATCCGTCAGGGGTCGGGCTGCGGCCGCGCCGTGGAGCCACGGTCGACGAAGTGGGGCGGGTCGGGCAGCTGCACGCTCGTGACATCTGCCCCGCCGATGAGTCGGAGCAGCAGCCGACCCGCCTCTTCCCCCATGCGTCGCATGGGCACCGCGACGGTCGACAGTGGAGGATTCGTGTGTCGAGCGAAGCTGTGATCTGGGAATCCCAGCAGGGATACGTCCTCCGGCACACGGAGCCCGCGATCCCGGATCGCCTCGAGCGCTCCCAGCGCGAAGGTGAGACTGGCGAGGAAGATCGCTGTCGGTGGAGCGGCAGCCGTTCGCTCGAAGAGGGCATGGATGGCATCTCGGCCACCCTCGTCGGACATCGACGAACTGACGTGGTAGTCGGGAGGGTGCTCCAGTCCATGGCGCTCCAGGCCGCGCCAGAGCCCCGCCCTGCGGCGTGTGCCGGCATCGCCGCCGCGCACGTCGACATTGACACTGGCGATCCGGCGGTGGCCGAGGCCGACGAGATGCTCGACCACCAGCATGGCAGCGTCCTCGTCTCGGCAGGTCACGGATGGGACTTGCCCGTCTCCCCGCCGGTTGACGAGGACCAATGGGAAGGCCCTCGCAGCGAGGGAGCCGATGACGTCGTCGTCCAGCGTCGCTGAGCCCACGACCATGCCGTCGACTCGCCCCTCCTCCACCAGCCGCTGGTAGACCAGCTCATGCGGCGACCCGGCACCCTCACGTCGGAACTGGTCCACTTCCACGATGAGCAGGGAATGGTCTGACTCGATGGCCGCCGCCTGGACCCCGTGCGTCACCTCCACGAAGGTGAACAGATCCAGGTTCGGCACGAGGAGGCCGATGGTCCCCGTCCGCTGGGTGCGCAGGCTGCGGCCCAGATAGTTCGCGCGATACCCCAGATCCCTGGCGGCGTCGATGATCCGCTGCCGCGTCTCGACACCGACTCTCTGGGTCGGATCGCCACGAAGGGCCCTCGACGCGGTCGAAGGCGTCACGCCCGCAGCTGTTGCGACATCCTTCAGTCTGACCACGCGGCACGCCCTCCATCGATGGCCGCCAGCACCTGCACGAGAGGTGCGCTCGACGCGCGAGTGTAGCGGCCGTCGATCCACAGCGAACGAGACCGACCCGGATCGGCTTGACAACCGTGGGACACGACGGTACAACTCGCCATACACGGTGAACAATCGATGTTTCATCGCGGGTGACCGAGATGTCTCATCGTCGGTGACCTCACCGATGACCTCGATCGCATAGAGGAGGGGTGACGTGGACGCAGGGCTCCGCATGAGCGAACTGCTCCAACGCGAGATTCGCGGGGGTGACGCCGGGTCGCTGGGTGTCCCGACCTATCAACTGGTGCATGAGGCGTCCCAACGGGGAGACGTGGCCGAAGCCGAGCGCCTCCTCGCCTACAGCCGAGGTGAGGCAGGTCGGGTCTTTTTCATCTTCAGCGCGTGGATCGAGGCTCTGATCGCCTACGGTCACGAGCACGTCAGCGATTTCACGGTCCGCTTCGCGTCTATGACCGACCTCCTGGGAGAGGCACCTCGGATCACCCTCGGGGACGATGTCGGGGTCGACGAGGAAGCCGCTGTCACGGCCGCCCTACTCGCAGGCGGCGACGAGGGATCGATGGCTGTCCTGGACGCGCTGCGTGAAGCGCGCATCGCGGTCCACGACAACCAGGCCGACTGGTCCTGGGCGCTGCTGACGATCCTGCAGGAGGCTCTGGGCGAGGCCGCGATGGGCGAGGCCATGCGCGCGACCATGGAGCCCTGGCTCAAGGAGCGGTACGCAGCGCTTGGCTCGATGACCCCTGCGGAGATCTTCGAGCTGACCATCGAAGGCATGCGCGCCCATTTCGTCGGACCAGGGCGCCGGGGCGAGGTGATCGTGCGCGACGAGCCCGATCGATGGGTCATGGAGTTCGACCCATGTGGCACCGGCGGCCGGATGCGGCGCGGCGATCCATCTCGTGGTCAGGTGCCGCGGACGGACCCACCCTTTGGCTTTGCGGTCGTCGACGGGGCGTACGACTGGACGTGGAACAAGCCGGGTGTGTGCCTCTACTGCACGCACTGCGCAGTGGTCAACGAGATCCTGCCCATCGAGCAACACGGCACGCCGATGCGCGTCACGGACTACCCCCAGGACCCGGGCGATCGCTGTCGCTGGACGGTCTACAAGGACCCCGCGTTCGTGCCCATCGAGGCGTTCACTCGCGTGGGCAAGCCGGCACCCATCCGGTGACGGACGACGCGACGCGCCTTCGGAGTCTGGCCGAGCAGTACCTCTGGATGCCCTACTCGGCGCCTGGGACGCAGGGGTCCATCCGCGACACCATCCGGGTGATGACCCATGGCACCGGCGTCCGATCATGGGACGCCGACGGCAATGAGTACCTCGACGGGACCTCCGCTCTGGAGGCGCTCATCCTGGGCCACGGCGACGCCGAGATCGTCGAGGCGATCGCTGCTCAGGCGCGCACGTTGTCCTTCGTGGATGTGTTCCGGTTCGTGTCGCCACCCCAGGCGGAACTGGCCGCGGAGCTCGTCGCCGCATCGCCCGGGATGGCGATGGCGCACTTCACGCCCGGCGGCGCTGAAGCCGACGAGGTCGCCATCAAGTTGGCCCGGCAGTATCACGCGCTGCGCGGCGAGCCATACCGCATGAAGGTCATCACTCGCCAAGGTGCGTTCCACGGGGTCACGGCAGGAGCGATGGCGCTCGACGGCCAGTACTTCGCGTCCCGCAACGTGGTCTACGACGGCGGCGTGTCGTGGGGTCGCACGGTACCGGCCGGGGCATGTCCGGCATGCGACTTCGGCAAGGCGAGCCGGCACCTTGCCTGTGTTCACGCGATCGAGGCGACCATCCGTGCCGAAGGGCCGGATACCGTGGCCGCGGTCGTGGTCGATCCGTGCGCCACGGCCATCGCGGTGAGCTGCCCGCCGGTGGGCTACCTGCGCGACCTGCGCGCGGTCTGTGATCGGTACGGCGTGCTGCTCATCGTCGATGAGATCATCACCGGCATGGGACGCACCGGCCGCCTGTTCGCGACCGAGTGGGACGGCATCACGCCCGACTTCATCACCATGTCAAAGGCGCTCAGCTCCGGCTACGAGCCCATCGGTGCGGCCCTCATCGCACCCCGGATCCGGGACACCTTCCTGGAGCGCGACGGCGTCTTCTTCCACGGTCAC
>JBBQNA010000299.1:0-3777 GCA_038329515.1 Candidatus Limnocylindrales bacterium | reverse complement strand
CGCAAGCGCTTCGGCAGCACCCAGGCCCTCGACGGCGTCTCGATGGCCCTGTATCCGGGCGAGATCCACGCGCTGCTGGGCGAGAACGGCGCCGGCAAGTCGACGCTCATCAAGATCATGACCGGCGTCCAGCAACCGGACACGGGCGAGATGCTCATCGACGGCGCGCCCGTGCGCGTGGCCAGCTCCCAGGACGGCCAGCCGGTCCGGGTCACCTCCTCCCAGGATGCCCAGCGGCTGGGTGTCGCGGCGATCTACCAGGAGCCGATGATCTTCCCGGACCTGTCGGTGGGCGAGAACATCTTCATCGGCCACCGCGACCGCGGCCGGATCGTCGATCGGCGCCGGATGCACCGCGAGGCGGAGGAGGTGCTGGGCAGGCTGGGCGTCCACCTCGACGTCGACGAACCTGCGCGCGGCCTCACCCTGGCCGAGCAGCAGACCGTGGAGATCGCCAAGGCCATCTCGCTCAACGTGCGAGTGCTCATCATGGATGAGCCAACGGCCTCCCTCTCGGCGCACGAGGTCAACCAGCTGTTCCGGATCATCGCCGCTCTCCGGCGCCAGGGCGTGGCCATCCTGTTCATCTCCCACCGCATGGAGGAGGTGTTCGAGATCGCCGACCGGGTCACTGTCCTGCGTGACGGACGCTGGATCTCCACCCGGCCCGCAGCGGAGGTGACGCCGGCCACCGCCATCCGGGACATGGTCGGGCGCGACGTCCAGGAGCTGTTCCAGCGACCCGAGTCGCATCCCGGAGAAGTGGTCCTATCGGTCCAGGGGCTGGGGCGCGCGGGCGCCTTCCAGGACGTCACCTTCGACCTGCGGGCAGGCGAGGTGCTGGGCTTCGCTGGTCTCGTGGGCGCCCGGCGCACGGATGTGGGGCTGGCACTGTTCGGTATCGCACCCTCGGATGCCGGCACCGTCCTGCTGGACGGCAAGCCCATCACGGTCCGCAGTCCCCAGGATGCGGTCCGGCTGCGCATCGCCTATACCACCGAGGACCGCCGCCAGATGGGCCTCGTGTTCCCGTTGTCCATCGCGGCCAACATCTCGCTGCCGTCGCTGCCGCGCTTCCTGACCGGCGCCGGCCTCATGCGCCGCAAGATGGAGCAACAGGTCGCCGATTCGTATCGCGAGCGGCTGCGCATCCGGGCGCCATCGGTGGACACTATCGCGAGTGCCCTGTCGGGTGGTAACCAGCAGAAGGTCGTGCTCAGCAAATGGCTCGAGACACGGCCGCGGGTGCTCATCCTCGATGAGCCGACTCGGGGCATCGACGTGGGCGCCAAGGTGGAGGTACACCAGCTCGTGGACGAGCTGGTCCGGGAGGGCATGGCCATCATCCTCATCAGCTCCGACCTGCCGGAGGTGATGACCATGAGCGACCGCATCCTGGTCATGCGCGAAGGTCGCCAGGTCACCATCGTGCCCCGCGCCGAGGCGACTCAGGAGCTGCTGCTGGCCGCGGCCATGGGCCAGGAGGCTGTCACGTTCTCGACGACCGTGGATGCGTCCCTCGACGACGCCACCTTCGCCGAGCCGCCGGCATGATGGACGCCGTCCTCCCATGATGGACGCCGTCCTCCGCCGGGTGCGTCCGGACCAGGTCCGGGAGCTGACGCTCGTCGTGGTCCTGGTGGCCATGATCGCGTTCTTCGCCATCCAGATCCCGAACTACCTGTCGCCGCGCACGTTCACCAATATCACGACCGGCTCGGCCATCATCGCCACGGTCGCAGTCGGCCAGGTGCTGGTGCTCCTGACCCGCAACGTGGACCTATCCGTGGGCTCCATCGTGGGTCTCGTGGCCTATACCGTCGGCAACAGCCTCGCGGGCATGGGCGACGTCAACCCGGTCATCGTCATCCTGCTGTGCATGGCCATGGGTGCCGCCCTGGGCGCCATCAACGGCGCTATCGTGGCCTACGGCCGGGTGCCCGCCATCATCACCACGTTGGGCACGCTCGCCCTCTTCCGCACCGGCCTCGTGGTCATCTCCGGATCCAAGACCGTGACCACCGACAAGTTGCCCGACTGGCTGGTGAGCATCCCGTCCACGTCCGTCATCACCATTGCGGGCATCGACATCCGGGTGCTGTTCGGGATCGCACTGGTGGCCACCATCGTGGGCCAGGTCGTGCTCCGGTACCTGCCCTACGGCCGCCGCTTGTTCGCCATCGGCTCCAACCCGGACGCTGCTCGGGTCGCAGGCCTTCCCATCCGCCGGGACGTGTTCTTCGCCTTCGTGGGCAGCGGCATGATGGCCGGCATCGGTGGCTTCATGTGGCTGGGCAAGTTCGGCAACATCACGGTCGTGTCGGGCTCAGGCCTGGAGCTCCAGGTGGTCGCGGCGGCGGTCGTGGGTGGGGTGAACATCTTTGGTGGTGCTGGGTCGATGTTCGGCGCGCTCCTCGGCGCCCTCCTCATCCAGACCCTCCAGACGAGCCTGCTGCGCTGGCTGGGCATCAGCCAGTTCGCGCTGGATGCCGTCCTGGGTGCGCTCATCCTGTTCGCAGTGGCCGCTGACGCGATCATCCTGCGCCGGATGCAGGAAGCATGGGTGCGGGTCCGCCGCCAGGACGATGCCCGCATCCGCGCGTCGCGAGACGGGGAGGCCGCTCGTGGCACGTAACCTGCGTGGCCGGATGCGCGGCTGGGACGTGATGCTGTTCGCGATCCTGGCCGTGGTCGTGACCTGGAACGCCATCGACACCCCCGGCTATGCCTCGATGCAGAACCAGGTGAACCTGCTCCAGCTGGGCATCGAGCGGTCGATCGTGGTGCTGGCCATGGCATTCGTCATCATCTCGGGCGAGATCGACTTGTCGGTCGCGTCCGTGATGGCGCTCTCGGGCGCGGTCGCCGCCGGCATGTTCGAGCGGGGCATGCCCATCGAGCTGGGCATCATAGTCGCGCTGCTGGTGGGCCTCGCGTGCGGCGCCTTCAACGGATTCTGGATCGCCGTGGTCGGTCTGCCGTCCCTCGCCGTCACGCTGGCGACGCTCATCGGCTTCCGGGGGTTGGCCACGATGCTCATCGAGGACCGGTCCATCGGCGACTTCCCGCAGTGGTTCGACACCATGGGCCAGTCGTCCATCGTGGGTCCCTTCACGTTCAGCATCCTGCTGTACGGAGTGCTGGTCATCGCTGCCGCGGTGCTGCTGCATCTCACCGGATTCGGGCGCATCACATATGTCATCGGCAACAGCAAGGATGTGGCCCGCTTCTCGGGTGTCCGGGTGGCGTGGGCGCGCATCCGGATCTTCATGATGAGCGGCACGATCGCGGCGCTCGCCGGCGTGCTCTACACGGCGCGTCTCGGCTCCGCCCGCGCCAGCACCGCCGAGGGGTTCGAGCTGGACATCATCACCGTGGTCCTGCTGGGCGGCGTGAGCATCTTCGGTGGTTCCGGTTCGATGCTGGGCGTCGTGCTGTCCACGTTCCTGGTGCTCAACCTGCGCAACGGCCTCAGCCTCGCGGGCATCGAGGGCAATACCCAGACGGGCATCGTCGGCGCGCTGCTCATCCTGTCCGTGCTCCTGCCCAACATCGCGGCTTCGGTCCAGGATCGCCGCCGGCGGCGGACCGCGGCACGCGATGGCCCGGGCGCTAAGCCATCCGCCCCGGTCGAGGTCCCCGAGGGCGCGCCGGCGTCCTGAGTGCGTCACGCACGACCTGGGCACGGCCAGGGACCCCGCGGGGTGCGGATGGGTATCATTCATGGGCGTTCGGCGACCTCGATGGGCGATCACGCCCCGCATCGACGAAGGCAAG
>JBBQNA010000298.1:0-3786 GCA_038329515.1 Candidatus Limnocylindrales bacterium | reverse complement strand
TATCCGGGCCAGGGTGCGCATCGGTCTGGGTGGCCGCAGCAAGGGGCCCTATGCAGCCATCGCCGCCGCGCTCGGCGAACTGATCCAGACGCTGGACACCCAGCAGTTCCCGACGCTCGGCCACGGTGGCCCCATCAGTGGCGCGGCCATCGTGGCACCGGCCATCCTCGCGTCCTTCGCGACCACCGAACCCCTGGCACCACCCGCTCCCGCACCTGGAGGCTCCCTGTGACCGGCAACCCCGTTGAACCGGACCGCATCCGCGACATATTCGACACCATCAGCGGCGTGTATGACCCCATGAACACGTTCATCAGCGGCTTCCAGGAGCCACGCTGGCGGCATCGCGCGGTGCGTGCGGCGGCACTCGGCCCCGGGATGCGGGCCGTTGACATCGCGACCGGCACCGGAAAGGTGGCGCTCGAGATGTGGCAGCAGGTGCAGCCCGGCGGCGAGGTGGAGGGCGTCGACTTCGCGGAGGGGATGCTGGCGGTCGCACGGAAGCGCTACGCCGACCGGGTCGGCCTGAGCTTCACCACTGGGGACGCCCTCGCGTTGCCCGTCCCGGATGGCACGTTCGATGCCGCGACCATCGCCTTCGGCATGCGCAATCTGGCCGACTACCGACAGGGGTTCTCGGAGATGGTGCGCGCCGTCAAGCCCGGTGGTCGGGTGGTGTGCCTCGAGATCGCGCGTCCCCAGAGTCTCCTGGCGCGTGCCGCGCAGGCCTGGTTCGACCGGATCGTGCCCATCATCGGGCGGATCGCGGGCCAGAAGGACGCGTACTCCTACCTCGTGTCCAGCACCCAGGAGTATCCGGAGCCTGACCGCATCTCCCAGATCATGGGCGAGGCTGGGCTCGTCGATGTGTCGTGGCACCCGATGACCCTGGGCATCGTCACCCTCCACGCCGGGCGCAAGCCGGCCTGAAGCAGCGCTCGGCACAGCGACGGACCACGTAGCATCCGTCGATGCTCGACGCCGTCCTGTGGGCAGCCATCGCTGCCGCTTCGCTGGTGGTCGGCGCCCTCGTGGCGTTCATCCGGCCGGTCAGCGACCGTGTCCTGGGCCTCGTGCTCGCGTTCGGGGCGGGCGTGCTCATCAGCGCCGTTGCCTACGAGCTGGTGGAGGATGCGGTCGAGGATGGCCTGCGATCGCCGCTCATCGCGGTCGGGTTCGCGCTCGGCGCGGTCGCGTTCTACCTTGGCAGCCTGGCGCTCGAACGACGGGGTGGCTCCCGGTCGGACGGGGATGGCAACGCCGTGGTGCTGGGCGCCGTGCTGGACGGCATCCCGGAGTCGGTGGTGCTGGGCCTGTCGCTGGTCGGCGGCGCCGGCATCAGCGTCCCGTTCCTGGCCGCGGTGTTCATCTCCAACGTGCCGGAGTCGCTGGGTGCGTCAGCAGACCTGTTGCGCAGCGGCACGTCCAGGACCCGGATCGTGCTCATGTGGACCGCGGTGGTCGTCGCGAGCGGGCTATCGGCAGGTCTAGGCTACGGGCTGCTGTCTGGCGCACCCCGCGAGGTCGTGGCCGCGGTCCAGACCTTCGCGGCCGGCGCCATCATCGCGATGCTCGCGGAATCGATGATGCCCGAGGCCCTCGCCAAGGGCGGCCGCGCCGTCGGCCTCGCGACCGCGTTCGGCTTCGCCATGTCGGCGCTGCTGACCTTCTCCTCCTGAGACCTGGCATCCCTGGAGGGTGACCACACAGGCTTGCGGCACGTGCACGGGTCACGGCCGGTCGTCAGTCGACGCGCGGACCCGCTGCGACGATCTCCGCGGAGACCCGATCCGCGAAACGCTCGAAGTTCTCGGCGAACATCGCGGCCAGCTTGCGTGCCTGCACGTCGTACGCCGCACCGTCCGCCCATGTGGCGCGCGGCGTCAGCACCTCCGGCGGCACGCCCGGCACGCTCACCGGCACCTGGACTCCGAACACCGGGTCCGTGACGGTTGGCACATCCTCCAGCAGCCCGTCGAGCGCTGCCCGGACCATGTCCCGCGTCTGCTGGATGTTCATCCGCTGCCCGGCACCGAACGGCCCGCCGGTCCAGCCGGTATTGATCATCCACACCGGCACGTCATGGGCGTCGAGACGCTCGCCCAGCATCTCGGCATACACCGCGGGATGGCGGGGCATGAACGGCGCTCCGAAGCAGGTGGAGAACGTGGCCGTTGGCTCACGGACACCGACCTCGGTCCCGGCCAGCTTTGCGGTGTAGCCGCTGATGAAGTGGTACAGCGCCTGGTCGCGCGTCAGGCGCGAGATGGGCGGCAGGACGCCGAACGCATCGGCGGTCAGGAAGATGACGTTGGATGGCTGACCGGCCATGCCCGTATCAGAGCTGTTGCTGATGAAGTCGAGCGGGAAGGCACCCCGGGTATTCTCGGTCAGCTGCTCCGAGTCCAGATCCAGGTCGCGGGTCGCGCCATCGATGACCACGTTCTCCAGGATGGTCCCGAACCGGCGCGTCGTGGAGTAAATGTCCGGCTCGTACACATGCGACAGGCGGATGGTCTTGGCGTAGCAGCCGCCCTCGAAGTTGAACACCCCGTCCGGACCCCAGCCGTGCTCGTCATCACCGATGAGCGTCCGCTGCGGATCGGCCGAGAGCGTGGTCTTGCCGGTCCCCGACAGTCCGAAGAAGATGGCCACGTCCCCGCGAGCGCCCACGTTGACAGAGGAGTGCATCGGCAACACCCCCTCGTCGGGCAGTCGGTAGTTGAGGATGCCGAAGGCGCCCTTCTTGATCTCCCCTGCGTACTCCGTGCCGCCGATGAGGATCTCCTGGCGGCCGAGGTGCACCAGGATGACCGTCTCGCTCCGGACGCCATCGCGCGCCGGGTCTGCGCGGAAGCTGGGTGCGTCGACGATGGTGAAGTCGGGCGAGAAGCCGGGCAGGTCCTCCGCAGGGGGCACCCGGAACAGGTTGCTGCAGAAGATGTTCGCCCAGGCCGTCTCGGTATATGCCCGGACAGAGCGCCGCCAGCCCGGGTCGGCGCCCACATAGCAGTCGCGCACGAACAGCTCGCGGGTCGAGAGGTGATCGATCATGCGCTGGCGCAGCGCGTCGTAGCGCTCCTCGCTGATGGGCCGGTTGAAGCCACCCCACCAGACGCCTGCATGCGCGTCCCCGACATCCACAAGGTACTTGTCCTGGGGTGAGCGGCCGGTGTGCTGGCCGGTGCGCACCAGGAGTGGTCCACCGCTGGAGATCAGGCCTTCGGAGGCCCGGATGGCGTGCTCATACAGCTCCGGCACGGAGAGGTTGGTGTGTCGTGCGCGGCCCAACTCGGTGAGGGTCGAGGGCGGAGCGGTCGTGGTACGCGTCGCAGTCATCGGCGGCCTCCAGCAGGCGCGACCTCCCGGGTCGCGCCGTGAGCGCCGGACCGGCCGCGCTTGGGACACCGCGGTGGTGTCGGAGTCGGCTTCCACAGTCCGATGTTTGGTTGTGGCTCGGTCGCAATGGTTGCGGATCGGTTGCGACCAAGGGCGTTGCGAGGATGCTACACCACGGGATGGTCAGCGCGCACCCCATGTCGATCAGTTGCCGGCACGTCCCTTGTGCGCGAGGTACTCCAGGAGGTCCAGCTTCGTGACCACGCCCGCCGGTCGGCCGTCGTGGACGGCCACCAGGGCATCCGAGCCACTGGACAGTGCGTCGAAGGCATCGTCGAGCGACGCGGTGATGTCGATCGTGGGCAGTGGCCGCTCCATCAGCTCGCCGACCGTGCGGCCGACGGTGGTGGGGTCGCGGAAGACCCGCTCCAGGAGACCCTTCTCGTC
>JBBQNA010000297.1:0-3834 GCA_038329515.1 Candidatus Limnocylindrales bacterium | reverse complement strand
ATGGATCGCGCGCCCCGATGACGCGTCCCTCGTCCATGACCACCAGCGAGTACGCACCCGCGACTCGCGGCAGCAGGCTCACGAGCGCGTCGACCAGGTCCGCGCCCGGCTCGTCGGCGAGGAGTGCCGTGAGTACCTCGGTATCGGTCGTGCCCACGAGCCGGCTGCGGCCACCCGGCAGCTCCTCCAGCAGCGCCCGCGTGTTGACGAGGTTGCCGTTGTGGCCGATGGCCACGGTCCGCCGGGGACCCAGCCGAAATGTCGGCTGGCTGTTCTCCCAGAGGGTGGAGCCCGTCGTCGAGTAGCGGCAGTGGGAGATGGCAAGGTCGCCCTGGAGCGACGCGATGTGGGTCTCGTCCAGGACCTGGGACACGAGGCCCAGGTCCTTGTACACCATCACCCCGTCACGGTCGCTGACCGCCACGCCGGCCGATTCCTGGCCCCGGTGCTGGAGCGCGAACAGGGCCAGCGCCGCGAGCGGTGCCGCCTCCTGGCCCGGAGCGTGGATGCCGACGACTCCACACATCGTGTCAGCCCTCCCGAGCGTGGGGTTCGGGTCGCCATGCATCGTCACCGAGGGCACGCGGCAGGCCGTGGTCCCAGGCATCGCGCAGGACATCGAGGGATGTGTCGAGGTCGTCCGCGATACCCGCACCGCGCTCATCCGAGGTGCTCGCGACACCCTGTGCCACGAGCCGGATGCGGAGACTATCCCCGCCTGTCTCGCCGAGCGCCTGGAGCGGCACGCCCGCCGCCGCGGCCAACGTCGCCAGCGCGTCCCAGTCAGCCGGCGCCAGGGTCACCGCCACGCGGCTGGGACCTTCGCCGAACAGGTCGGACGCCGGCTCCGCGCCAACGCCCAGGGTCAGGTCCGCGCCGACCCCTGACCACAGGCACATCTCCGCGAGCGCGACCGCCAGGCCGCCACCGCTCACGTCCTGGGCGGCGCGTAGGAGACCCTGCTCGGCGGCCGCCGGCAACAGTCGCAGGAGCGCGGCGTGTGCCGTCAGGTCGAGCGTCGGCAGGCGGTCATCGGGACCCGGTCCCGCGATGTCCACGTAGATGGACCCTGCCAGGCCGCGCGTGGCCGCTCCCAGCAGGGCCACCATCTCACCCGCGCCACCGGGCACCGGCCCGACCCGTCGGCCGATGTCCTCCAGGAGCCCCACGATGCCCACCTGGCAGGTTGGCGCGATGGTGGTCGCGGCGGACTCGTTGTAGAGGCTGACGTTGCCACCCGTGATGGGCAGGCCGAGCGCGCGGCACGCGTCACCCAGGCCTCGGACGCCTTCCTGGAGCTGCCAGAACGCCTCCGGCCGCTCCGGATCACCGTAATTCAGGCAGTTGGTGACACCCAGGGCGTGGGCGCCGGTCACGGCAACGTTCAGGGTGCACTCAGCGACCGCGAACGCGGCACCCAGCCACGGGTCGAGCAGGCCGACGCGCTCAGCAGCATCGGTGGCCATGACCAGGCCCTTGGTGGTGCCCCTGACCCGGATGACCGCGGCTCCGTGCTCGCTGCCATCGACCGTGTCGGCACCCACCGTTGCGTCGTACTGGCGCGTCACCCAGGCCCGCGAGCAGAGGTCCGGGTGGCCCAGCAGCGCCTGGAGCACCGCCCCCGGGTCCATGCCCCGTTCCGGCAGGCCCGGGCTGGGATCCGACATCGCGTCGGGCGCGTCGTCGGGGACCGGCATCGGACGGCGTCGGACGGGCGCGGCGGCGACCCGCTGATGGATGATGGCCTCGCTGGTCAGCGCCGCGGCCGGGATGCGGGCGAGCTCTCGCGCACCCGCTGCGGGCGCCCCGGCAGCGTCCAGGCCGCCGGTGACGATGGTCACGAGGCCGTCGTCCGTGACCCGGCCGATGACCGCTGCCGGCAGGTCCCAGCGGGCGCAGACCTCGAGCACGTGCGGCAGCTGCTCCGCTGTGACGATGGCGAGCATCCGTTCCTGCGACTCGGAGATCATGACCTCGAAGGGCTCCATGTCCGATTCGCGTCGCGGGATGGCGTCGAGATCCACCCGGATGCCGGTGCTGGCGCGATCGGCCGTCTCCGAGACGGCGCAGGTGATGCCCGCGGCCCCCAGGTCCTGGAGGCCTTCCACGAGGCCCCGCTCGATGAGTTCCAGGCTCGCCTCGATGAGCAGCTTCTCCGCGAACGGGTCGCCCACCTGGACGCTGGGACGTTTGGTCGCGGACGCTTCGCCGAACGTGGCACTGGCCAGCACCGAGGCACCACCGATGCCGTCGCGGCCGGTGCTGGAACCGAACAGCACGGCGAGGTTCCCCGGGCCAGGCGCTACGGCGCGGGTCAGGTGACGCTCTTCCAGGACGCCCACGGCCATCACGTTGACCAGTGGGTTGCCGGCGTAGCTGGGATGGAACACGAGCTCGCCGCCGACCGTTGGCACGCCCACGCAGTTGCCATAGCCGCTGACGCCTCGGACCACGCCCCGGACGAGGTATCGGGTGCGATCCTGGCTCGGGTCACCGAACTTGAGGGCGTCGAGGATGGCCACCGGGCGGGCGCCCATGGTGAAGATGTCACGCAGGATGCCGCCGACACCCGTGGCCGCACCCTGGTACGGCTCCACGGCGCTCGGATGGTTGTGCGACTCGAGCTTGAACGCGACCGCAAGGCCGTCCCCGATGCGCACCACGCCCGCGTTCTCGCCGGGTCCCGCCACGACATCACTGCCGCTTGTCGGCAGCGTGGCCAGCAGCGGCTTGGACGACTTGTAGGAGCAGTGCTCGCTCCACATCACCGAGAACATGGCCAGCTCCAGGTCGTTGGGAGACCGGCCGAGCTTGACCTGTATGGCCTCCAGCTCGCCGTCCGTGACACCCAGGGCGCGATGGAGTGGGACGGCGTCGACTGTCGCGGCAGGAATTGTCACGCGTGCACCGCCACCGGCTGACGTTCCGTGCTGGCCGCGACACTCTCCACCACCGAGCGGAGGAGCAGCAAGCCATCATCCGAGCCGAGGATGCGTTCCGCGGCGCGCTCCGGGTGCGGCATCAGGCCGCAGGTCGTTCCGCGTGCGTCCAGGACACCCGCGATGTCCCGCGCCGAGCCGTTGGGATTGCCCTCGGGTGTGGTGTATCGGAAGACCACGCCCCGGCTGGCTTCCAGGGCATCGAGATCCGCCTCGGGCAGGAAGTAGTTGCCCTCGCCGTGGGCGATGGGCATTCGCAGCTGCGTGCCCAGCGGGATGGCGCGCGTGAACGGCGTGTCATGCCGTTCGACCGCCAGGCGCACCCAGCGATGCTCGAAGCGGAGGCTCGAATTGCGCAGCAGGGCGCCGGGCACCAGGCCGGCCTCGGCCAACACCTGGAAACCGTTGCAGATACCCAGCAGCAGGCCGCCCTTCGCGGCGTGCTCGCGGACCGCGCCCATCACGGGGCTGAACCGCGCCAGCGCGCCCGCCCGGAGGTAGTCGCCATAGGCGAAGCCACCAGGCAGGATGACCAGGTCGGCGCCGCGCAGGTCGGCCGACTCATGCCAGATGGGGTATGACTCGGCACCCACGAGCGTCGCCGCATACAGCGCGTCGCGGTCGCAGTTGGAGCCCGGGAAGACCACCACGCCGACCCTCATGCCATCGATCCGGCGGCCGCGCCCGTGAGCAGCTCCACCTCGAACGCCTCGATGAGCGGGTTGGCGAACAGCTCCGTCGCCAGCCGCTCCACGATGACCCGGGCTGCGGCGTCGTCCGTGGCATCCACGTCCAGCTCCACACGTCGTCCGACCCGCACGCCATGCACCGCCGACACACCCAGGTGCGGCAGGCTCGTCTCGACGGCGCGACCCTGCGGATCGAGGATCCCGTC
>JBBQNA010000296.1:0-3837 GCA_038329515.1 Candidatus Limnocylindrales bacterium | reverse complement strand
CGTCGACGGGTCGTGGAACTCGCCCTGGTAGTCCAGAGCGCCGTGTCCGACCAGGATCCGAATGCACTCCGGGTCGGCGATGAGCGACTCGCATGCGGCTGCGATCAGGTCGCGCAGCGGCCGCTTGGTCATCCAGGGTGCACCGATGATCTGGACGCCGGGCCGCACCTGGACCGGCCCCGAACCGTCCAGTACCGTGACGTTCGCGGGCAGCGAGCGCGTGAAGGTGGGGGACCGGTAGACCGTCGCGGCATCGAGGGGGTCGTGATTGCCGGGGAGGAGGTAGACGGGCACCGGAATCGTGGCCATCGCCTCCAGCGCACGGCCGACGGTCCTGGGCCGCACCCGGTTCGTCTCGAACACATCGCCCGCCACCACCACGAACTCGGCGTGTTCTGCCGCAGCCATGACGCCGATCGAGGTCAGAGCATCAGTCCGCGCTTGGGCAAACCTGGCTTGTGCATCGGCGTCGAGGAAGTACCGGGTCATCCCCAGCTGGAGATCCGCGGTGTGGAGGAAGCGAACCGTTGGAGACCTCCTCGTTCCAGGACGGGGATGCGCTGCCAGCCGACGCCAGTCTTCGAGCCGCCACTAGCCTAACGCGAGCGAGCGGTGAGATCTCCAGTTCGTGGCACGTGGCCGCGAGGGCGGGCCATCCGCACTGGTGCTGATGGAGTTCGGGGGATGGCGTTCAGGCGGCGGCTGTCATCTGAAGGTCGACCCAGTCTGCGGCCTCGTATTCGGCTGGCGGGATGTCGCCGCAGGCCGAGTAGAGCGTTCTACCACGCCATCGTGGTCGTTGGGGCCAGGACTTCGCAGCCGATCGGCTCCAGACACTCGACCTGCTGCTGGTGATGCCGGGCAAGGGCGTCCTGTGGGTGTTCCACGATCCGGGCCAGACGCTCTACCGGGACGATGTCGTGGCGCGGTCAGGCCTGGAGCTGGAGCGACTGGAGCGACTGGAGCCGCTGGAGAACCATCGCAACCCGGTGCCCGTCGCGGCGCTCGCAAGCCGGTTCTCCGCGTGGGAGGGGATGCCCATGGGCTACCGCGACTCGGGCATCAAGCCGCGCATCGTGGAGGCTGCAGATTGTGCCGACACGCTCGATGCGCTGCGCAAGGAACTGCACCGGCTGGTGGTCACGGTAGGCGTCCGAACCTGGGCCTGCGCCCAAGTTCCTGCAGCCACGCTTCGGCGCGACGGCGGAACGCGGGGAGCACGCGGTCCGCGGGCAGGTTCGCCAATCGCGCCGACAGCGTCACGTGGTCCAGCAGACCCGCGTCCAGGAGAGCCTGCACGAACTCGTAGTCCTTGGTTCGGCCGGCTGCCAGCTTGGCGGCCGCCAGGTCGTGGGGTTCCAGGCACCATCCGCGACCAGGCGCCGCTCCGGGTGGGTCGAACAGGACTAGGCGGTCGCGCCAGCCTGGTCCCACGATCGCGGTGTCGATGCTGACGCCGTCGGCGTAGTACCCGAATTCGCCGTGGAACTGCGACCCGGCGCCGAGCGCGCCCTCGATGGCCATGCTCTGCGAGCCGTCCGCGTCGTCGAATGGTGCGAGATCGGCCTCGTCGGACCGCGTGGCGGCGGTGGGCAGCTCCGCTTCGTCGTGGGACCCGAGGATCGCGGCTGAGCCGACGACCAGGAGGTCCGGCTCGTCGATGATCCGCGATGCGGCACGCAGCAGGTGCTCCAGCTCCTCGCGCTTCATGGGAGTGGATGATCGGGAACGCGATTGCCCGGCGGATAGAAGCGTTCGAACGCTTCTAGCGTGGCACTCCGCTCGCCAGCGGTCAGCAGTCCGAGGAGCGGCGAGTTCTGGCGCAACTCCCGTGCCCGCGGGTCTGTGCCCGTCATCACTCGCATCACCTGCTCGGGTCCTTCATCGATCAGATCTTGCCATCTACGGAGCCATGGCTCGCCGGACATCTCTCGCTGGAGGAGATCGCGGAGTCGCTTGCGAGCACGCAGGAATGATCGCTCCGGCTCCCGTGCGACGTGACCAGCTGCCACGCGATGGAGCCACAGGGACCGGATCTGGTCTCGAGTCATCGGCCCACCCCTGTCCGCGCCAGCTCGCCCCGCCAACCGCAGGACATCGCCACGGCGTACGCGGCGGTGCGAGCCGGCCATGATGTACGGCAGCATTCCCTGGTTGGCGAGGTTGATGACGTGTTGTCGCGTGACGCCGATCAACTGAGCGGCCTTGCCCGTCGTCAGGAGATCATCACCTTGCTCGTCCATCATCAGCACCTATCCACAACAGTCACAACGGTTGATACGATGGTGACGATACATGGCTCGTGCGTCAATTGCAACTGCACAGTATAGAGTCGCTACAGTTACGGGTGAGACATCGGGCTAGGCGCCCGGGTGGGCGGGTGTCGTCGGCCTCGGTCACTCCCGGAGTACGCGGGGCTTTGCGGGGACACCCGCGGCGGCTTCTGCCAAGTCGACGAGGGCGGCGCCCCCGGCCACGCGATACCGCTCACCGTCGGTCAGTCGAGACCAGACCACCATCGACTCGGGCGACCTACCTGCCCGGACGGACTCCAGTGCCTGCGCGAACGGGGCGAGCGTACGATCCGACTCCGGGCCCAGCGGTGACCCCTGGAGGTCACCGAGGCAGTACGCCAGAGCACCCCCGATGCCGACCTCGAATGGTCCGTCTGTCAGACGGCGGAGCCGCTCAGCGGCGGCGCGCCATTTAACCGTTCTCATGCGCATGTCGTTCACGCCTCATCGGGCGCCGTGCGGAGATGGTGCGGGCATCGTCGTCGGTCTTGGTCACTCCCTGAGCACGCGCAACCGCGCCGGGAGACCAGCGGCGGCTTCGGCCATGTCCACGAGGATGTCGTCCTCCGCCACGAGGTATACGTCGCCGTCCTCCAGGCGAGCCCAGAGGGCCAGGGTGGCCGGGTCCCTGCCTGCCTTGACCATCGTGAGCGCTTGCGCGAAGGGAGCGAGCGTGCGATCCGATCCGGGACCGAGTGATGCGCCGTCGATGTCGCCCAGCCAGTAGGCCTGGGCGCCGACGATGCCGACCTCCCGGGGTCGAGCGAGTATCTGGCGCAGCCTGGTGACGCCCGGCGATTCAGGCTTGGCGGTCTTGGTAGTCATGGCGTCCGCCCTTCATGGGGCGCCGTGCGGAGATGATGCGGGCAGTGTCGTCGTCCAGCGGGACGACGACAGGAGCTGCTGGAGGAACATCGCAACCCGGCGCCCGTCGCGGCGCTCGCGAGCCGGTTCTGAACGGGGGAGGGGAAGCCCGTCGGCTATCGCGACTCGGGCATCACGCCGCGCATCGACGGTTCGGCTCCGTCGCCCTGGGCAATGCCGCACTGTCCGAGGACGGCCGGCACGTCAGGCTGCCACCGGTTCGCTCGACGACGATCCGTCCGACAGGGTCCCGCTCAGACTGTTCGCCGCTGCAAGGGCATCGAGGCGCCGGCCATCGGGCTCATGGAGCTGCCCGACGAGGCATACGCCTACGGCCGGCTGGGTGCGCTCCTGGACGTGGGCGCTGGACCGAGCGACAACCGCTCGGGTCGGTCCCAGCCTCGATGTGCTCCAGCGCCGCTGCGAATGGACGGAGGGTCCGGTCGGACACGCCACTCAGGACGCGACCCTCGAGGTCCCCAAGCCAGTAGGCCTCGGCATCGTCGATGATGATCTCGATCGGTTTGGTGAAGCGGCGGCGGAATGCCTCGACCTGCGCCGAGTCAGCGCTCCGTGTGCTCGTACTCATGTCGTTCGCGCCTGCTGGGGCGCCATGCGGATATCAGGCGGACAGTATCGTCGTCGATCTCGGCGACGACAACCACGAGCAGTCGATCCT
>JBBQNA010000295.1:0-3842 GCA_038329515.1 Candidatus Limnocylindrales bacterium | reverse complement strand
ACTACATCGAGCTGGAGCTTGGCGGTGGCACCATCGAGGCAGGCGAGGTGATCAAGGAGGGTGCCCTCTGGTCTCCCGCGCGCATCGAGATGAGCGATGTGGGACCGCAGATGCTCCTGTCCACAACGTCGGTGGGCGTGGACAACGTGGATGACCCCGCATTGTGGGGCAACATCGAGGCTGCGGCGGCAGGGATGTCCCCGGCACCCTAGCGATCGTGTGAACTCGGCGAGCCGCATCCGCATCGACGGGCGGGGCGGCTCGCCAACACCCTATCTGGAGTATCTGGAGTCGGTGATGATCGGAGCAACCGCCGCTCCCGCTCTCGAGCTGCTGGAGATCACAAAATCGTTCCCCGGAGTGCGTGCACTGGACGGCGTGTCGTTCGATGTCCTGCCCGGCGAGATCCACGCACTCGTGGGCAAGAACGGTGCCGGCAAGTCGACATTGATGCACATCCTGACCGGCCTATACGCGCCTGACTCGGGCGAGATCCGCGTGCAGGGACAGCCCGTCGAGCACATGACGACGGCACTTGCGAAACGTCTGGGTATCGCCCTGGTGGCCCAGCACGCCAACTTCGTGCCCGCGTTGACCGTCGCCGAGAACGTGTTCGCCGGCGCGATGCCGACGCGACGAGGCGGTTTCATCGACTGGCCTGGGTTGCGCCGGGAAGCGGCGATGCGTCTCGGGCGGTTTGGGCTCAACGTGGACGTGGAGCGACCCATGGAGTCGCTGTCGGTCGCTGAGCGCCAGATGATCGAGATCGCCCGCGCCCTGTTCGCCGACGCGACCGTCGTCATCCTTGATGAGCCGACCGCACCATTGCCCAAGCACGAGGTGCAGATGCTGTTCGACTTCGTGCGGCGCCAGCGTGACGATGGTGCCTCGTTCATCTACATCTCCCACTACCTGGAAGAGGTGTTCGAGCTCGCCGATCGCGTGACCGTCCTCCGCAATGGCCAGGTTGCGGGTGCCGCGCCCATCGATGCGTTGAGCCAGCCGGACCTCATCCGGCTCATCAGTGGCACCGACGTCGAGCGATTCCAGCGGCCGCGCCGCGCTACAGTCGGAGCGCCTGTGATGACCATTGCCGGCCTGACCCGGGTCGGCGCCTACCAGGATGTCCGGCTCACCTTGCACGCGGGGGAGGTGGTCGGCCTGACTGGTCTCGAAGGCAGCGGCCCAGGCTCGCTAGCCCGAGGACTGTTCGGGCTCGAGCCCATGGGAACGGGTACGGTGACCCTGGACGGAGCGCCCTACCGCGGGACCGATCCAGGCAAGGCGCTGGCCAACGGAGTCGCCTATCTGCCGAGGGATCGACATGGCCTGGGTATCGTGGCCATCCGGAGCGTGCGCGACAACGCCTCGCTCTCGGTGTTGGGCCGTCTCACCAACCGCCTGGGCTTCGTGGATGGCGCGCGTGAACGGGACCTGGTGCAGGGATACATCGACCTACTGGCCATCAAGACGCCGCGCATGTCGACTCCCATCGAGGATCTCTCGGGCGGCAACCAACAGAAGGTCGTCGTGGCCAAGCTGGCCGCCACCGAGCCCCGGGTGCTGCTCCTCGACGAGCCGACCCAGGGCGTGGACGTGCAGGCGAAGGTCGAGATCCTGCGCATCGTCGATGAGCTGACCCGTCGCGGTGTCGCCGTTGCGATCGTATCCGACGAGCTGCACGAATTGACCGACATGTGTGACCGTATCGTGGTCTTCTATCGAGGCCGTATCACCCGTGAATTTCACAAAGGATCCCCAGAGATGACGCCGGAGCGGGTCCTGGATGCCATCGAAGGCGGAATGATGGAGACGACCGATGCGGTGGCGTAGGCACATCCCTTTCGTCCTCGACCACCTGATCTGGCTCATCTTGCTGGGGGTATTCCTGTTCTTCGCAAGCCAGACGGACAAGTTCCTCACCCCCATCAATATCACGAATATCCTGTCGGCGGCAGCGGTCCTCGGTGTACTCGTCGTGGCCCAGACGTTCGTGCTGATCACTGGGAATTTCGACCTGTCCCAGGAATCGACGCTCGGCCTGGCCGCGTTGTTCGGCCTATGGCTCATCGTGCCGGCTCTGGCCCCGTACTGGGGCGGCGGCATCCTGCTCAGCCCGTACCTCGCGATCGTCGCCATCCTGGGAATGGGCATCGCAATCGGCTACGTCATCGGCGCGCTCATCACCTACGGCAAGATGAACAACTTCATCGTGACGTTGGCGTTCCTGCTCATCCTTCGAGGCTTGATGCTCGCGTTCACGCAGGGAAACGCCACCAGCGGCCTGAACTTACCCGAGGCCGACGTGTTCTATTTCCTGGGTCACGAGAATTTCCCCGTGCCGTGGCTTGGGAACGTGCCCATCGCGGTGCCCGCGATGCTCCTGGTCTTCCTGGCAGGTCACATCATCCTCAACCATCGCCGCTTCGGACGTGACCTGTATGCCATCGGCGGCAATCGTCAGGCGGCTATCGCATCGGGCATCGACGCGAACAGGCGGATTCGACAGGTGTACATGGTCAGCGGCCTGCTGGCAGCGCTGGCTGGCCTGATGCTGGCAGGGCGGGTCGCCTCGATCCAGGTCAATCTTGGCGACGGCTATATCTTCACCATCTTCGCGGCTGCCGTGATCGGTGGCGTGAGCCTGCAAGGCGGTCGCGGCACGATGCTTGGCGCGCTCGGCGGTGTACTCCTGCTGTCCACGATCGATCGTGGCCTCAATCTGATGCGCGTCTCGGTCTTCTGGATCCAGGTGATCCAGGGCCTCATCATCCTCATCGCCATGTTCATCGATGCCCAGCGGGTCCGCTTCCGGGCACCCGTCGAGGGCGACTCTGCGACGGTGCCGGGATCGGCGCCACAGCCTATCGAACAGGAACCTACATGACGCAACGACTGGTGCCCGAATTGATTCGCGACGCAACGCTCGTGGACCGCGTCGTCATCGAACTCGAGCGACTGATCGTCGAGAGCCGCCTGGAGGATGGTGACCGGTTGCCATCCGAACGCGAGCTCGCCAGTCAGTTCGGGGTCAGCAGGACCGTCGTCCGTGAGGCGGTGCGTGGATTGGTCGCACGCAGGCTGCTGGACGTCGGCGGGGGCCGTGGCACCACCGTACGGGCACCCTCGGCTGCAGCGGCGAGCGAGTCGATGAAGCTCTTGCTCCAGGTGCAGGCGGGAGGTGCCGACACGGAAAAGGTGAGCGAGGTGCGCCGGATCCTGGAAAACGAGATCGCGGCTCTCGCGGCTTCGCGCCGCACCGCCGCCGATCTGGACGCCTTGGAGGCGATCCTCGATGCTGCGGAGCGCAACCTGCACGCCCCGGATGCGTTCGTCAAGGAGGACGTCGCATTCCATTCGCTGCTTGCCAAGGCGACACAGAACGAACTGTTCGTGGTGATCCTGGAGTCGCTCGCCCACGTGATGCTGGAGGTCCGACTGCTGGCCCTGCGCATCCCCGGCACCGCGTCGCGGGCCGTGGCTCACCATCGGCAGGTACTCGATTCGGTCCGAGCTGGGGATCCCGTTGCGGCCCGCGATGCGATGAACCGCCACATGGACGAGGCTCGCCAGACGCTTGCCCAGGCAGTCGGTCCCGAGGTCGAGGCAGAGTCGTGACCCTCCATCTCGACGGCGACACGCGAGCGCAGATCGCGGACGCTGCGTACGGTATCCGTCGGCTGTCCGTGGAGATGATCGCGTGGGCACAGTGGGGACACATCGGTGGCTCCTTCTCCATGGCCGAGTTGCTGTCGGTGCTGTACTTCCAGCACATGTCCGTGCGACCTGATGATCCGGAGTGGGAGGGTCGAGACCGGCTGATCCTGTCCAAGGCGCATGGC
>JBBQNA010000294.1:0-3846 GCA_038329515.1 Candidatus Limnocylindrales bacterium | reverse complement strand
CGACTGTGGGATAACCCGCTCTCGGAGCGCATCCGCGTCCTCCGCAGTCGGGGCATTCGAGTCGCCTACTACTACGAGCAGCCGGACAGCAGCACGTTCCGGTACCGCGCCCACAACATGATCCAGACCCTGAACGAGGCGACCCCGGACATCAGCGCGGCCTGGTTCTGCCAAGAGGACCTCGATCTCGTCCGGGACCTGCCCGACCTGGTGGATGTCCTGGTCGTGGTTCGCAGCCGCTACTCGTATCGATTGGACGACCTCGTCAGCCGTGCCAGGAGTCGCGGCTGCCGTGTGATCTACGACGTGGATGACCTGGTGTTCAACCCCGACCTCGCACCGCTCATCGCCCACACCCTGGCCGAAGATCAGGACCGCGAGTCCATGTGGAACCATTGGTTCGGATATACGGCGCGCATCCAGGCGGCAATGCGGCTGTGTGACCGGGTCACGGTCACCAACGACTTCCTTGCCCAGGAGGTGCGGCAGGTTGGCAGCAGCGACGTCCGGGTGATCCCGAACTTCCTGGATCAGGAACAGCTCGCGGTCTCCGCTGACGCATACGGCGCCAAGCGGTACCGGCGGTTCGCGCGCGATGGCGCCGTGCATCTGGGCTACTTCAGCGGCAGCAAGACCCACACCCGCGACTTCGATGTCGTATCGGATCCCCTGGCGTCCCTGTTCGACGACGACCCCCGGTTGCGGCTGGTCGTGGCGGGGTACCTTGACGTGCGGGGCGGGATGTCAAGGCACGCCGATCGTATCGAGCGCCATGAGATGCAGGACTTCCGGAACCTCCAGTCGCTCATCGCCGCGACCGAGATCAACCTGGTCCCGCTCCAGTCGAACCGGTTCACCAACAGCAAGTCGGAGCTGAAGTACTTCGAAGCCGCGGCCGTGGGCACCATCTCGGTAGCCTCGCCGACCTTTGCGTTCGCGCGGGCGATCTGCGCCGGGGAGAACGGGTTCCTCGCGGGCGGCGGCGACTGGAAGCAGGTCCTGCGGATCGCGGTGGGGACCCTCGACGTCGGTGGCGAGGAGTACGTCCGGATGGCCACGCGCGCACATGAGCACAGCCTGGAGACGTACTCGTGGGACCGCCAGGTCCCGGCGATCACGGCGGCCGTGCTCGAGTCGTAGCGAGCCTATGGGTCGGCGCGACGCCATCCGCGGATGCGTTGCCCCAGGGCACGCATCGGCGCAGTGACCCTCCAGGACGTCGAACCCTCGTACTCGCTGATGCGCTCCTGTGCGCGGCCGAGCTGCTGCCGGAGCTGTGCGACGGCGAGCCGGTGCGCCTCGTCGGGGGACCCGGGCCCGTTCGCCACCGGCACAGGGCCCGGCACTTCCCGGCCAGGTGCGGGGCCGGTGAAGATCGCGGCGTTCTCGTCCTGGAGCGTGGCCACCACGAGGTCCTAGGGCGTCAACCCAGGGCCGGCACCATCCCTGGCGAGCGCGACATAGAACTCGTTCCCGTCGCCCGGTGCCGTGGTTCGCTCCCGCAGGCCGATGAGGCCCATCGTGTACAGCTCCTGGATGGCCAGCCGGAAGCTGGACGGGCAGAAGACCCAAGCGTGATAGTCGACGTACCGGTCCGGGTGATCCCGTGCCACCTCGAATGCGACATGCGCCTCGGCGAACGAGTGGATCGGGGCGGGGCGGCCTCGAGCGTCCTTGTGCCAGCCGATGGCGCCATCGAGGGTCGCCTTGAACGCGATATTGTCGTAGGCGGTGCCGGCTGGATGCGTCGTGCGCCCCTCGACGTGCGCCTGGAGGATGGAGCCCACGCTCGACAGGGGCCGTGTGACGTCGAAGCAACGGCGGTGGTCAGGCACCGCGAGCACCAGCGCCCCGGTCGGCGCGAGCAGTCGTTCGCAGGCCTGCAGGAAGCCGACCATGTCCGGCACGTGCTCGATGACATGGGACGCGATGACGGCGTCGAAGCTGCCGGGCCGGTCGCTGAGCTCGTCGATCGTCCGGCCGTCCCAGACGTAGTCGACGTCCTCGATGAGGCTCGTGTCGACGTTCGAGTCCTCGAGGTACTTCGCCCGCAGGCCCGCGGCATCCGAGTGGTCGACGATGGTGACCGCGTAGCCATCCCGACGTGGTGCCACGCCCCGGGCCAGGGGACCGACCTCCAGCACGTTCCCGGATACCGGGAACATGGCACGCAGGACCTCCCAGCGATCAGGCATCCGGGACATCCCTGTGGGGCTGCGGTGAGCCAGCGGGCGACATCGAGGGC
Source organism: Candidatus Limnocylindrales bacterium (assembly GCA_038329515.1). GTDB lineage: Bacteria > Chloroflexota > Limnocylindria > Limnocylindrales > CSP1-4 > JAFMJV01. Next base: position 1,601 of record JBBQNA010000294.1, on the reverse strand, counting down.
CTCCCCGTGCGCCTCGTCAGCAACGTGGTGACGCTGCATCCTCCTGGCGCCACCAGCCTAGCAGCCTCCCGGTCGCGCACCGGACCGCTATCGCATCCCACGGGCGAACCGCGCCCACGATCGGCCCATGCTCGCGTGCGTACGCGCCCGACACGTTTGTTGACACATCTCGTACAGTCGCCCGGGAGGGCGCTTGATCCGTCGCTACAGTCCGTTCCTGCGCGCGCTGCTCATGACCGCGGACGCGGTCCTGGCGGCCCTGACCGCGTGGGGGGTGTACAAGCTCCGGTTCCAGCTGTTCCCTGGCGAGCCCGACCCGACCGTCTTCCAGCCGCCGGTCGCTGCCATGGTGCTCTACGCCGCCGCCTGGGTGGCGATCCTGTACTTCCGGGGCGAGTACCGGCTGCGGGCCCACTGGACGGTCCGGAGCGAGATCAGTGGTGTGCTCCACGCCATCGCATGGCTGGCCGTCCTCACCGTCGGGGTGCTGTTCTTCCTGGACCTGAGCACCGCGAGCCGTCTGTTCCTGTTCCTGTTGTTCCCCATCCAAGGGGCCGTGACCATCGCCACGCGGCTCCTGCTGCGCCTGATGTTCGTGGTGGTCCGCAGCCGCGGCTACAACAGCCGGACGGTGCTCATCGTGGGCACGGGCCGGGAGGCGATCGACTTCGCCCGGCTGATCGACACCAATCCCAACCTGGGGCTGCGGGTCATCGGCTTCATCGGACCGCCGCTCGCCGCGGGCAGCGCGGCGATGCCCAACCTCGGTGACATCGCTGACTTCGAGAGCACGCTGCTCGACCGTGTCGTGGACGAGGTCGCCATCTGCCTGCCGGCCAGCCAGCGGGACAGCGCCGACGCGATCTCGTGGATGAGCCAGGAGTCAGGGAAGATGGTGCGCATCCCGCTCGCCGTGCCTCAGCTCGGCCGCGGCAGGCCGCTCATCGAGGAACTGGACGGGTCTGCCATCCTGTCCCTCTCCAGCGGTCCGGACCAGCTGGCCAGCCTGGCGCTCAAGCGCCTCATCGACATCGTGGGAGCCGTACTCGGGCTCATCGTGCTCAGCCCCGTGCTGCTGGTCGTGGCCCTCTACATCCTGGTCAAGGACGGCCGTCCGGTGCTGTTCGTCCAGACCCGGGTGGGCGTGCATGGGAGGACCTTCCACATGTGCAAATTCCGGACCATGGTCCGCGATGCGGAGGAGCGCTATGACGAGGTCGCCTCACTCAGCTCGACCCGAGGCCCGGCGTTCAAGCTCAAGGACGATCCGCGGGTGGCGCCGTGGGGCCGTGTCCTGCGTCGCTCCAGCCTTGACGAGCTGCCCCAGCTGTGGAACGTGCTGCGGGGCGAGATGAGCCTGGTCGGGCCGCGGCCGGCGCCGCCCCGGGAAGTCCGGGGCTACGACCTGTGGCACCGCCGCCGCCTCTCCATGAAGCCGGGGCTCACGGGCCTGTGGCAGATCTCCTCGCGGCTCGACGATGACTTCGATGAGCGGGCGACACTGGACCTCGACTACATCGACCGCTGGTCACTGTGGCTGGACCTGCGCATCGTGGTCCGCACGCTGCCGGCGTTGCTGCGCCACCCGGGTCACTGATCGG
>JBBQNA010000293.1:0-3868 GCA_038329515.1 Candidatus Limnocylindrales bacterium | reverse complement strand
GAGGCCCTGGCGGCCCAGCTGGCCGTCGCGCATCGACTGGTCGCTGGCGAGGGTCGTGAGGTCGACGGTCAGGTCGGCGGCGGTCAGCTGCGTCCCGGCGAGGGTGATGGAGCCGTTGATGTCGGGCGTTCGTCCGACCGCCGTGGTGCCACCCATGTGCACCAACTCCTCCTGTGCCCGGTAGCCGGCCCACGAGCCACTGAAGTCGTTGGCCGCGTAGTCATAGCTGCCGATGGAGTGGTCGATGGTCCAGCTGCCATCGAGGCTCGTCGCGGCTGGGGCACTGCCGACTGGGGCAGGCGACTGGGCAGCCACGCCTGCCATGGAGCCCATGAGCAGGCCCATGGAGAGCGTGGCGATCACCGCAGTGCGGCGGGAGAGTCCGAAGGTCATGGTGTCAGCCATCCATTCTGAAGAAGACCTGGAATTCCAGGGTGACGTCGTCGGCCAGGGACACGACTCGCTGCGAGGAGGGTTGCTCCATGCCGAAGTCCTGCCACGTGAACGTGAACGAACCGGAGACGCCGATGACGTCCTGGGTGAGGCGCGCGGTGAGCGGGATCTCGACGCTCTTGGTGACCCCGTGGAGGGTCAGCTCGCCCGTGGCGGTCACGGACACCTGCTCGCCCTCCGTGGGTACCGAGCCGAGTTCGATGGGTGCCGTGAGCACGAACGTGGCGCTCGGGAACTGGTCCGTCTGGACGCCCTGGCGGCCCAGTTGGCCGTCGCGCATCGACTGGTCGCTGACGAGCGTCGTCAGGTCCACGCTCAGGTTCGCGGCGCTGAGCTGGGTGGCGGCGAGGGCGAGGGTGCCCGTGACGTCCGGGGTGCGGCCGACGGCGACCGTACCACCGATGCCGACCAGCTCCTCCTGAACCCGGTAGCCGGCCCACGAGCCACTGAAGTCGCCGGCGCCATAGTCGAACGAGCCGATGGACGGGTCGACGTTCCAGCTGCCGTCGATGCTGATCGCCCCAGCGGACGCTACTGGGGCAGCCGAGCCGCCGACTGGCGCCGTGGACGCCGCCGGGGTGGCGGCGCCCGGGATGACCGGCGCGCCGGTGCCCACGGCTGCGGGGCCACCGGGCCGGAAGAAGATGTACCAGATGCCGAAGCCGCCCGCGATCAGGGCGACCATCAGGATGCCGATGAGCAGGGTCCGGACCCAGGGCAAGCCGTCCTTGGGAGCCTGCTTCCCGGGTGGCGATGCTTGTGGTTGCGTCACGCGGTCCTCCTGATCGAGGGCGATCCGCCGGACGCCCGGTTGGCTGGTGCGCCCACCCTACCGGGTCCGGGCGCGATCTGGCGGCGACGGCCATCGCTCGTACCGCTGACGATGGTCTGCGAGTCCCCTGAGATCAGGCTGAGATCGCGGTGATCCGCGTCCGCCGGCTGGGCGTTCGTGGACCCTCAGCGGAGGATGCGTACCCGCCCGTCCGAGGTGCCCAGGATGATCTCTGCCCGTCCCTCGCCATCGAGGTCCGCGATCGCTGTCACCCCGGCACCCAATTCCATGCTCCAGCGGGTGCGCACGGGCAACCTGACGCTGTTCCAGGAACTCGGCAAGCGGGGTTCGATACTGGGTGTCGATACCTTCGACCGCGAAGCCTGGTTCAGGGTGCCGGACGAGGCCGTCCATCGGCTGCTGGTGCGCAACCCGGCGCGGTTGCTGGCGCTGCCGGGCGGCTGAGACCCTGTCAGGGGCGCTGGAGGATCGCGAACCCGTCGATGATGGCTCCGCCACGCTTGCCACGCTTGGTCGCAGCCAGCGACCGGATCGAGATCGTGTGGTGACCTGCCGAGAGTCCCTTCGCGAACACCACCTGTGCTGCCGAGGTCCTGGCGGCATACAAGTCAAGGATCGCTACCCGGACCCCATCGATGACGACACCCACTCGCCCGGCCGATGGACCCCGGGTGACGATCAGCGACACACCCGCTCCATCGAATGACAGGTTGTGCCGGCCGCCAGGGGTGATGGTTGCCCCGGTGCGGATGCCGATGCTCGTAGCGGAGCCGGCGGTCAGTCGGTCGGTGACATTGCCGGCGCGGTCGGTCGCAGTCACGCCTCCGGTGCATGCGGCATCCACCGACACGGTATGGGTGAGCGAACCGGACACCTGCTTGGCGCCCGTGGCGAACGATGACGCGAGGGGCGCCTGGCCGTCGCCGCAGTCATACCAGGCGCCGACGCCTGACAGTCCCGAGACGGGATCCCTGGCCGACCAGGTGATGAGCACCGGGATCCGCTGGAGGTCCGTGGACGCAGTGCCCTTGACCAGTCGGACCGATGGCCGGCTCGTCAGTGGTGCAGCACGATCCAGCACGATGGTGTCCGCCATCCCTGCCTCGGTCTGGTCAGCGTCATCGCTATTGCGGACGCGAACGGTCCGCAGCCCGTCATCGCCCGCGAGGTCGACGCTGATGGTCGGCGCGCCCGGGAACCAGTCACCGAACGGCTGCATGTCCACGGCTACCGCGATCGAGTCATCGGACGTGGCGGACACGGCCACGGAGACATCCGTCCGGTTCGTGAACGGCCGGCCCCCCTCGATGGCGATGCGCTCTGACCGAAGGTCCGTGACCTGCTGATCGGTACCGCCATGGATCGATTCGCCGATGCGGCCGACACCCGGGATCCGCTGCGATCCGATCTGCCAGAAGAGCCACTCATCCCAGCCGACCGGCATCAGTGGCCCACGGGAGCACGACCAGCAGGCGACCCACAGCGACAGGTCCCCGAACGACGATGAATCGCCGGTCACCTGGCGCCACGCGCCCCGGCCGGTGTAGACCATCACACGTCGACCGGTCAGCTCCTCGACCCGGTCGGTGAATGCCCGCAACTCGGTGCGGGCGGACGCGTGGTCTGCAGGTCCATACGACCTGAGGCACTCGACATCCACCACGGCCGGCAGCGATTCCGCGAGGCCACCGTTGCTGATCATCGTGGCCACGAACAGGTCCGCCTGATCGCGTCCACTCTTCCGGTAGTCGAAGAAGTGATACGAGCCGACGGATATGCCCTGGGCACGGGCACTTTGCACGTTGCGGGCGTACCGGCTGTCCGTGATGTCCGTACCTTGGGTAGCCTTCAGGAACGCGAACTTGACACCTGCGGCACGCACCTTGTCCCAGTCGACCGCCTCGTTCCAATGACTGGCATCGACGCCCAGTGGGTGGTAGGGCGTGGGCGTCGGTCGGGGTGTCGGCCTGGGGGTCGGCCGGGGCGTGGGGGATGGGGTGGGCGCCGGTGTCGGCTCGGGCGTGGGCGTCGGCGACGCCCCGGGCTCCAGCGTCGGTGCCGGGGTCGGTTGCTCGGTCGGCTGAGGCGCGGGCTTGGGCGTGGGCCGTGGGGTCGGCTTGGGCGGCAGGCAACCCTGACCGTTGCCAGCATCGGCCGTCAGACCGGCCGCGTCGGCGTCACCGGTCCAGCGGGTGGCACCTGTCGCGGGCGTCGAGGGCAAGACGAGGACGGCCAGCAGCAGCGCCGCGACACCGCCGGCAGCAGCGCGTGCCAGCCAGGTCGTCCCTTGGACTTGATGGGTGAGCCTCGGTCGGATGGCCATCGCACGTCCCGTGTGGCAGGTCGGCTCCGACGAGTACCTCGTGGTCGACAGCTGAGGCAGGTCGGACGACGGACGATACCCGTAGGAGTTCCCAAGTGGCCCACCCGGTCGTCACCCGGGGGGTCGTCAAATGGCGGGTGGCACCTGGCCCGTGATGATCCAGCCGCCGTCCACGGGAATCGATGCGCCCGTGATGAATGCACTGGGATCCGATGCCAGGAACACCGCCGCTGCGCCGACGTCGGTGGGCTCGCCAGCTCGGCCGACGGGCAGGATCGACCCCCAGTGCGCGGCGTAAT
>JBBQNA010000292.1:0-3900 GCA_038329515.1 Candidatus Limnocylindrales bacterium | reverse complement strand
CCCTCCGCCACGCTGAGCGTCACGGGGTCGTAGCGCATGCTCCGGATGGTGACGTCCACCATGGGCGGCGCGGCAGCGCCCGCCGGCACGGCAGCACCCGTGGTCAGGACGAGGGCGGCAAGCAGGGGCAGCAACGTGCGGCGCATGGACCCGATGCTAGTCGGGCGCCGCCGGTCCCGTCGCAGGACAGACGTACCGGGGTCGTCCTACCGGGTCTTGCTGACCGTGGGGCTGTAGCCAGAGGTCGCACCGGTGTCCGAGTCCTTGACCGCCGACCGGAACTTGTAGGTGCCGGTCTTCGACGAGCTATAGGTCACCGACCTATAGCTCGTGGTGCTGAGCGTGGTCCAGCCCGAGGATCCAGGCTTGCGCACCTGGACCTTGTTGCGCCACTTGCCGGTGCCGGACGAGCTGGACACCGTGATGGTGAACGTGCTGCCGCTCCGGGAGACCGTGATGGGCACCACGATCTTGCCCCTCATATCGTCGTACTGGTGGAAGCGGCAATAGTAGACAAAGGTGCCGGCCTGCTTGAACTGCTTGGGATACGTCTCGTCCTTCGTGAGACCACCCGACCCCCCGGGGCTGGTGAAGTACCCACTGAGGTTCGACTTCACGTCGTGGGGCAGGCTGACGGTGTTCTTCCACTTCACCGTGTCACCCCGGGAGATGACTCGGAGGCCGGGATGGAAAGCGTAGTCGTTGCCCATGGTCACGTTGACCGTGGACGCCGCGGCCCCAGCGGGGATCAGCCCGGCAAGGCTGAGGACGAGTGCCAGCACGGTGGCCAGGCGGGCGCGAGGGTGACGATGCATACGCTGGTCCTCCGGTGTAGGCCCGCATCCCACGGGTAGCGGCACAACCATAGCCCAGTGGTGGCGCGCCACGCGCACGAACGAGCGAAGAGGCCGGCCCCGCTGTGGGACCGGCCTCTGCTTGATCTTGCGATCGGGATCGTGGCACTCCCCCAGGGAGCGCCACGACCAGGTGTGGGCTACTCGCCGCCGGCGGTCACCGTGACGCTGCCCTTGACGAAGTCGGTGCCCATGGTGTCACCCATGACGAGCGCGCGAGCCGCGTCCGCCAGGTCGGTCCGAGCAGCCGCCGCGTCGGGAGCAGCCTTGATGACGCCCGCCTCGGTGGCGATGGTGACCGTCTGATCCCACGCCGCCGTGTCCAGCGCTCCGATCCCGGCCGGGGACGGCCAGATCAGGGGGTTGATCTCGTTCATCATCCAGGCCTGATGGCCTGCGCCCAGCGTGGAACCGGCATCCACCGTGTAGCCGATGCAGTCATCGGGGTTGTCACGGCAGTAGATCCAGCCCTCGAAGGCGCCAGCCAGGAACCGGGTCGCGACGTCCTCGCTGCCCGGCTCTGCCAGCCACGCCTCACGGGCGAAGATGGCGTCCTGGAGCATCGCCGTCCCGACCTCGTTGTAGTCGATGACGTTGAGATCCTCGGGCTGGTAGAGCGCGCCCGTCTTGGGATCGGTCGCCTCCAGCACCTGGGCGTATTCGTTGTAGACCATGGCCTCGGCGACGTCGATCTCGCGGTTGAGCAGGAGCGACATGTCGAACGGCTGGATGACCTTCTCGTAGTCGGTGCCCTGGGTCAGGCCTGCCTTGCTGGCGCCTGCGGTCACTTCGTACTCGTTGCCGAAGTCCCAGACGCCGACCTTCTTGCCCGCGAAGTCCGCAGGCGAGGCGATGGCTGCGTCGCTGACCGGGTCGGGACCCTTGCCGGGCGCCCAGGACACGGACTTGGTGCCCGAGCGCTGGAAGATCTGTGCGATGTTCACGAGGTCCGAGTCGAGGTCCGACGCGCGGACTTCCAGGACCTTGGGCACCCAGCTGATGGTGAACGTCGGGCCCGCGGGATCCGAACCAACGACCTGCGGCACCACATCCGGACCGCCATCGACGATGGTCACGTCCAGGCCGCGAGCGGCCCAGTAGCCCTTCTCGGCAGCCGCGAAGTAGCCCGCGAACTGCGCCTGTGGTGCCCACTGCAGCTGCAGTGACACGGGCGTCATCTCACCGGTCGCCATCGAGGCTGCCGGGGATGCGTCCTGCGCGGACACACCAGCGACCGACGCCAGCATGAGACCGCCGGCCAGGACCGGCAGCAGTGTCTTTCTTGAGCTCGTCATGCGCTCACCTCTTCTCCCGGACACTGGGCCCGGGTCTCCTCCAACGAAGCGCTCTGCGGCGCTCCACACGCTGTGTCCGCGCACGATAGCGCACGGGTGTGCACCACGGCGCGTGTCCATGAGTGGCGACTCGGTCACGATCCCCCGGCGCGCACCGCGGTGTTCCAGGGGATGAGGATCCGCTCCGCGATGACGACCACCACATATGACGCGATCGCTCCCATGGCACCGATGATGATGCCCGCCCAGGCCAGGTCGAAGCTGCCGGAGCTCATCGAGGTGAGCACGATGCGGCCGATGACCGTGGACGAGCCACCGAAGTACTCGCCCACGATGGCGCCGATGAACGCGAGGGTCGTGGCCACCTTGAGCGCCGTAAACAGGAACGGCAGCATGTTCGGCACCCGCACCTTGCGCAACACCTCGGTGGGTGTCGATGCATAGGAGCGCATCAGCTCCAGCTGGGCCGGCTGGACCTCCACCAGGCCCCGGGTCACGTTGATGACGATGGGGAAGAACACCAGCAGGGCCGCCATCATCATCTTGGACAGTGGGTTGAGCACCCCGAACCAGTTGTTGACGATGGGCGCGATGGCGATGAGCGGGATGGTGCTGGCGCCGATAGCGACCGGCAGCAGGATGTCCCGGGCCACTGCCCAGCGGGCCGTCGCGAAGCCGACCGCCAGCCCGACCAGGGTGCCGATGATGAGCCCCCCGATGGCCTCCGTGAACGTGGCCATGGCTGACCTCCAGAGCAGGTCCGATTCGCGCACGATGGCGCCCGCGATGGACGATGGCGGCGGGATGATGCGCCTGCCGCTGCTGCCCGCGATGAGCTCCCAGGCTGCGATCACGACCAGGAACACGATGATCGCGGGCAGGTGGTGGCGCAGCCCGTCGACGAGTCCCGCGAAGGGCCGTCGTCGAGCCGGCGTCTGGTAGCTGCCGGCGGCGCTGGTCACCCGGTCACCCTCGTGCCGATGGCCCTCGTGCAGATCGCCCTCGTGCCAATGGCCTTCATCCGATGGCGCCTTCCGCTCGGGTGCGTGCCGCGGAAGCGCCGCCACCGTGCTGCGCCCGGAGTGCCTCGCGCACCTGGGTCACCAGCTCGAAGTAGCGATCGCTCTCGCGGGTCTCCTCGTTGCGCGGCTGCGGCAGGTCGATGTCCACGATGTCGCTGATGCGGCCCGGGCGGGGGCTCATGACCACCACCCGGGTGCTCAGGAACACCGCCTCCGGGATGGAGTGGGTCACGAACAGCACGGTGGTACCGGTGCGCGCCCAGATCTTGAGCACCTCGCCGTTCAGGCGCTCGCGGGTCATCTCGTCCAGGGCGCCGAAGGGCTCGTCCATGAGCAGCAGCGCGGGCTCGAACACGAGGGCCCGGGCGATGGCCACGCGTTGCTGCATGCCGCCCGACAGCTGATGCGGGTAGTGGCGCATGAAGTCGGACAGACCCACCAGATCCAGCTTCTCTTGTACCCGCTTGCGCTGCTCCGTGCCGCTCGTCTTGATGATCTCCAGCGGCAGCCGGACGTTCGCCTCCACCGTCCGCCAGTCGAACAGCACGGGTGCCTGGAAGACCATCCCGTAGTCCCGGTCGAGACGGGCCTGGGACGCCGGCTTGCCGTTCACCTCCACGATGCCCGCGCTGGGCGTGATGAGGTCGCCCACGACCCGCAGCATCGTGGACTTGCCGCACCCGGACGGACCGATGAGCGACACGAACTCGGTCTGGGCCACGTCCAGGG
>JBBQNA010000291.1:0-3911 GCA_038329515.1 Candidatus Limnocylindrales bacterium | reverse complement strand
GCGCCCGAGCTTGCCGCGCCCGAGCTTGGCGCGCCCGAGGTCAGGCCATCGACGCGATGAGCTCGTCGAGGGTAGGGGCGGCAGCGTCGCGCTCGGATAGCAGCGGCGACCGGTTGGGCCAGGGGACTGCGACAGCCGGGTCGTCCCAGCGGAAGCCCAGCTCATCCGAGGCGTCGTACTCGTTGGTCACGAGATAGATGAGGGTCAGTGGGTCCGTGGCCAGGAACCCGTGGGCGACGCCCTCCGGGATGTAGATGGCGTCGCCGGGCACCGCTTCGAGGGTGCCCACGACCGCCGGTCCGCTGCCCACGAGCATCGGCCGCACGTCGACGAGGCCCACGAATGGGTGGCCCTCCACGACCAACCACAGGTCGGCCTGTCGTCCGTGGAGGTGGAGGCCGCGGAGCACACCCGGCAGCGAGAGCGACAGGTTCGCCTGGCGCATGGTCGACTCGGCCGGAGCGCCGGGGAGACCCTCGGTCCAGCTCGATCGCCATAGCTCCGTGAACACGCCCCGGTCGTCGGAGTGCGGTACCAGCGCGCGCCGCAGGACGCCGGGGAGGGGACCGGGTGACCAGGACGACATCTCGGTTGACCTCCGGCTAGGGCTGGTAGTGGACGCTGATGTCCTGGTCGCGGAGACCGGTCGAGGCGAACGTCACCACGTCACCCTCCGCGATCCCAGAGGGTGACGTGTCCAGGAGTCTCGCGCCGGGCGGCAGCGTCACTCGCACGGTCAGGTCGTCTGGCTGCGCACCGGGCTGCCGCTGGACGGCCAGGCGGTATGTCCGGGTGCCGTCGGCGAGGGTCGCGACGCCGGGTGTCGTCCAGTCGTAGGCCAGGTCCGATGCACCAGGGGGCATCAGCAGGTAGTTGCCGAAGACCTGTCGGCCGCTCTCCGTGCTGACTTCCTCGGCGCCGGTCACGGGGAAGCGACCCTGGCGCCCCGCGGCGACCTCGAGCGTGCTGCCCACCGGCACGAGTGCTCGCACGTATGCGCCGTAGAGACCCTCGGGACTGGTCGAGTAGCTTCGGATCGCGGCATACGGCTCACCCGGCAGCGCGGCGTCGTTCTGCCAGGTCAGCGCAAGGTGGTGTGCCGCGCCCCCGTCCTGGTCGAGCCGGACGTCCAGGTCGGTCCGTCGCGAGACCACCAGGTCGTACTTGGACGTCGGCGCCATGTTCGCCTGCACCACGTACAGGTAGTCGCCTTGATCCTGGCGGACCTGGCCCGCCCATGACGTCCCGGCCAGGAACTCCGTCGCGGCCGGATCCTTCGTCCAGACCTGGATGAGTCGGTCCGAGCCGGCATCCACGAGTGCCTCGCCGAGGTCTGCCCATCGATCGGCCGGCAGGTCCAGCAGGCGCTCCAGCAATACCGCCGCGAGGTCGTCGATGATGCCCTTGCGTTCGCCGTTGGGGTCCACGGTGCGCGTCTCGCCCAGGATGGTCAGAGTCACATCACCCGCTCGGACCGTGACGCCGTGCTCCGGCAGGTCGACCGGCCCGGTCACCTCCAGGATCCGGTCGAGCGCGAACGTGGTGAGCGCGATCACGCCGTCCACATCGGTGTCGCCCGATTCGGTCTCGTACGCCCGAAGCGCCCGCTGGGCAGAGGTCGGGAAATCGGGCGACCAGTTCGCGTCTGCCAGGAGCCATGGCACATCACCCAACAGATGGTCGCGCAGGGCCTGGGGCGGCGCGACATACGCCAGCCCGGGCTGCAGGTCCAGATCGAACACGTCCCGGAAGTCATGGCTTGTCATGTCGCCGCCCTGGAACTCCACGATGCCCACGGTGCCGATGTAGCCACCGGTCGGCCGCAGCTCGGCGGGATCCTGGGCTAGCACGAGGTAGCGCTTCGATCCCCCCTGGCCGAGCATCCCCGGCAGCACGTCATCGAGTCGGGCGTAGTCTGCGAGCAGCGGGCCGTACTTCGCGATCTGGCCCCGGATGCGGTCCCGGATGGTGCGCATCTGGGGTACCGCATCCTCCCCGACACCGGCCAGGGCGGCATCCGCCGCCGCGAGCGACACCTGCATGCGATCCACGTCCGCCGTCGAGCCGGCCATCAGTCCGACCATGCTGGCCAAGATGGAAGCGTCACCACCCGGCGCAGTGCCACCACCGGTCGCGGCGTCATGGGCGGTCCGGACCGCCACGAACCGATCCAGCACCGTGGTCGCGGACCCAGCGGCATCGAGCGCGTGACTGACCCCCGCGATGAGCGCGTCGGCGTCACGTACCTGGGCCCCGACGAACGGCAGGGTCCGGGCCAACGTCATCAGTGGATCGCTCGACAGCAATCCCCGGAATGGCTCGACCTGGGTGTCGAGCGACGCGATACGCAGCCGAAGGTCGGCGGCTCGCGCAGCGTCGATGTCCCCGGGTCCCAGGCCCTCGAGCTCCTGCTGGAGGGTGTCCGCAGCGCGCTCGAGCCCGTGGGCGCGGTCGAAGAAGGGCAGGTAGTGGAGCGTCAGCAACCCGAGTACGCCCACCATGACGAGCGCGACCACGCCAACGAGTCGTCGTCGGGAGCGGCGACGGACCGGCTCAGGCGCCTCGGTCATCCATCGCCGACCGGCACGGCGGTCACTACCAGGCGGGGCGCCGTGGGGTCATCGGAGATACACGTCTGGAGGTAGAGGCGTTCGCCCGGGGCAGCGGTGACGAAGCTCCAGTCGTCCCAGGCCACGAGCGGATCGACCGCCACCACGCGATATCGGGCGGTGCCGCCGCGTGTCGCCAGCTCGATGATGTCGCCGTCGCGGGCCAGCCACAGGTCGCCGAACAGGCCAGTCCGCGCGTGACCATAGACCACGATACCGGCGTCGTCCCCGGGCCACGCGGATCGATCGAGGTGGGCCACGGAGTCGGTCGGGACGGCGGCGCCATCGCCGTCCGTGATCGCCGCATCGATGGCCAGGCGTGCGATCCGGATGTGGCCGATCACAGGACCGGCGGCGTCCATGCGCGCAGCGCTTGGGGTCGTCACGGATGAACTGGCCAGGCTGGTCAGCGGCAGGCCCACCGCGCACTCGACGGTGACTCGGCTGGTCACGTTGGTGACCGCTGCCACCACGGTCCGTCGACCGGGTGTCGCGCCGAGGTCCAGGTCGATGGTCGCGACCCCGCTGTCATCCGTGATGGATTCGTCTGCGCGCAGGGCGTCGCCGGGGTCGTCGCTGTCCAGCGACCAGGCCACGATCTGGGTCGCGATCACGTTGCCACTGGCGAGGCTGATGACAGTGGCAGCGATGGCCACGGGCGCGTCGCACGGAACGGCTGCTGCCGGCCCGGTGATGAGGATCTGGACGGTGGCCTGCCCGTTGTAGGCCGCGACACTGCCGGCCGAGAGGACCCCCAGGCAGCACAGCGCCAGCAGCCCGCTGGTCGCTCGGCCGCGCCGCCTCATGGGGCCACTGCCGAGGGCAGGGGCACCGGGCTGGGACACACCGACGGGACAGGCGCAGGTCCGTTGCTCGGCGCTGGACTGGCCAGCGGCCTGGGCACCGGCGCGGGCGATGTCGACCCAGGCGCTGGGTCGAGCGGCAGCGCCATCGATGCCTGGGCCGCCCACAGGGTGTCCCACGAGATAAGCGGCACCGGATCCACGGGCACTCCAGCGGACGTCACGAGGGCAGCACGCAGGCCGGCCAGCCCATCTCCGTCGGCCGGGCCACCGAATGCCCCATCGAAGGGGTGGAAAGCGGCCGCCTCTGCGGGCCATGCCGCACGTTCGGCGTCGGACACCACGAAGCCGGAGGTGATGACGCCATCCAGGAATGCGACCGCGGTCGCAGGGTCACCGAGGTCCCCCAGCGCCCGGATGTAGGCAGCCGTCGCTGCGGCGACCGTGCCCGGGTAACGGTCGACGGTGTTCGCGCAGGCCACGAGGAGGCGCGGGATCT
>JBBQNA010000290.1:0-3934 GCA_038329515.1 Candidatus Limnocylindrales bacterium | reverse complement strand
GGTCATCGACCTGGGCCACCTTGTCGACACCTTCCATGAACGATGGGAAGGTCTCGAACTGGGTCCATTGGCCGTAGACGCTATCGATGGAGGCATCCACCGTGATGGTCTTCTCGATGCGTGACATGTCGATCTCCTGCTCTATATCGGAGTAACACCAAGGTTTGTGTGAGGGGTCGGGGGCACGGTCTCCCCGCAAGTGGGGGGCCGGTCAGGCCGCCGGCGACTCCATCGGGGACGCCGGGACCTTGACCAACTTCGACGGCTAGGCTGGTTCCTGCTCCGAACCCTTGGAAGTCGGGGACGACGGGGCACTCTCGTCCTCGTCGGTCTCACTGGCCCGGCCTCCGGACCCGGCCGTCTCCGTGTCCGTCTCCGTCTCCGTGTCCGTCTCCGTGTCCGTGTCCGTCTCCGTGTCCGATACGGATTCGCTCGGCGCTGCAAGCTTCGCTTCGAGGTCGCTCACCACGGTGGCACCACCGGAGGCCTTGGCCACTGTCGAGTCACCGGCTATGTCCGCCCGCATCTCGTCTCGTGCGAACGACACATCGGAGGCGACATACACGCAGGCCAGGAGCGAATCGAGCAGGCCGGCATCGTTCGCTCGCTGGACCGCTTGATGGGTCACGAGGTCGCCAAGGTCGAGGATGACCGAGTCGTCACGGTCCAGGAACACCTTCGTCACCGGGCGGCCGATGGCGTCATTGACCTTCCCCAACCGTGCCTGGGTCTGCTGCGTGTCCATCCTCTGCCCCGCAGCGTCGGTCATCTCCGACAAGCGGCCCGTGAAACGAGCCCACAGATCGGATGCGCTGTCCGCAGCCTTCGATGCGGCCTCGACGGCCTGTTCACCGACCGGCACCGACCGAGCGCGGCCGACTGCCTGGTAGAGCGGATCGAGGTTGTTCCCTGCCCTGGCCCTCTGGATCAGGTCCAGGGTGACCGCCTGGCCGTTGGCGATGACGATCGAACCGTCGCGGTCCATGAGGTCGGCCTGCGCGCGTGCACCCACGAGTGCCCCGTCCGGGTCATGCGACGCGGGGTCGGATGATCCGTCGCCCTCGCCGTCCCCGTCGGAGCTGGGGATGTGTGCGGCGATGCTCGCGGACGCGCTATCGATCGCAGCCGTCAGACCACCCTTCTGGCCATCGACGATGGCCTGAGACTCGCCGGACGCGATGACTGCATCTCGGCCGATGACCCGGATGTGCTCGAACGGCAGGTAGGACGTGCCACGCATGACATCGCCCAGCAGACCGCCCGAAACCTCGAAGCCAGTGATGCGGCCCGACGTCTCGTCGAAGTACACGTCTCCGATGCGCCCGAGTTCCTCCCCTTCCTCGGTCACGACGCGGGTACCGAGCAGGCTGCCCTTGCGGTCGAGGATCTCAGCGACGTGTGGGTCGCTGGCGGCGGGGATGACCGAGTCCGCGTCGTCGATCAGGACCGCGGAGGGACCGAACCGGACGACCGAAGCGAACGGGACGATCCTGGAGGTGCCGAGCAGTCCGCCCTGCGAGACCAGCAGGGCGATCACGCCGTCGTCGCCGTCCTCAAGGACGAGGTCCTTGACCGACTCGACTCGAAGACCGGCTGAGATGCTGTAGATGTCCTGTCCGATGACGGACTTGCCCTTGCGCACGACGTTGTCTCCTTTGGAACTTGGCTGCATGTCCGCCCGCGCTCGGCCGGCCACGCTGGCAGCGATGGGCTCGAGCCTGACGGCAGGGACCGTCGTTCCGGACTAGAGGGCTGACCAGAGTCATGCCGATCACGTTGCAAGGGAGCAGCGCCTCCGATGTGGGCATGGCCACGGACTCGTAGGCCCGACCCTCATCCTCCGTGTGCTGTCTGGGGCTTGCCTGATATAGAACGGATGTTCTACCCTGCACTCATGAGCGAGCGACCCGTCTTTCCCCAGCAGCGCCCCGAAGCGCCCGTGAACGCGTCCTGGTTCGATGGGCGCTGGCGGCTGGAGGCGCGGGGCGAGGGGCACCTGTGCGCGGCCACGGCGAGCCCGCCGATGGTCGGCGTGGTGGCTCGGTCCGCGGTCCGGCTCGGCGAATACCTGGCCATCGTCATAGATTCCTGGGTGCCGGGTGATCCCGACACCCCGATGTTCCACAGCGAGTGGCGGGACGTCGCGGACCTCATCGCCGAGTTCGAGGGTCAGCGGCCGCGATAGGTCAGGTCGGTTGGGTCAGCGCGAGGGTGGCCTGCGCGGTCGCTGTCGGTAGTAGGTCGCGACCACGCCGTCGTACTCCGTGGTGACATGGTGGAGCACGTAGCCGTGCAGTTCCTTGACCTTGCGGTCCGCCTTGATGAGCTCGTCGGCGTGCCAGCTGCGGTACAGCTCGACGATGAATGTCGACTCGATGGACCGGTCAGGCTCACCCACGGGGGGGTGTCCCTGGCTGGTGATCCACCGCGTGCCGAACACGCGGCGGGCCCTGCCATCGAACACGAGGGCTGGGCCCGGACCCTTGCTTGGTCGCTTCCGCCAAGAGAGGGAGGGGTGGTCGGTCGTGGCCCCGGTCCACCTGGATATCAGGGACCCACCTGGCGCCGCGACGAACGGCCAGGGTCAGGGCCACGGAGCACTGTGCAGGCATGAGGACTCCCACAGCGTGTGGAGTCGACGTCGCATCCCTGGAACCGCCGACGGTAGGACCGGATGAGTGGCCAGATCCCATCTGGGGCCAACCGCTCAAACCGCAAGCTACGCGCCCATGAGGTGGAAGTCATTACACGCCGTCATCCGCAGATGAGGCACTGGCGGCCCACTGGGGGCGACGCACGATACATGACGGCCCGTCATCCGCACATCGGCGAGAACCCCGTCGATCATGGCGCGCTCGGGCGGTCGCCGAAGGCCCCCCGGGACCTTGTGCCCAACGGCATCGTAGCCCGTATCCGCCTCGTGGCATGAGGGCGGATGCGTCCCTGGACGACTCGGTCCTGCGAACAGGACAGCACGCCGGAGTCGTCACATGGACGGCCCGCATCCCCGGCCCAGAACGACGTACACCAACGCATGGGTACGTGAGGCCAAACTCCCGTCTCATATCGGCGCATGGTGCCCCGGAGGATGGTCCGGTCCGCGAAGAGCGGTCCGATGTTCGACAGAGACTTCCGGCGCTGTCGCTTCCGCCGGTCGCTGACCGAGGAGTCCCATGTCCCTGCCTCACCTCGCCGGTCGCCGGATCAGGCTGCGCTGGCTCGATCCGTCCGATGACCTCAGCCGCACCATCGCGTTCCGCGACGTGACAGATGATCGGTGACCCGACCGCCCGGGCCCCATGACGGTACGTCATGACGTACCACTTCCCCCCGACCCACACTCAGCGAACCGAGCACATGGCCGGGACGCGGCGCGCCCTTGGTGGGCGTCGCGCCTCACGCGAGATGCTCGCCTCGCTCCCAGGCGTCGGCAACGGTCCGACGATCGACCCGTTCGCGAGCCCGACTCGCGCCGCGGTGGACCTCAATGGTCCGGCTAGAAGGGTCCCGCATGCCGAGCATCCAGCCAGGGCCAGCAAGGCCACCCAGGAAACGCCCGAGCACCGCTCGCACCACCACGTCGCAGGACGGCGATGACGCGGTGATCGCCACCGCCACTGCCCAGGTACGCCGCGCTGCCGACGTCCGTTCCTCCGCGCCCGGCCAGGACGGGATCCCCGGGCGGGCATCGGAGGCACGCTATCGGGGCCTGCTGGACGCTGCGCCGGACGCGATGGTCGTGATCGACCAGGACGGTCAGATCGTGCTCGTGAACATCCAGACCGAGGTCCGCTTCGGATACCCGCGGGACGAGCTCCTCGGCCAGCCGGTGACCAACATCATCCCCGAGGGGTTTGCGGAGCGGATCCTCGCGGATGACCTCCGATCGATCGAGGCCGCGCTGGCCCAGCAGATCGGCACCGGCCTGGAGCTG
>JBBQNA010000289.1:0-3944 GCA_038329515.1 Candidatus Limnocylindrales bacterium | reverse complement strand
GGGTCCAGATCGCCCGCTGGATGAGCGCCGCGGCTCCGGCGGCGAGCACGGCGGCGAGCACGTCCTGGACGATGGCCACCTGGTAGCCGAACAACATGACCGTTGGGCCCAGCTCCAGTCCGCTCCTGTGGCCAAGCACATAGAGCGCGACGAAGGCACTGAGTACCGGCACCACGATCGCGACGCGCAGCCGCGGACCGATGATCCATGCCGCGGCGATGCCAACGGCGATGGCGACCAGGATGAAGACACCGAGCAGGGCGAAGGCAGATGCGGGCATCCACCCATGGTACGAGGCCTGCCGGACGCCCGCCGCGAGCCCGGGTCGCTGCTGAGGGTCCCCGGCCTGATGTCCGAGGTGCGGGGCCGGTTGGTCGTCGTAACCAACTCCATCGGCAATGGCGTCATCGATGACAAGGCCCTGTGCCCGTTCATGCAATCGCACATCCGGCACTACCTGAACGAGGAACCGATCCTGCCCAACGTGACCACGTACTAACGCTGGGAGCCGGAACAGCTGGCGTTCTTGCTGGGTCGACCGGACCGCCTGGTGGTCAAGCCGGTCACGGGATCGGGGGGCAACGGCATCGTCATCGGGCCCACGGCGACGGCGGCGGAGCGGGATGCGATTGCCGCACAGCTGCAGGCCGACCCGCGCGTCTTCATCGCGCAGGAGGTCGTGGAGCTGTCCACCCACCCCACCTCGACCGACGCGGGGCTCAAGGCTCGCCATATCGACCTGCGGCCGTTCGTGTTCCAGGGCCGGAGCGTGGAGGTGGTGCCGGGCGGCCTCACGCGCGTCGCCCTCCGGGAAGGTTCGCGCATCGTGAACTCGTCCCAGGGCGGTGGCTCCACGGACACTTGGGTGCTGGCCCCGTGAGCCTCCATGCAACGTAGCGGAGTGGGTATGGGTGGCCGCCCTCGACGAGCGGGCGGTGTCCTGCACATCAGGCGTGCACCAATGACGTGATCGTGCCCGTCCGCTGGCCAAACGGTGCTCGATCCATGCTTGATGTGCCGATCGGTACCGCCGCGCAGCCAGATTCATGTGGAGCGTGCAGTTCCGTCGGGGCAGGCCGGGTCGATCGGCGCGGCTGGTCGCGGGTGCACACCCAGCGTGGATGGGCCACGCATCTCCACCTCCGGCGGCACGTCCAGCACGTTCGGCACACCGGACCACGACGTCTGGAGGCGAGCCGCTGATGCTGGCCCGTCATGCCGAGGACCTGTTCTGGATCGGGCGCTACCTGGAGCGTACCGAGGACACCGCGCGCCTGCTTCAACGACACATACCACTCGTCCCTGGAGGTGAGTGCCGGCGGCAGCGAGCACGAGCCGTGGACGGAGCTGCTGTCGCTGCTGTACCTCGACGAGGAGGGTAAGGGCGTCGACCGGGACAAGATGGCGCGCTTCGTGGTCGCCAACCGGAGCGATCCTGGCTCCATCGCATCGGATGTGTCACGAGCGCGGGAGTAGGCCCGGGGTGTACGGGCGAGGCTGACCCTGGAGCTGCGGGAGGAGATCAACGCCTTCCATCTGGAGCTCTCGGCGATGGATCTGGCACGTGCCCTGGAGCTCGGCCGTATGCCCTGTGCGAACTCGTCCGACGTCGCTGCGAGACCATCGTGGGTGTCACGACGCACGTCGAGGCGTCGTCGCGCGTCCGCCCGCGGGTATCCTGCGGTGGTGGCGACCATCCCCCACTTGGACTCCCCCACGCCGTCGGAGCAGGGCCAGCAGGATCTGGTGCGCGCCCTGGAAGCAGCCGTCCGGGAACTGGCCGAGTCACGCCGCGAGCTGGCCCGTCGCGTGGAGGTGGAGCGCGCCCTGCGGGAGATCGCGGGTCGCTTGACCGTCCTCCATGACCCGGCCGAGGTGCTCCAACGCGCCGTCGATGCGGCGGCGTCACTACTCGAAGCCAACGGCGCCCGCATCGACCTGCTGGACGAACGCGACCAGGGGCTGTACTGGGGATATGACGCGACTACCGGCAAGTTCCCCGGTCTGGGGCCCATCGAGGGTGACGGGCAGGCCGACCCGGGCGAGGGCATCTCCGGCCGGGCGGTCGTGAGCCGCGGACCGGTGTGGACCGGCGACTACCTTGCGGACGGACGGTTCACCCACGCGACGCAACCCGACTCGTTCGCCGATGCGCACGCCATCCGCTCCGCGCTCGCGGTGCCCATCATCGCCGAGACGGGCGTCCTGGGCACGCTCACTGTCTACACCGATGCGCTCGACGCGTACGGCCCCCAGGAAGCGGAGCTGCTGGTCATCCTCGCGCACCAGGCATCGCTGGCCATCACCAACGCCCGGCTCATCGAGCAGCTCGACCGGTCGCGCACGGAGCTCGCCCGCCAGGCGGATGTGGAACGCGCGCTGCGGGAGATCACGACCGAGCTCAACGCGGTCCGGGACCCGGAGGAGATCCTCCATCGCATCGCGACCGAGGGCGCGCGGCTGCTGGAGACCGAGCGGGTCTATATCAACGTGCTCGATGACCAGGCGGGCGTGATGGGCTGGGCGTGGTACTCGCCGACGGAGAAGGGCTACGACCCGTGGCCTGTGGAGGACGCCATCCGGGTCGACGAGGGGATGACCGGCAAGGCGATCGCGGAGCGTCGACCCGTGATCACCGGCGACTACCTGCACGACACCCGTTTCGTCCATCGACCAGGCCCGGACCAGTACACCGCCGACCTGGGGCTGCCGTCGGCCATCGTGGTGCCCATCTTCGATGGCGACGAGCCACTCGGCGCGTTGCTGGCCGAGTCCGCGGTGCCCGATGCGTTCACGGAAGCCGACGCGTCGCGCCTCGAGGTGCTCGCCCGACAGGCAGGCATCGCACTGTCCAACGCGCGGCTACTCCAGCGGCTGCGGCTCTCCGAACGCCAGTTGCGCGACTCGGAGGCACGTTATCGATACCTGGTCACAGCGTCTCCCGACGTAGTCTGGGAGATGGACCTCGACGGCCGATTCACCTTCGTGAGCGAAGCCGTGGAGCGGATGACGGGCTGGAACTGGACCGACGTGGTGGGGCTCACCCTCGCCGATGCCGTGACGCCCGACACGCTGCCGGCCGCCGAGCGACAGATGCGCGAGCTGCTGGAGGACCCGAGCAGGGTCACCGTCGCGCGGTTCGCGCTTCGCCGCCGGGATGGATCGCCGGTGCCCATCGAGAATTTCGCCACCGGCCTCATCCGTGACGGGGTGCTCATCGGTGGCCATGGGGCCGGTCGGGACATGTCCGACCGAGACCGGCTGGAGCGTGACCTGCGGCGACAGGCCGCCGAGCTGGCCGCCAGCACGGAACGCGCCCACCTGGCGCGTGAGCTGCACGACTCGGTCACCCAGGCACTGTTCGCGATGTCGCTCACTACCCGCAGCATCGAGCTGCTGCTACCGCGGGACCGGGAGGCGGCCCTGGAGAAGTTCGAGGAGCTGCGCCAGTTGCAGCGCGAGGCGCTGGCCGAGATGCGCTCGCTCATCTTCGAGCTGCGACCCGGCAGCCTGGAGCGCGACGGGCTGGCGCAGGCGTTGCGGACGCACGCAGGCGCCCTGGAGAGTCGTGTCGGGCTGTCTATCCTGGTGGAGACGGAGCTGCCGGACCGTCTGCCGCTGGAGGTGGAGGAGAACCTGTATCGCATCGCGACGGAGGCGCTGCACAACGTGGTCAAGCACGCGTCCGCGGACCAGGTGTACGTCCGCGTGTCGCAACGTGAAGATGCCGTCCGGCTGACCGTCAGGGATGACGGCCGGGGGTTCGCGGCTGACCGGCAGACGGAGGTCAACCTGGGTCTGGCCGGCATGCGCGCACGTGCCGAGCGACTGGGTGGCACGCTCGCCATCGCGTCGCGCGTCGGCGAGGGCACGACCGTGGAGGCCGTCGTGCCCGTGGTCAGCGCGACGCCGATCGAGGCGGATGCCTGACCCACATCCGATCC
>JBBQNA010000288.1:0-3948 GCA_038329515.1 Candidatus Limnocylindrales bacterium | reverse complement strand
GTCGACATCCAGCGAGAGGCCGCCGACGCTGATGATGTTCGCCGGCGCATGAGCCGTCTCGGCCCGCCGAAGCACGGCGCGCACGCGGGCGACCAGCTCCCGGGGACTGAAGGGCTTCGTGACGTAGTCGTCCGCGCCCAGCTCCAGGCCGATGAGGGTATCGGCCTCCTCGGTCCGGGCGGTGAGCATGATGATGGGCAGGTCGCTGGTGCGGCGAATGGCCCGTGCCACGTCCAGGCCATCCCCATCGGGCAGGCCCAGGTCCAGGATGAGCAGGTCCGGCCGCTCCGTGCGTACCAAGCGCAAGGCGCCGTCGGCGGTCCCGCTGCTCACGACACGGAAGCCGGCGTGGACGAGGAAGTCCGTGGTCAACCGGAGGATCTCGGCGGAGTCATCGACGACGAGGATGGTGGGCATCAATGCAGATGCTAGGCGGGTGGGCCAACGACGGGGGACGGCGATCGCCATCCCCCGTCGAGCGGGCGTCCGGTCAGGGTGCCGTCCCGGGTCCGGTCGGTGGCGCCGACGTGGGGCCACCCCAGCCACCAGGCCGCGGGCCGTGCATCCGGTCCCATCCGTGACGCGCGCCCCACATCGCCCGCCGGATGAAGCCCATGAACAGCCCGAACACGACCAGCCCGAACAGGAGGCCGAAGAACGGGAAGCCGCCGCCCCCGGCGTTGACGACATACGTCACGTTGGCGCCGCCCGCGATGGCCAGCTCCGTCGCGTGCCGGACCCCCAGGTCGTACCCGATACCGCCGGCCACGAGTGCCAGCACTGCAGCCAGGGCCAACCCGACCGCACCAGAACGTCGCATCTGAGAACCTCCACCTTCCATGTCATTCCTTGATGACTTCAGGGTGACGGCCGGTTGTGTGTGAGTCGTGCATGAGGTGTGGATGGGTGACAGGTTCGGTATCCTGCAAACATCGGATGACCGACAGCCTGCAGCAGAGGTGTGGTGCAGGACAGACCGGCAGCAGCGCAAGGATGGGAACAGGTCGTTGGACGTTCGTGAACAGATCCGGGAGTGCGGCATCGTGCCGGTGGTGGCCATCGGGCGTGCCCAGGACGGGCCGCGCCTGGGTGTCGCGTTGATCGAGGGCGGTCTGCCGTGTGCAGAGATCACCCTCCGGACCCCAGCCGGTATCGAGGCCATCAGCCTCATGCGCGCGGCACAGCCCGATCTGCTGGTCGGTGCTGGCACCGTGCTCACCACCGACCAGGCGGCACGTGCCATCGACGCCGGAGCCCAGTTCGTGGTGATGCCCGGCTTCGGGGCGGAGGTGGTCGCGCTGTGCAGGGCACGTGGCGTGCCGGTGTATCCGGGCGTGGTCACGCCTACGGAGGTGATGCGCGCGCTGGACGCCGGCGTGAGCGACCTCAAGTTCTTCCCGTCCGGCACGTCCGGAGGTCTGGCCCACCTGCGGGCACTCGCGGGGCCGTTCGCGTCCGTGCGATTCATCCCTACTGGGGGCATCGGTATGGCGGAGCTGAGCGCATACCTCGCCACACCGTCGGTCATGGCCGTTGGTGGCAGCTGGATGGTCAAGCCCGAACTGCTCGATGCTGGCGCTTGGGCCACGGTCACGACGTTGGCCGCGGAAGCGGTCGCCGTGGTGCGCAGCGTCCGCGGACCGGTCGTCCGCGACCCCGGTGCCCACCCATGACGCTGCGCATCCTGCCGCCCGCGCCCGGCCGATGGGACATGGTGTCGCTTGGTGAGGTGATGTTGCGACTCGACCCGGGCGAGGGGCGCATCCATACGGCGCGCACGTTCCGTGCCTGGGAGGGCGGCGGCGAGTACAACGTGGCCCGTGGTCTACGACGCTGCTTCCGCCTGCACACGACCGTGGTCACGTCGTTCGCGGATAACCCTATCGGGCGGCTCCTGGAGGACCTCATCCTGCAGGGCGGTGTGGACACCAGCCACATCTCGTGGGTCGCCTATGACGGCATCGGCCAGTCGGTGCGCAACGGTCTCAACTTCACGGAGCGTGGCTTTGGCGTCCGGGGCGCCGTAGGTGCCTCGGACCGGGCCAATTCGGCGGCCTCCCAGATGGCACCCGGTGACGTCGACTGGGCCACGATCTTCGTCACGCAGGGTGCTCGCTGGCTCCACACGGGCGGCATCTTCGCCGGACTGAGCGCTACGACGCCGCTCCTGGTCCGCGAAGCCATCGAGGCCGCCCACCTGGCTGGCGCCCTGGTCTCGTTCGACCTCAACTTCCGGGAATCGCTCTGGAAGTCGCGCGGTGGCGCGGCAGCCGCGCGGGCCACGATGCAGGAGCTGGTCCGTTCCGTGGACGTGATCATCGGCAACGAGGAGGATTATTCGGCCGCGCTGGGCATCGAGACCCACGGCATCGATGCCGACTTCCAGCACATCGACGCCGATGCATATCGGCCGGTCCTGGAGGAGGTCGCCGCCCGCTACCCGAACCTGGGCGTCATCGCAGCCACGCTGCGGGTGGCCCGGACGGCGACCCGCAACGACTGGGGTGCAGTCGCCCTGGCCAACGGCACGTTCCATCAGGCGACCCTGCGGCGGGACCTGGACATCCTCGACCGCATCGGCGGTGGTGACTCATTCGCTTCGGGGCTCATCTACGGCCTGCTGGCGGGCAAGCCCGTGGACGAGGCCCTGGAATACGGGGCGGCCCACGGGGCGCTGGCCATGACCACACCGGGCGATACCTCCATGGCCACGCTGGCGGAGGTCGAGCGTCTGGTCCGGGGCGGTGGGGCCCGCGTCAGCCGGTGAGCTGGTACGGCCGATGACGAGCGCGATGCTGCTGGTCGAGGCGGATCGCTTCGGATGGGGCGATGTGCTGCCGACCACCTTCCCGCTCGCCGATCGGGCGGCCGCATTCCAGGCTGTTGGCGACCGGACCGTCGTGAAGGCGGTCATCGACCCGACGGGACAGCCGACGAGCGCCGCATGAGTCGCATCGCCATCACCGACTGCGATCATCAGAGCATCGAGCTGGCGCAGGGCATCTTCCGTGCGGCCGGGCACGACGTCGTGCTCGCCCGATGCCGGACCGCGCACGAGGTGATCGCAGCGACATCGTGAGCCTGCATGCCTGGCTCGACCCGTCGACACGGCACATGCTGGATGCCGCCGCGCTCGGGCGGATGCGCGAGGGCGCATTCCTGGTCAACACGTCGCGGGGTGGGCTCATCGACCAGGCCGCGTTGGTCGCCGCACTCCGGTCTGGCCACCTGGGTGGTGCCGCGCTCGATGTCCTGGAGCGGGAACCGATGGCCCTCGACGATCCGTTGCTGTCCTTGCCGAATGTGATCCTCACGCCGCACCGCGTTCTACAGCCGGGAAATCCCTGGTGGAGAAGAAGACCCGGGTCCCGGAGGGCATCGTTGCTGCCATCGCGGCGGCGAGCTGAGCGGGTGCGGCGCTAGATCTCGAAGCGCCGGAACACGGCCACGGCGTTCTGGCCGCCGAAGCCGAAGCCATTGATGATCGCGGTATCGACCCGCCGCTGTCGGGCGACGTTGGGCGTGTAGTCCAGGTCGCACTCCGGCAGGTCCGGGTTGGACAGGTTGATGGTCGGCGGTACGACGTTGTCGCGGATGGCACCGATGGCGGTCAGGGCACTCATCACGCCCGCGGCCCCCAGCAGGTGGCCGACCATCGACTTGGGCGATGAGATCGCGACGCGTCGCGCGTGGTCCCCGAATGCGGCCTTGATGGCGCGGGTCTCCGTCACATCGTTGAGTGGCGTGGACGTGCCGTGCGCCACGATGTAGTCGACCTCGTCGGGTGCCACGCCGGCATCGCGGAGGGCCATGGTCATGGCCCGTGTCGCGCCCCGACCCGTGGGTTCCGGGGCCGAGATATGGAATGCGTCCGCGGTGAGCGCCGCACCCAGGACTTCGGCCTGGATGGTGGCGCCGCGAGTGAGCGCGTGCTCCGCGGACTCCAGG
>JBBQNA010000287.1:0-3952 GCA_038329515.1 Candidatus Limnocylindrales bacterium | reverse complement strand
ATCGTGGTGCCCTCCACGGCGCTCGCCCGTGCCGGGTCGTCGTTGGGCTCGGTCTCGGAGTCCGCGGATGGGGCGGTCGTGGTGTCGACCCGCAACAGGTACGACGCGCTGTCGCTGGCGTCACCGCTCACCTCGAGGGTGGCCACGCCCGGCGGCAATCTGAGACCGGTGAGTGCTGCGCCGTTGACGCCCGTCCGGCACTGCAGCTGGATACCGGTCGCGTCAGTGAGGCACAGTTGGCGAACGGGTCCATCACGCCAGATGAGCCGGATGTCCAGGAGGGATCCGGCAAGCGTGTCGTCGACTGCGAGCGTGTACCAGTCCTGGCCATCGCCGGTGGCGATCCGGCCGCGGACCACGGGGTGAGCCGGGTCGATGGGCATCGCGGCGGTCGCCGCACCGTTCGGCTCCGGGTCAGCGGCACCCAGGTCCGTCAGCGTGGCGGAGAAGGCATAGGCGCTCGGGACGCTGGTCGATGGATAGACGACCAACAGATACTGACCCGCCGGCAGGACCAGGTCGGACAGTCGGGCGAGGCCCAGCGGGGTCGGGGCAACGCTGGCCAGCACCGAGCCGTCGGCCCGATCCAGGTAGAGCTGGAGTCCTGTTGCAAGCGGCCCCGTGAGCTCCAGCTGCCATGCCCGACCGGCGTCGAGCTCGCTGGTGGTCCACAGGTAATAGTCCTGCGAGTCCTGGGCGTCGCCACTGATCGAGAACGAGTCAGCGAGCCGCGTGGCGGTCGTCGCGTCGTCATTGGGCTCCACGTCCCCGCTCGGCGCCAGGGGGGCGCCCTCGCTGACGGTCACCCGATAGGCTGTGTCGTCGGGGATGGTGTTGTCCGGGCGGGAGCTCCGGCTGATGCCCACCAGATACGTGCCCGCCGGCAGGAGCAGCCCATCGGCGCTGGCCGGCCCCGTGTCGTCCACGGCCTGATCGACCTCGAGGACCAGGTTGCCGATGGTCAGCGGCGTGATACCGGGATCGGACACGACCGCCAGGATCTTGACACCCGTCACGGTGCCGTCGATACCCTCCAACATGATGTCCCACGGCCGTTGTGCGGCGGCAGCGCTGACTGTCCACAGGAACAGGTCCTGGTCCTGCTCCGGCAGGGTCCCGGTGATGCAACCGGGCGTGGCGATAGCGGGGGCGGCCTCCGGCGTGTCGTTGGGTTCGAAGTCCTGTGTGCACGCCGCCGCGTCGGGGCTGGCGTCCTGGGCCACTGTCGGGGATGCGGCCACCAGGGACCCGGCCACCAGGGACCCGGCCAGCGCGAATATGGCCCCGATGAGCGTCAGGCGACGTGCACGGGTCATCCGGGCTCCCTGGTGCGGTGCAGCGTTCTAGCCCTGCGCGTGGAAGCGGTGCAGGGCGGCCGTCGAATGATACGCCGCACCGGTAGCTCAGCCGACGCTCGGGTGGCGTCCCTTGCGGTGCCAGGATAGAACAGATGTACGATATCGACCTGGCCCGCCGCGACGGGTCGGCCCGGCTGCCCCGCGGCGCCTATCATCGGTGCCACAAAACCATGGATCGATGCCCATCCCGTCCCCGGAGGAGACCGTGACCGCAGCCGGACTGTCAGCTGACCCCACCGAGTATCAGCGTCGCCTGGACGAGCAGCCAGACGAGCAGATCGACTCCTGGGCGACCGAGCTGATGCGTGACATGTCCATCAGGATCGGCGTCCTGAGCGTCCTCGAGGAGTTCGGCCACGCCTGCCATCTGGACGACAACGGCATCCTGCGTGTCTTCAGCGCGGGTGGGGGAGCGCCAGCGACGGCCGGGTACACCGCCGACGGCCACCTGATGGTGCCCGCGGTGTCCCTGCGATACCTCGTGCCGGGCCTTCGTCGAGAAGTCCCTGACGCCCGTCAGCGCCTCATCACCTACCTCGCCGGTGCGTTCGAGGAGCTGGTCTACATCTAGCTCGACGGGTCCTGGCGCCTGCAGCCCAGGACGGCACGTCAGGGAGGCCCCAGTCAGCCACACGCAACCGAGCCTGCCGGGTCATCCGGCAGGTGCCATGGGCATCATCCACCCATTCCCGACCATCCTGGTCTCGGGTCTTGTGGCGGCACTGGCGACCTTGGCCGGCGGTTCCCCCATCGCGGTCGCCATGTTGGCGGTCGCGATGTTCGGTTTCCAGGCGTCCATCGGTGCCACCAATGACCTGGCAGACCTGCCCCGGGACCGACAGCTCGCGTCGCGCAAGCCACTGCCCGCGCGCCAATTGACCGTTCGGGCCGCCCGAGGGGTGGCCCTGGTGGGCGGCACGGTCGGCCTGGTCCTGTCGGCCCTGCTCGGGCCCGGTGTGTTCATCGTCGGCTGCGCCGGCTACGGCTGCGGCATCGCCTACGACCTCTGGCTTCGTCAACGGGCACTTGCGTGGCTGGCCTACTCGGCCGCGTTCCCGCTGCTCCTGGTGTATGTCTGGGTTGGGGCCGTCGGGACCCTGCCGCCATCGTGGCAAGCCCTCCTGCCCATGGCCGTGGCCATCGGTCCTGCGCTCCACCTGTCCAACTCCATGGTCGACGTCGACACTGACCACGCAGATCCGGCCGGTGGACTCTCCGGGTATCTGGGCCGGACGCGGGCCATCGTCGTCCTCACTTCGCTGCTCACCCTGGTCTACGGGTTCGCATGGGCGACCGTACTGCTGACAGGCCGTGAGACGGACTCGGGTGCGGGAGCATCGGTGGCGGGACTGGCTGCCGCGGGCATGTTCCTCGCCACGTTCGCGGCCGGCGTCGGTCTGCTCTTGTCGACCAGACCTCGCCGCGATCGACGCATGGTGGGATGGGCGGCGCAGGCGCTCGCCACGGCCCTGTTGGGCATCGTCTGGATCGCTGCCGTCGCAGCCTGAGCGACCGCCGACCCGAGGACAGCTCGGCTAGTAGTACGTAGCCGAGCGCGGCTGCGCGACTACTGCTGGCGGGGATCGCCCGAACGGACGACGGCGATCGCGTTCTCGAGCTTGAGCTTGGCGATGGTCAGGTACTTGGCGAAGTTCTGGCGATCGATGGCACTCGCGCCGCGGAGCGCGTCCTGGCCGCGTAGCGCCACGGACAGATCGTCGAGGGCCTCGGCAAGGTGCTCCTTGGCCAGCTGCAGGTCATCCTCGCCCGAGCGGGGCGCAAGGGGAGCCACCGCGACCGCGGCCACGACGGGCTCATCGTCGTCCTCCGACAGCTCGACGACCTCGACCTCGACTTGTTCCTTGGCAGGCTTGCCATCGATGCGTTCGCGCAACTTGACCAGGCTCAACTCACCCCGGGCGACCTGCTCCGCAAGCTTCCGACGCTTTCGGGGGTCCTCTACCTTGAGCAGCTCATAGGCATGCGACAGGGTGTCTTTGCGCAAAGACACCAGCTGCTTGATCTCCGTCGGGGCGTCCGCCAGGCGCAGCCGGTTCTCGATGTAGCCCTTGTCCTTGCCCAGCTTCTGGGCGAGTTTGCGCAGACTGTATCCATGCTCGGTCGTCATCCGCTCGTACATCAGCGCTTCATCGAGCGGTGACAGGTCTTCGCGCTGCAGGTTCTCGATGATGGCGATCTCGAGCGCCGTGTCGTCGTCGATCTCCTCGATGATGGCGCGGATGTGGCGCAGTCCGGCGATCTTCGCGGCACGCCATCGGCGCTCGCCGGCGATGAGCTGGTACCGGCCGTCGACACCGGGTCGGACCAGGATCGGCTGCAGGATGCCGTGCTCCGTGATGGAAGCGGCGAGTTCCAGCAGCGTGTCCTCGTCGAACGTGAGCCGTGGCTGATTGGGGTTGGCATCGATGCGCTCGACAGGGACGTTGCGGATGCCCGTCGACTGCTTGCCCGAGTCGTTGCCAAGGAGGCTGATGATCGCGGGCGAGAGCTCCTCGCGCTCCTCCGACAGACGCTGGGCGGCCTGACCGCGGAAATCTGGTCTAGCCAAGTTCGATCACCTCGCGTGCCAACCC
>JBBQNA010000286.1:0-3966 GCA_038329515.1 Candidatus Limnocylindrales bacterium | reverse complement strand
GCGTTCGACGCGGGCGCCGACGACGTGCTGCTCAAGCCCTGCCACCCCGACGAGTTGCTGGCGCGTGTCCGGGGACCGCTGCGTCGAAAGGACGGACCGCGGCGGATGGAGCTGGCGCACTCCATCGTGGTCGCGTTGTCGAACGCGGTCGAGGCCAAGGACAGCGACCTCAAGGATCATTGCCGGCACATGACCTATCGTGCCGCTCGACTGGGTGCGTTCGTGGGGCTGCGTGGCACGGACCTGGAGAGCGTCGCCCACGGGGCGCTGCTACACGACATCGGCAAGATCGCCATCCCGGTCCAGCTGCTGCACAAGGTGGAGCCGCTGACCGACGACGAGTGGACCCGGCTGCGGCGCCACCCGGAGATCGGGGCCAACATCTGCGGGCCCCTGGATGCGGCGCGCGAGATCGCACCCATCATCCGTCACCACCACGAGCGCTGGGACGGCTCGGGGTACCCCGATGGGCTGCGCGGTGAGGCGATCCCGCTCGGCGCTCGCATCGTGGCGCTCGCGGACGCGTACGACGTCATCGTCCGCGGCCGCCCGTACCAGACCGCAAGGAGCCACCCGGAGGCGGTCATCGAGCTCCAGCGCTGCGCTGGGTCCCAGTTCGATCCCGTCCTGGTGCCGTTGTTCATCGAGGAGACGGAGCGCCTCGAGTCCGGGGTGCCACCGACGGTTGCCCTGCCGCCCGCGGCGCTGCTCGATCGCGACCTGCCCATCGTGCCCCTCGGGATGCCGGCCTGAGGTTCCCCGTGCACGTCCGGCGCTGGCTTCCGGTCCGTGGGCCGGGTGGGTTCGTGTACCACTTCGTCCGACTTGGGCTCAAGTGGATCTCCGCGGCCTATGTCCGGGTGCGCATCGAGGGCGCCGAGCACCTGCCGACGAGTGGCGGCTACGTCATCTGCTTCAACCACCCGAGCTGGCTCGACCCCATCGTCATCGCCGGCTGGTGGCCCGACCGGGATCGGCTGCTGTACATCTTTGGTCCGCGCGAGGCCGATATGTCGGTGGGTGTCCGGAACCATCTCATCACATTGACCGGCCGAGGCATCCCGTTCCAGCCGGCCGGCGCCGATGCGCTCGACGCCACGCGCCGATCGCTGGTCGTGCTGCGCGCCGGGGCGGCCCTCGCGGTGGCCGGCGAAGGTCGGCTCTCGGACCACGAGGGGACCCCGCTCCCGTTCGAGCCCGGGGTGGGCCACTTCGCGCAGTTGGCTAGGGTGCCCATCGTGCCGCTGTCCATCGATGGCACCCGCTGGGTGCACTTCGGGAGCACGGTCCGACTGCGCATCGGCGCACCCATCGATCCTTCCGGGTTCGGCAGCGGCCGGGCCACGGCCGCACGGCTGAGCGCGGCGGCGCACGCAGCCGTCACGGCCGGATTGGCCGGGGTGACCGATCGGCCGCGTCCCGGGCGGCTCGGCGCCACGATCTCGGAGGCATTCAACGACCGCCCCTGGCTGGACGAAGTGAGCTCGCCGGACTTGCCGGGATCCCCGGATGTGTCGGACTTGCCGGGCTCCCCGGATGTGTCGGACTTGCCGGGATCCCCGGATGTGTCGGACTCCCCAGATCAGCCCGCCCCGCCTGACCCCGAGGTGGGCGAGTCGCCCAGCCACTGAACCAGCCAATGTGCGCCCGCCCGAGAGGCTGATCCGGCCGATCAGGGCCCTTCGTTGGCCGTTCCAGTGTCGGTGCCCCTGATCTGGACAGCGAAAGCCTGTTCGTCGGCTTGTTCAGTCTCCCCACCACTCGGGGTTGGGTTTCACCCTCCGATCCCGGGCACCGGGGCACGCTCAGGCCCAGCCGGTGGCGGAAGTGGCGTTTGAGCCGGCCGTGTGCACCACCTCCACCTCAGCGGCGTTCGCGCTCCAGTTCCTGGAGCCGCGCATCGGAGATACCCAGGTGGTGTGCGACCTCGTGGCGCAGCGTCTCGCCGACCGCGGCACGGAGTCGCTCGGGTGTCCGGTTGGCGCGCATGAGCGGTCCCCGAAAGAGGGTGATCTTGCTCGGTGATGTCGCTGCATCCACGGCGTACGCCGTCCGCGGCACGCCTTCGTACAGTCCGAACAGGCCCCGAGCATGGACGGACGTGAGCTGCGCCGGACTTGCCTCCTCGTCCACGACGATGGCCACCGAGGCCAGCTGGCTCCGAAACGGCTCCGGCAGCGCCGCGATCGCCTCGTCCAGGGCGAGCTCGAAGGGGTCGACCCAGTCCGTGACGTCCATCTGCACATGGTGGCGGAGACGGCCGATACTCGTCGTATGTCCGATGCCATCCCGATGACCGGTGCCGTGTTCATGGGTCCCCGCCGGGTCCTGTCCATGGAACAGCTGTGGCTCGACCCGCCAGCGGCGGGTGAGGTGCTGGTGCGCATGGTCGCCTCGGGTGTGTGCCATTCGGACCTGCACGTGGTCGATGGCGACTGGGCACGGCCGACCGATGTGGTCCTGGGTCACGAGGGGGCCGGCATCGTGGAGGCGCTCGGGCCTGGTGTCCAGGACCTGGTATTGGGTGACCTGGTCGTGCTGGCCTGGACCGCGCCATGCGGCACGTGCCCGGCGTGCACGCGCGCTGAACCCTGGCTATGCGCCACGCCGCGGGGTGGCGGCCATCGGTTGGACGCGGCCCAGGTGCGCGTCCATCGTGCGGATGGCAGCCCGGTCGGCGTCTACGGTGGCGTTGGGACCCATGCCACGCATCAGGTCGTGGATGCGGCGGCCGCGATCCGGGTGGACCCTCGGACACCCCACGACGTGGCCGCGCTCCTGGGCTGTGCCGCGACCACGGGTGTCGGCGCCGTGCGCAACACGGCAGGAGTGCGGGCACGGGAGTCGGTGGTGGTCATCGGGCTCGGTGGTGTGGGGCTGTCGGCGCTCATGGCGGCCGTCGACGCGGGCGCGGCCCCCATCGTCGCCATCGACACGCAGCCGGCCAAGCTGGACCTCGCCCGTGAGCTCGGTGCCAGCGGCGCCCTCGACCCGACGGAGGCAGCAGCGGTCACGGCTGAGGTCCGCCTGCTGACCGATGGCGGTGCAGACCACGTCCTGGAATGCATCGGCCTGACGTCGACCGTGGAGCTCGCCATCGATCTCGTCCGGCCGGGCGGCACGGTCACGCTCGTGGGCATGACCGGGCAGGCGGACCGCGCACGCATCGACGTGTATCGCTTCGTCGAGGATGGCAAGCGGATGCTTGGCTCCAACTACGGCTCGCTGGTGCCCGGCCGCGATATCCCGCGGATGGCGCTCGATGTGGTTGAGGGAAGACTACCGCTGGACCGTCTGGTGACCGAGCACATCCCACTGACAGCCATCGACGCTGCGCTGGAGGCCATGCGGAACCGGGACGGCGCACGTCGGATCATCACCTTCGAGGATCAGATCGTTCCTCGATATCCGCGTCTCGGTGAGCCTGGCATGGGCTGACGCCTTGTGGCGGGGGACGCCTGACCTTCGCGCTATCGGCATCCGACCAGTCGGCTGGTACGGTGGCCGCGACAGGATCAGGGGGGACAGCTCATGACTAGCGCGCGACGCCCCAGCTTCGTGCCGGCCAGCCTGCGGATGGTGCTCGTGGGCGCCATGCTCGTGGTGCTCGCCGTGGGCAGTACCGTCGCGGTGTCCGCGACGACACCCCGCACCTACTACGTCAGCTGCCGTGGCAATGACGCGGCGAGCGGCCGGGGCACCACGAGCGCCTGGCGGACGCTGGCCAAGGCAAGCGCGGCATCGCTCAAGCCGGGCGACAGGCTGCGGCTGGAGCGGGGCTGTTCCTTCACGGGACCCCTACGGACCGGCACCAGCACGCCCTGGGCGGGCACCGCGAGTGCACCCATCACCATCGATGCGTGGGGATCCGGATCCCGACCCAGGGTGCGCGACGCCGGCGAGAACTTCGTGGTCACCGGCCGCTATCTCGTGTTCTCGGACCTGTGGACGAGCTCGCCACCCACC
>JBBQNA010000285.1:0-3971 GCA_038329515.1 Candidatus Limnocylindrales bacterium | reverse complement strand
GAGATCGCGTTCGACATCATCCAGCGCTCATCGCGCCACGCGTCCGGGTTCGCCATGCGATTCCCGCGCATCGTGCGCATCCGTGACGACAAGCTCGCCGCGGACGCGGACCGGCTGTCCGCGGTCGCGGCCATCGAGGAGCGACTCCAGGCTGGCGGCCGTTTCCAGGTGCTGACCACGGAGCGCTGACGACCGAGCGCCGCAGGCAGCACGCAGGCCCGGTGACTGGGCGATGATGCCACTCGTGGATCCGTTCCTGCCCGACGAAGCCAAGCTCGCCGCTGTCCGGGAGCTGCTGCCCTCGATGGGATCGGGCATCCGACTCGACGCGACGGTCGTGGGACCCTTCCCGTCCGAGACGGACCGGGCGCTTCAGGAGGCGGACGACTGGGAGCTGCGTGTCGGTCGTGGGGGCCCGGACCGCGCTGACGACATGCTGCAGCGGGCGGAGGAGGCGCGTTCGGTCATCGCCGCGGTCCTGTCCGCAACCCCAGCCCGGATCATCCTTGCGCCGGGTCCCCGTGCCGCACTCTCGGCGTGCCTCTCAACCGCGGCTCCGCCGCCCAGTGCGCGGGTCCTGGTCCTGGGAGAGGTGACCGATGCGCTGCTGGCTGCCGTACGCGCTGTGGCTGCCGCTGGCGACGCGTTCGTGGAGCTGCTGCCGGGGCCTGCGGCGGACGCGGTCATCGATGGCGATGCCTGGGTCGTGGTCGCGGCGCACGTGGATGCGCTCAGCGGCTCGTTGCTGGATGTGCCACAGGCGGCTGCGCGGGCGCGCGCTGCGGGTGCGCTGCTGGTGCTCGACGCGGGCTGGTCCGTGGGTGCGGTGCCGGTCGATGGCCCGGGCACCGGCGCGGACATCGTGCTCGTCGACGGCTACCGCTGGCTGATGGGTCCGGAAGGCGTGACCGCCGCGTGGCTGAGCCAGCGCATCGACGTGACCCGGGCCGCAGCACTGCTCGATCCATTACCGCGGGCGATCCTGCTGGGTCTGGCGCGCAGCGTCGGCTGGTTGTTGATGTACGTCGGGCTGCCATGGGCATTCGAGCGTGCGGAGCGGCTGACGGGCCGGCTCCAGCATGCCCTCGCGGCGGTGCCCGGCGTGGAGCTACCAGGTCCGTCACGCGGTCTGGCCACGACCATCAGCCTGCGCATCGGTGGCTGGTCAGCCGAGGAGGCGGCCGCGGAGCTCGGTCGCCGCTGCTTCGCGGTGCTGGACATCGACGAGCGACGCGACCTGCTGCGTGCTGGTGTCACTGCCTGGCTGCGCGAGGACGAGCTGGACCGATTCGTGGCGGCCGTCGGTGACCTTGCCAGCCATACCCCAGCGTCCCTGCCCCGGCGCCCGATGCTGACACTCCTGGGTGACGATCACGACGAGCGCGGCCGATGACCGACGACGGGCCACCCACGCCCCAGGTCGAGCCGGTCGAGCGATCGTGGCTGGACGTCCGCGTCCGGCAGGCTCGTAACCCGCCGCCGCCGGTGTTCCGGGCGGTCGTCGCCAACCTCGTGTTGGCCACTGTGGGCGCGATCATCCTGCTGGCATACGACTGGCTGGCCTCGCGCGACCCATTGCTGCCGGATATCGGCGTCGCCCTCACGGCGATATACGTGGTCGTGGTGCTCGTCGTCGGCAGTGTCCTGACATACCTGTGGGTGGAGCTGCCGACCGGCTCTGGCACCGAGAAGCGCCGCTCGCCATGGGCGGGCCTGCTGGGCTTCTTCGCGGCGGTGCCTATCGTGTACCTGGTGCTCGTCGTCGCGATGCAGGTCATCCGGCCACTCCTGGGCTGACCGGCCAACGAACAGGCCCGGTGTAGCATCGCGAGACGTCCTCGGCGCTCCTGGGGGAGTAGCTCAATGGTTAGAGCGGTCGGCTTATATCCGACTGGTTCCTGGTTCGAATCCAGGCTCCCCTACCAGGCCCGACCCAGGGGCCGGGAGCACGATGACCGCGCCGAGAAGCGGATGAGGCCGAATACGAACGTGAAGAAGATGACGGCCAGCACCACCATCAGGCCGGCCGCCATCTTGTTTCGATGGCGCACGAAGTAGCTCGATTCGCTCGCCTCTGCGTCGTGTCCCGAGGGCTTGTCGTAGGCACCGCCCCCGAGGACGTGTGCTCCGGATGGTGGTGTGAGGACTTGGCGTGTGCTCGGTCGCGGCAGCGGCCTGTCGATAGGCTTCCGCCTGGTCGTCGGGTCCCGATCGGGACATCTGCTGGTCCTTCGGCCGAGCTGGACTACACTGACCGACCGCTTAGCTGGCAAGCCATCGGCCCGGAAGTGCCCCGAGCACCGTGGCGACGAGGAGGATCCAGATGTTCAGTCGCAACACCGAGCGCCCCACCACCGACGGTCAACGGCCGCCTGCGGCACCCACCACCCCAGCAGGAGTCCGTGACGTGTCCGTGTCGCCCGCCCCAGTCATGCCGCCCCCCGCGACCGCATCGGTGCCCACCGAGCTGACGCTCATCGGACGCGCCGATCGCCTGGAAGGCACCCTCAAGGTGACCGACATGCTGCGCATCCAGGGGACCGTCGAGGGTTCCGTGGAGGCAACCACGGTGCACATCGATGAGGGCGCCAAGGTCCGCGCGGACATCACCGCGGATGAGGTCATCATCGGTGGCGATTACAGCGGCAAGCTCGTCTGCCGACAGCGCTTGGAGATCCGGGCGACCGGCCAGGTCGTTGGCCACGTCGAGACGTTCCGCCTGATGCTCCACGAGGGTGGGTCCATCGACGGCGAGCTCAAGATGCTCAAGCAACCGGCCGCGACCGAGAGCGATTCCGTGCGCGGTGGATCGAGCCGCTCCTCACGCGACCCAGGTCCCCGCTCGAATGCCGCCATGGCCGTGCCGGTCGACGGCTCGATGACCAGCGCCGGTGCGTCCAACGGTCAGGGCGCCGCTTCCATCGCCGCCGCAGGTGCCGAGCCCATCGGCTGACGCGGGCGCGCTCGGTCGATCCGCTGCGGTCAGCGCCCCTGCAAATGGGCGCTGACCTCACCACCAGACAGCAGAACGCCCGCCGGTCTCCCGGCGGGCGTTCCGATTCGCTGACGATGTGCGCTACGCGCGTCGCTTGGCGAAGCAGTCGGTGCAGTAGACGGGC
Source organism: Candidatus Limnocylindrales bacterium (assembly GCA_038329515.1). Taxonomy (GTDB): domain Bacteria; phylum Chloroflexota; class Limnocylindria; order Limnocylindrales; family CSP1-4; genus JAFMJV01. The sequence continues at coordinate 852 of JBBQNA010000285.1, read as the reverse complement.
TTGCCGCTGGTGGGCCGGAACGGCACCTTCGCGACCTGTCCGCAGCTGGAGCAGGTGGCCTCGAACATCTCGCGGGGCGGGCGATCGGAGTAGCTGCGGCTGCCGCCGGAGCTGTAACCACCGCCACCACCGGAGGAATAGCCACCACCGCCACCGGAGGAATAGCCACCGCCACCACCGGAGGAATAGCCGCTGCCGCCACCGGAGGAATAGCCACCGTCGGAGCTACCGGAGGAATAGCCACCACCGGTGCTGCCCGTGGTGGTCCCGCGCTGGGCCTTCCGAGCCTGCCGACATGCGGGGCACCGACGCGGGTCACTGAAGCCACGCTCGGTGTAGAAATCCTGCTCGTTCGCCGTAAAGACGAACTCCTGGCCGCAATCGGCACAGGTCAGGTTTCGGTCCATTGCCACGATCTTCCATCTCCTTGGAATACACGCCAGCACCCGCGACCTGTTCTCGCGGGAGCCGTGAGAGGAGTGATCGTGTGCCGGACGTTTCTGTTGCCCGGCGTTTCCGGGCGGTTACTGAGCGGAGCGTATCGTACCGGAAGGTGACCGCGGCGCAAGCCCCTATTTTAGGCACTTCCGCAGATCGTGCCCGAATCGTGGCCCAACGGGCAGCCACCAGGCCCGGGAGCCGACTTCGGGAGGGGTACTACAGGCCGACAGTCCCCCTGCGGATGCAGCCAGACGTAGGGGTGTCGACCCGTTCGGAGCCCACCATACTGTCCCTGTCCGGCCTCCCAGAAGGTCCGGAGCCTGCCCGGGGTGTCGTCCACTGCGCGACGCCCGACGACACCGCGAGAGGACGAGCAATGACTGGGTCTGACCCGAAGCTGAGCGCGCGCGA
>JBBQNA010000284.1:0-3977 GCA_038329515.1 Candidatus Limnocylindrales bacterium | reverse complement strand
TCGCCGAGCTCCGGCGCGGCACGTCGAGTGGTCGTGATGGGTTCCATGGTGGTGACCACGATCGAGCTCCCCAAGGGACTGGTGCCGGCGATGCCGGCGTGACTGCCAACGATCCATCGATGCCTTCGATGGTCTCCGGGCCCCCGTGGTGGTCCGCGGGATGGGTGGGCTGTCAGTCCCTCGCAGGGAGCGAGGCAAACAAAAAGCCGGGGGCCCTGCGTGGCCCTCCGGCTGGATCCGCCGAGGCGCGTTCAGCGCCGTTGGGGACCTACGAAGGGCACACGTCTCCCGCGTCCGCGGCGCCGCGCGGCGCGCGCGTTCGCAGCACTGCTGCTGCAACGCTGGTGAAGCAGATGTTCATGTTCATGCTGCTCCGGCTCCTTCCTGGTCCTGACACGTGGATGTGTGGGCGTGGGCGCCACCGCGTCGGATCGCAGAGTACCCGGCCCGTCAGCGGGCTGTCAACACGACACATGACGTAGACGCTGGGCAGGTGCCCGTGGGCGGGCCAGAGACGCGAAGTCAGGACCGCCGAGCCCATCCGGCGACTGGTTCCTGACCGCTTGGCACTGGGCGGAAGTCAAACCTGGCGGAAGTCAAACCTGGCGAAGTCGCACTTGGCGAAGTCGCACTTGGCGGAGTCGCGCCTTTCCGCTATCAGCGAACGCGTTCGACCCTACCTGGTCGACAGCGATGGGTCGACGGCATGTGTGGGGCCATCGCGCCGTGCTGGATAGCCGCCTCCGGCTATCCAGCCGTGAGATGTGGCCGCTTCGAGGGCCGCGACGGCGACGTGGTCGCCCGGAGATCGCGCGGCTGTTCGCTCATTCCCGATAGCCGTCGAGGCGGCTGACTCCGACGGTGGCGCCTCGGGAAACCGAGAGAGCGCGAGGGTCGCGGCGCCCAAGGTGGATCGGGCCGCGGCGCCCAAGGTCAATCGGGCCGCGGCGCCCGAGGAGGATCGCGCTACGGCGCCCGTGTTGGCCAGCGAGCTTCGGCCGTGCAGTGGGCTACGGCGCCTCGGCGGCGACCCACCACTGTGCCGCGACCAGCTCTGCCACGAGGGTCTCGGTCGCCACCGCGACGTCCGGGTCGTCGTCCCCGACGTAGCGCACCGTGACGGCCGCGCGGGGCACGTCCCCGCCGACCGCCACGACCGTGCTGCCGCGCAGGGTCAGCCACTCCATCGCCTGTGCATCCCAGCGCGAGCCGGCATACAGCAGCGCCCGGTAGTCGAGTGTCCTGGCGAGGTACACATCGACATGCGACCACTCGCCGGTCTCCGAGCCGGTGCCGGGCCGGCGCGGTCCCTCGCGCACCATGAGCGCCGACTGGAGCGCCGAGGACAGGCGTTCTGCGGGCGCCAGGGCGTACAGCCCGTCGCGACTGTCGAGTGCTGCCGCGACTTCGGGCAGCCACGCCGCCCGCCGGGCCAACAGGTCCGATGTCGCTGCGGCGACCCGACTGCACAGCGCGGCCACATCCAGACGGACGCCGGTCAACTGCGCCTCGATGGCCCGTAGCGTCAGGAGGGTGTGCTGGAACGTGCGACACGCGACGCCGCTCACCTCTGGTCCTGCGTGCAGGCTGATCACGGCATCGCACACCTGCGCCAGTGCGGATCCAGGCGTGTTGGTCACCGCTACGACATGGGACGTGCCGCGATGCCGATCCACCGCCGCGAGTGTCTCGACGCTGCCACCGGTCGCGGAGATGGCCAGCACCAGGGTGTCCGGTGCGGCGGGTGTGCCGACCGCGGCCGATGCCAGCTCGAACACGGCATCCAGGCCCGCGGCGCGCAACCGGCCCGCCGCGATACCGGCGGCATACCCGGAGCTGCCCATGCCCAGCAGCACGATGCGGCGTGGCGCCAGCGGCAACGTCGGGATGACCCGATCCGAGGGCAGCTCCGCAGTGAGTCGGGCGAGCGCCTCCGGCTTGCCGTCCAGGTCCGCCTGGAACGCCCGGGCCCGGGACTCGGTGGCCCAGCGATCCGTGGTCACGCCGGGACCAGTCGTCGAAGTGTGCCCAGGGGGGCGTACAGCCAGCGGGGGAGCACCCGCGCCGCATAGACCAGCTCGCGACAGATGCGTTCGGCGGTCAGCGGCTGCAGCAGGCGCTCGTCCAACAGCTCACTCCGCCCCGCATCCGCCAGCGCCTCTCGATATGCGTCCATGTATGCGGCCTGCGCCTCCCCGATCCAGCGCTCGATGTCCCGGATAGCATCGCCACCGGTCCTCCGGTCGGCGATCCGACCCACGTGGTCGAGGCTACATGTCATCTGCGCCACGTCCCGCGCCACGGGCAGTGGCCGACCGCGCTGCGTGGCATCGATGGAGATGTCGTCGTCCAGGTCGATGATCGCCAGACCGGCGCTGGAGCTCAGGATCTGGCCGACGTGCAGGTCGCCGTGGATGGGCTGGACCTGGGTGCCGGCCATCTCCGCCATGGCCGCGATGTGTGCCCGCAGGACATCCGCGCGGGTACGCACCTCGACGGCTGCGTCCTCCGGCAACAGCTCGAGGGCGGTGTCAAGGGCCCCGGAAGCGGCGGCCGACCACGCCTCGATGATCGGTCGGCCCACCGACCGACACGGTCGCTCGATGACGTTCGAGGGCGTCGCGAGGGCGAGGTGCAGGCCGGCGGTCAGGCGACCCAACTCGGTCGGGAAGGTCCGCGCGCCGCAGTCAGCGGGGCAGTCACTGCCTGCGTGGGCCAGGTGCTCCAGGAGATCCTGGACGCACCAGTCCCAGCCATCGCGTGCGTCCGGCAACCACGTGGTCAGGAAGGCGAGGGTCGCCTGCATGCCATCGTCGTCCGTCCAGGTCAGGGAGCCAAGCGGCTGCGGGACGCCCAGATACCCGACGGCCGCGAGGTGGGCCTGCAGGTCGGCCAGCGCCGGTGGCCGGAGAGCGGGCTCTGCCAGCCACTTGACGACCACCGCACTGCCCACGACCACCGACTCATTGGTCTGGTCGACGCCGATGGCGCGTTCCCCGCGCAGATGTCCGACCGCGCCCAACTGGCGCAACCGGAACCCGGCATCGAGCGGCTGGCCCGACGCGAGCGCCTCCACGAGTGCCGCGGACGCCCCGTCACGCGGGCGGGCGCGACGCCAGCCAGCGCCCTCGCGGACGAGGGGCGCGAGCATCAATCGGCCGGACGACTCGCGCGCCACGACCACGGCCAGCCCGCGTTCGCCGTGTGGCCGCAGGGCGGTCGCGACCACCGGCACTGCCGACGCCAGGGCACTCCGAAGGTAGCCGCTGTCCGGAGGGTCCTCCGCAGGCGGCCAGGCGGTCAGCAACTCAGCCAGCAGCGACACGCCAGCCACCCTGCGTCCGGAGCGCCCATCGCCCCCCGGGGTGCCGACGCATGAGCGTCCGCATCCCCTTCGGCCTTGATTCTGTCGAAGCCAACTGCAACACTCCGGCGATCCGGGTACCCCTGCCAGCACACCAGGCTGGGATCCGTGATGGAGGAGGAGCCCGCATGATCGGTCAACCCAGGTCGAACCAGCGTAGTGCGTTCGTCATCGGCCTGCTGTCCGCCAGCCTCGTGGTCGCGACCGCAGGCACAACGGTCGCCCAGGACCCAGCGTCATCTCTGGATCCCGGCGCGGACCTGTCGACCCAGCAGCTGGTCATCTCGAACTGGGCCCTGTATATGCCCGAGGAGCTGCCCGCGAACTTCGAGGCCGAGTTCGGGACGCCGGTCACGGTCACCAACCACGCGACCAACGAGGAGATCGTGGCGAAGCTCACCGCGGGTGGCGACTCGGGCATCGACGTTGCGTTCGTGTCCGGTCAGTTCGCCCAGGCGCTCGCGGCACAGGGGCTGCTGGAACCCATCCATCATGACCTCATCCCGAATCTCGCCAACCTCTATCCTGCGGCAAGCGAGCTGGCCTACGACCCGGGCAACGTCTAATCCGTGCCCTACGCCTGGGGCACCACGGGCCTGTGCTATCGGGAGGA
>JBBQNA010000283.1:0-4013 GCA_038329515.1 Candidatus Limnocylindrales bacterium | reverse complement strand
CATGACGGAGACGTGGGCGACGGATGGCCGGACGCTCGCGCGGCTCGTCGCGTTCGGCACCACCCGGACCGGCAACGGGAATGCCATCGCGTATCGAGAGATCTGGACGGCACCCCTCACGGAGACGGCCGAATGGCATCGGGTCGCGACCATCGATGACCTCATCGACATGCCCGGCTCGGTCTGGGATCCGGCCGGTCGGCTCGTGCCCATGTCCGAGGGTGGCTATGTGGTGACCAAGGCATCGAGCCTGCTGATCGTGCGCCCGGATGGCACGCTCGATCGACAGCCCTTGCCCGTCGACCGGATGGTCATCGCACCCACGAGCAATGCCGACCGGTTCGTCGTGGCCTCGGTCGCAGGTGCCAGGACCGACACGGCGCAGGCACCGTTTCGCGCGATGTTGTGGTCACGGGACGGTCACGAGCTGCCCCTCGCAGACGGCGTCACGGGTATCGCCCGATCGACGCGTGCCATCGGCCTCGCGTGGGTCCAGCTCGACGACCGGCAATGGGTCCCGCTGCAGCAGGACGGTTCGCTCGGTCATGGCCCATCGCCCGCGATGGTGGACCCAACCACGCACCTGCCGCTCGTGCCCACGGCCATCGACCCGACCGGCGCCTGGGTGCTTGGCTCCTGGCCCGCGGGATCGCTCGCAGACCAGACGTGGCTGGTCGCGACGGGGACCGGGCTGCCGATAGCCCAGGTCGACGGCTCGCCGACGGGCGCGCTCGCGTGGTTCGGTGACTCGGTGCTGTTCACGCGTCAGAACGACGGCACGGACGTGGTCCCGGATGGCGGCGGTCTCATCTCCATGAGTGCCGAGGGCGTGGACGAGATCGCCCCCTATTGGCGGGTCGGCCTCGATAGCCTTCCCGACCCCACCGACACGGCAGATGAGACCTCCGTGCCCTGAGTCCGCAGGCGTCCCGCCCTCGACCTGGTCCTGGGACGCCTCTGCGCCGCTATCATCGGCGCCATGGCAGGCCGTCCCATCAAGGTGCTCATCGCCAAGCCGGGCCTTGACGGCCATGACCGGGGCGCCAAGGTGCTGGCGCGCGGACTGCGCGACGAAGGTTTCGAGGTCGTCTACACGGGTATCCGCCAGACGCCCGAGATGATCGTGTCGGCCGCGGTCCAGGAGGACGTGGACGTCGTGGGCCTGTCCATCCTCAGCGGTGCCCATCTGACCCTGCTCCCGCGCATCACGGGGCTGCTCCGTGATCAGGGCATGACGGACGTGCTGGTCACGGCCGGCGGCATCATCCCGCACGAGGACGTGCCGGTGCTCCAGGAGGCTGGCGTTGCCGCGGTCTTCGGTCCCGGCACCAGCATCGGACAGGTCGCGGACTACCTGCGGGCCAACGTCAAGCCACGAGACGCGTGACCGGGCTGGCGGTGGGTGACCAGGGTCGCGCACTCGCCGCGGCCGCCCGGGCCGGTGACCGGCGAGCGCTGGGGCGGCTGCTGACCGAGGTCGAGGGACGATCCCCGGCCGCCCGCGCCGCATTGGTCGAGCTGTATCCGTTGGCTGGCGGTGCGCACCTCGTGGGTATCACCGGACCGCCAGGTGCCGGCAAGAGCACGCTCGTGACGGCGCTCGTCGCAGCGGCACGTGCCCAGGGCCGGTCGGTCGCTGTGGTGGCCATCGATCCCTCCAGTCCCATCACGGGTGGCGCCATCCTGGGCGACCGGGTGCGGATGCAGCAGCACGCCGCGGATGACGGCGTGTTCATCCGCTCGATGGCGACCCGGGGTCATGCCGGCGGGCTGGCCGTCGCGACGGTGGACGCTGCGGCCGTGCTCGACGCCTGCGGCTTTGGGCTGGTGCTCATCGAGACCGTGGGCACGGGCCAGGGAGAAGTCGAGGTCGCTGCACTGGCGGACACGACCGTCGTGGTCCAGGCACCCGAGATGGGTGACGAGGTCCAGGCACTCAAGGCGGGTCTACTGGAGGTGGCCGACATCGTGGCCGTGACGAAGGCGGACCGACCCGGCGCGGACCAGGCGGCGGCCTCGCTCCGGGCGATGCTCACGGTTGGCGCGCAGCATGATCGGGTCGCAGGCGACCGCCCTCGTCCACGCCGCCCGGAGGTGCTGCTCGTGTCCGCGGTTGGCGGAACGGGTGTGGTGGAGTTGCTTGCAGCCATCGATCGCCGCACTCCGACCGCCGAGGACTCCGCCTCCGGTCGGGGCAACGCGGCGCGAGTTCGCGCGGAGGCGCAGCTCGTGGGCCTGGTCATGGAACGGGTCCGTGACCGACTCTCCGGTGTTGCCGCACGTGACGGTCTCGCGGAGGCGGTGCGTGCGGTCGCGGCGCACGAATCGGATCCGTACACGACCGCCGAGCGGCTCCTGGCCGGGATCATGGTGACGTCCCATGAGTGACGTGCTGATCCGGCGACTCGTGCCTGATGACACGTGGACTGCGTACGCCATCTTCCGGCGTTCGATCGCGGACCTGCTGACCAAGCAGGGCCAGAGCTGGCCATGGGTAGAGCACGACGAGACCGAGTGGCTCAAGTGGCGCTCGCTGTTCGAGCACCTGGAGGCGACCGCCGACCAGGCATGGGGCGCCGAGCTCGACGGCCAGCTGGTGGGCTATGCGCGGTCCATCCGGCGGGCGGACACCCGGGAGCTGACCGAGTTCTTCGCGCTCCCCGAAGCACAGGGCAAGGGTGTTGGACGGATGCTGCTGGAGCGTGCATTCCCGGCCACTGGTGTCAGCCATCGGTCGATCGTGGCCACCTCGGATCCCGCAGCATTGTCGCGCTACCTGCGCCACGGCATGCGTGCCAGCACCGTCCTGTATGCCTTCGAGGGTCGTCCGGAGATGCCACCGGCGCTGCAGGACGGGATCCGGGTGCGGCCGATGCAGGAGGTGTCCGCCGAGGATCGCCTGGGCATCATCGCGCGCATCGATGAGCGCATCCTCGGCTCGCGTCGGGACGAGGACCACACCTGGCTGGCGACTCGTGGGCCTGGCTGGATCCTCATGCGCGACGAGACTCCCGTGGGGTACGCGTACGGCGGCTCCCGCCAGGGACCCATCGCGACCCTGGACCCGCGGGACATGCCGGCCGCGATCAGCGTCGTGGAAGCGGATGCCCTGGCCAGGAGCGACGAGCCGATGTCGATGACCGTGCCGCTCGCCAACACGGCTGCCACGGACTACCTGCTCGGCCGCCGCTACCGACTCGATGCGTTCACGATGCACCTCCTGGAGGACCACCCGGTGGTCGCCACAGACCGCTACATCCTGACCAGCCCGCCCTTCTTCCTGTGACCACGTCGCCTGCTCAGGCATCGTGATCAGGCGCGTCGTCCTGGTCTGCGGTGCCGGCCTCATGGGCCAGGGCATCGCACAGGTCCTCGCCGTCGCAGGTCACGAGGTCCGGCTCTACGAACCGGAGCACGAGCGTGGAGTGGCCGGGCGGGCGCGGATCGAGGCCTCGTTGCAGTGGGTGGTGGACAGCGGCCGACTGACCGAGGCCGAAGGTGCCGCCGCGATCGGCAGGCTGTCCGTGGCCGCCGACCTGGACACCGGGGCGGTCGGCGTCGATATCGTCATCGAGGCCATCATCGAGGACGAGCCCGCCAAGTCGGGACTGTTCCGGCAGCTCGACGCCGTGGCGCCTCCCGGCGCGGTCCTGGCATCCAACACCAGCTCGCTGTCCATCGCGACGCTCGCCGCGGCTGCTCGGCCGTCTCGACGTGGACTCGTGATCGGGATGCACTTCTTCAACCCCGTGCCGGCGATGCCCCTGGTGGAGATCATCCGGGGTCCCGAGACCAGCGATGCCACCGTGGGCCTGGTCCGTGGTCTGGCCGAGTCGATGGGCAAGACGGCCCTGACCAGCGCAGATCGACCGGGCTTCATCGTCAACCGGATGCTGTTCCCGCTGCTTGCGGAGGCGATGCGCGCCTACGCGGAGGGCGTCGCCAGCGCCAACGACATCGATGCCGGTGCGCGTCTGGGCCTGGGCCATCCCATGGGACCCCTGGCACTTGCT